>JBHEMU010000197.1:0-10720 GCA_046262415.1 Gaiellaceae bacterium | reverse complement strand
CACAACCAGTCCGGCATCCGCCAACCATCATCCCTACTGACCATGTAGCCCATCGCAGAGCCTCCTGATCGAGTGGCACGATGACCGTTCGACCGGACGTTCGATGCCGAGCTACGGGATCCTTCCGGGATAGGCCCTAAGAACTCCGCCCCGGGAAATGTAAGGAAACAGGCGGCGAGGACAAGGCTTCCCCTCCCGGCGGCATCTACCAGGAGGACAGCCACGACTGGGGGGATGATGAACCGACCACGCTCACTTGGAGTACTCGCCACGATCCTGCCGGCCCTGCTGGCCGCGGGCGGGCTTGCCGCGGCGGCAGCCGCACGGCCCACGGCCGCACCGGTCAACGTCACGCCGCCGACGATCTCGGGAACAGCCCGCGAGGGCAGGACCCTGACCGCGACGAGCGGCACCTGGCAGAACACCCCGCGGCAGTTCTCGTACCAGTGGCAGCGGTGCGCCGCGGACGGGACGGCCTGCGCGAGCATCGCGGGCGCCAGCCGCATCACCTACGTCCTCACGGCGGCGGACGTCGACAGGACCGTCCGCGTCAGGGTGACGGCGACGAATCCCGACGGCCAGGCCTCGGCGTCCTCGCGACCGACCGAGGTCGTCTCAGCCAACAGCCCGCCTCGAAACACGGCCCGCCCGACGATCTCGGGAGTGGCCCTCGTCGGGGAGGAGCTGACGGCCGAGCCGGGCACGTGGACGGGCGGGGCGCGCACGTTCGCCTACCAGTGGCAGCGCTGCGACGAGGACGGCGCCAGCTGCACCGGCGTCGTCGGCGCCACCGGCAAGGTCTACGGCGTGCGCACGGGCGACGTGGGCCGCACGCTCCGCGTCGAGGTCACGGCCACGAATTCGTCCGGCTCGACATCGGCGACCTCCGACCGGACGCGCGTCGTCCGCGCGGCGACGCAGCCACCGCCTCCCCCCCCGCCGCCGCCCCCTCCGCCGGGGGTGAACAAGCGTCCGACGATCGTCGTGCTCAACGCCAGGCGCCTCGGCAGGCGCGTCTACGTCCGCGTCCGGATCTGCGACGACTCGCGGAAGAACGTGACGATCATCGCGCGGGATTCGAAGGCGCGGGTGCCGTCCTACACGCGCCGGTTCGCGACGCTGACGCCGCCGCGGCCCTGCGGCGTGTACTCCCGGAACTGGCGCCCGGCCGCGCGCTTCAGGACGCCCGGCCGCCACGTCGTCACGCTCTGGGCGAGGGACAAGTCGGGGCTGATGAGCAGGCCCGCGAGACGAACCTTCCTCTGGTAGTTGGCCTTCCGCCCCGGCCGGAGTGCTGCGCACTCCGGCCGGGGACTTCGCCCTCGCCTGAAATGCTGCGCATTTCAGGCGACCCTGGGCACCCCCTTCGGGGGCAACGGGTGGCGGGGGGAACCCCGCCACCCTCTCGGGGAGTCAGAACCGGAGAGGCTAGGCCGGGGCTCGCCCTCGGCCGGAGTGCTGCGCACTCCGGCCGACCCTGGGCATCCCCTTCGGGGGAAACGGGTGGCGGGGAACCCGCCACCCTCTCGGGAAGGTCAGAACCGGCGGGGCTGGCCGGGGCTCGCCCTCGGCCGGAGTGCTGCGCACTTCGGGCGACCCTGGGCACCCCCTTCGGGGGAACGGGTGGCGGGGGACCCGCCACCCTCTCGGGAGTCAGAACCGGAGAGGCCAGGCCGGGGCTCAGCCTCCTGAGCGTTCCCTCGCGGCGGCTTGGCCGCGATTACTACAATATGATTCAGGTCTCAGTTTTTTTCGAGCGGGAGGCATCACCGATGAGGTCCCACGCGTTCCGCGCTGCTGCTGCCCTCGTGGCCGGGTGTGCGGCGCTCGCGGCCGGCGCCTCGGCGTCTCCCCGGGCGACCGCGGACACGATCGGGACCACGTTCCCGGCCGGCTTTCCGGTGATCGTCGACGCCTCGCTCGACCAGCCGGTGATCGGCTTCGGTGCGGCGGGTCCCCTGCAGCGGACGCCGGTGATCTTCCTCCACGGCAACAACGACACGCCGTATCCGACCACCTGCAACGGCGCGTTCGGCAAGATCCAGGCCTTCGCGCAGTACTTCCTCGACCGCGGCTACCGGGCCTCGGAGCTCTGGGGGCTCGGGTACCAGGGCGACCAGTGCGACCTCCTCACGAATCCGCCCAACCGCTCGGGCCCGGCGCACTCCACGCTCGCGAACCTGCCCGACCTGCGCCGGTTCGTCGCGGCAGTGCTGGCGTACACGGGCGCGAGCCAGCTGGACATCGTCGGCCACAGTCTCGGCGGCACGCTGGCGAGGACGTGGATCCTCGCCGACGGCGCGCAGGGGCTCGTCCGGCGGCTGGTCGCGGTCGACAGCCCCAACCACGGCATCATCAACTGCTCGCCGAACCCGCTCAACTTCTGGCAGGCGCCGGCGCTCGGCGGCTTCACGCCCGACAGCGCCATCTGCAAGGAGTACGGCAGCGACCACACGCCGCTGATGCACTTCCTGAACGACGGCGACGAGACGCCCGGGCCGACCCGGTATCTCGTCATCCGCAACGCCGACACGAGCTTCGTCTACTTCTCCGAGCAGGACGGCTCGATCCCCCCGGTGCCGGCGGAGGACCGCGACGGGAACCCGCACGACTTCTCCGGGAGCGCCCGGCTCGCCGGCGCGACGACGGTCGACCTGGTCGGCCAGGGGCAGTACGACACGGCGCTCCTGACCACCCACCTCGGGATCGTCAACTCACCCGAGACCTGGCAGGCCGCGCTCGAGTTCCTCGCCCCTCCGACCCGGGTCGGCGTCCACTCGTTCGGCGCTACGGTCACCGGGAAGGGGCAGGTGACGCTCCGGTGGCGGACCGGCTCGGACTCGGGTCTCGCCGGCTTCCACGTCTTTCGCGCCGGCGGCGGCCATCTCGTGCGCCGCACGAGGATCCTGATCGCGTCGAAGGTGAGAGCCGGAGGGAGCGCCTACGTCTTTCGCGACGTGCTCGCGGCCGGCGGCAAGCCCGCGCGGTACCGGCTCCAGGCGGTGCGTCTCGACGGGTCGAGAGCGTTCGTCGCGACGGCGACGCCAACCCGCCGCTGACCGCTCCGCCGCGACGCCACCCGTCTAGGCTTCCGCCCCATGCACCAGGCCGCGGACCCTGAGGCGCCTCCCGACGCTGCTCCGCCGCCCCCGGAGGGCCCCGCCGCCGGCGCGCCCGACCCCGACCGGTTCGGCTTCCGTGTCGCCCTGATGATCGTCGCCGCCTCGCTCGCCGGCGCGGGCGTCGCCTTCTCGGTCTCGAACAACTCCTCGACGGCGGCCGACCTGGAGCAGCGCGCGCAGCAGCAGTCGCTCCAGAAGCAGCAGCTGCTGACCGGCAGGCAGAGCCAGGTCGGGGAGGAGCTGCGGCTCGCCGGCGCCTACCAGGAGCTCTCGGTCAAGCACCGCCTCCTGAGGCAGCAGGCCAACCGCGTGCGGGCCAGGGACCCCCTGCTCGCCAACGTGCTCGAGCAGGAGGCGCAGGGGCTCGAGGCACTCGCGCGGGCGACGGGAGCAGCCTTCCGGGCGGGCTCCCCCCAGATCGGGCGGGACGGAACCGTCCGCTACGACCAGGAGGCCGCGCTCGCGAACCTCCTCGCGCAGGATCTGAACTACCAGGAGCTGCATCCCGAGCAGACAGAGCGCGAGGCCGCCGACTTCCGGGAGAAGGCGCTCCGCCTCGTCGGCGTCGGCATCGTCTTCGCCTTCTCGCTCTTCTTCCTGACGCTGGCCCAGCTGTCGCGGCCCAGCCGGCGGCTGCTCTTCGCGGGGGCGGGCGGGCTGGCGATCCTGGCGGGTGCGACGCTCTGGGCGCTGGTGGAGAAGGGCCCGCTTTGAGCTTGTCAAGGAGGAGCTCCTTTCGAACTGAAGCACGAGCCGCCTGGCCGCGCTGGGCGGCGCGATGCGTCGTCCTCAGTCGCCCCCATGGCGCTGCCATGCGGGCTCCCTGCGTCCTAGCCTCGCACTCGCCCAGCACACCCAGTCAGCGCGTGGTCAGTCCGAAATGAGCTCGCCCGAGTCCTCGGCCGGCTCCCAGTCGCGGCTGACGAGGGCGATGAGCATCGGCGTCGTCCTCGTCACGCTGGCCGGTGCGATCGCGGGCTTCGGGGAGGTGCGCGCCGGCAGCCAGGCGACCGAGGCGGAGAAGCTCGGCCAGTCGCTCGCGGTCGAGAGCATGTCGACCCTCCTGCGCACCAACCAGGCCGCGCAGGTTGACGTCGAGAATTTCCGGCGGGCGCAGGACCTGCGCGCGGAGTCCGGCAACGCGCTCCAGCAGGGGCTGTTCGCCGATCCCGCGCTCGCGTCCGCCCTGCGGCTGAAGCAGCAGCGGCTCCGGCGGGCCGCCGACGCGGCGCAGGCGCTCACGCCGCTGACGCTCAACAGCCCCGACGGGCCACGCGGCGATCCCAGGTTCCCGTCGGCGTTCTTCGCCAAGCGGACGGCCGACGCGCTCCGGCTCCAGGCGCTCCAGGACGCCGCCAACCAGCGGCGTACCGAGTGGGACTCGCGCGGGTCGTCCTACACCGCCGTGCTGACGCTGTTCGCGGTCGTCGTCTACCTCTTCGGCTTCGCCCTCGCGATGCCCGAGCGGCTGATGAGGGTGTTCGGCACCGCGGGGGCCTTCCTGCTCCTGGTCGGCGTAGTCGTCGGTCTGAAGACGGCGCTGTCGCCTCCCGACCGCGTGCCGCAGCAGGCCGCGGCCGAGTTCACCACGGGCTTCGTCGGGCTCGAGACGTCGACCGACCGCGAGGGCTTCCTCGAGGCGCGCGAGCACTTCTCGAAGGCGGTCGACCTCTGGCCGGGCTTCGGCCGCGGTTACGTCGGGCGGGCCCTGGCGACGCTGCGCTCGGAGTCGCCGAAGCTGAACGCCGTGCGGCTGCCGACCGAGTCGCTCCGAAGCGCCGAGCGTGACCTCCAGCGCGGGCGTGACCTCGATCTCGACACGCCGTCGGTGCGCCTCCAGCTCGCCGCGACGAAGTTCGCCCTGGCGCTGCAGGAGCGGCCGGACCTCCTGAGGGCGACCGAGGCGCTGGCCCGCGACGCGATCGCGGCGCTGGCCGACGACCCGGTCCCCCGCTACAACCTGGCGTTCTCGCTCCTGGCCCAGGGCGAGACCGAGGAGGCGCGCGAGGCCTTCGAGGAGGCGCTCGCCCGCACGCTCGCAGCCGACGCCAGGGGCACGCGCCGCGATCCGGCCTTCGTCCAGGTGATCGTCTCCGCCGCGCTCACCGACCTCGACGCGATCGCGGCGTTCAAGCCTGCGCTGGCCCAAGAGGTGCTGCGGACGAAGGAGCTCGTGGTCGGCTCGGCCGCCGCCGGCCGCATGATCGAGCCCACGGACACGACCACCTTCCCGCCCCTGCAGGTGCTGGTGACTCCGTCGACGCTGAGCTGGGTCGCGAGCGGGGCTCCGGACGTCGACCCGGCCACCGACGTGCTCTCCGCCCAGTGGTACGAGCAGGGCTCCGAGGGCGGGTGGGTGGGGATGCCGGAGATCTCGGGCCGGCTCGATCCCCGGACAAATCCCGCGTTCCCCCGGCAGGAGGCGCGCAACATCCTCGCCTCCTCGATTCCGCCGAGGTGCCTCGGCTCGAACGGCTACAAGGTCGAGCTGTACGTCAACGGCCACCTGGCCGGCGAGGGTGAGATCGAGGCGTCGGTGCGGCCCCTGCAGGCGTACGTCGACCGCGTCCTGAACCTGACCATGTGCTACCCGGCGGGCTGGCGGCTCTCGCCGGCGACGCTCGAGGGCTTCCGCGACGTCCTCGTCAGCCCGGACGGAGGCCAGGGCGCGGTGATGGTGCGGTACAACCTGTCGACGCTGCCCGAGCGCGTACGGAGGCTCGCTCCTGGCGCGATCACCGCGTCGCTCCTCGACACGACCGTCGCCTCCCTCGCCTCGGTGCTGCCGCAGGTGACGGCGCGCACGCCCGTCACGCACCAGCGGTTCATCTGGCCGGACGGTGCCTCCCAGCGCGGGTACACGCTCACGGGCGGCCGATTCGCGCTGGCGCAGGCGGGTGTCGACAAGGGCGACGACGCCGCGTTCGTCACGCTCGTGTTCGGGCCGCGGCGCCTGTTCGACCAGACCGCGCCGGTCGAGCAGAGCCTGCTCCTCGTCGCCACCTCGTTCAGCGAGTACCGCTACGGCGGGGGCTCCTCCTGAGAGCGACGCCGCCCGGCCACCGCGTGTCCTCCAGCATGATCCCGCGGCCGCTGACCGAGCGGGAGGCCGATGTTCTCCGCTTCCGCCTGAAGCATTCGATCCGCCCAGGGCGCGGGTCGAGTGAGCCACGGGCTGTAATCGCCCGCCCGGCGGCCGGGCACGAATGGCGAGCATCGTCAGGTCAGCGTGACGATTCGATCGCGCTTCCCGGGGGGATGGGCTCCAGTAGCGCACCCCTCGAAGCCGCCTCCTTCCTCGGCCGGCCGGCGGATGTCGCCGGCGTTACCGCGGCTTGCGCCGGGCCGAGTCGCGCTGGAGCTTCTCGAGGCGGCGCCGCTCCTCGCGGTTACGCGCCTGCGGGATCGCCTCCTGCTCGCCGGCGGCATCGAGGTAGGCGCGCCGCTCCTCCGCCGTCAGCCGGCTGAGGGCCGCCTGGGCGCGGCGCGGGTCGGTGACGGCGCCCGTGCCGGCGCGCTCGAGCTTCTTGATCGCGCTGGCCAGCTCCGGGTTCTGCCGCTCGAGCGCGGCCGCCGAGGCCTTCTGGAGCATCCGGCGCATGAACGGCACCTTCGAGACGAGGGTGATCACCGGCCGCAGGTAGCGGCCCCCGCGCAGGCGCGCCAGGAGCGCCAGCAGTCCGAAGAGGAGCAGCAGGCCGCCGAGGATGTAGAGCGGGATGAAGTACGTCGACCACACGCTGCGAATCCTATTGCTCGGCCAGCACCACGACGCGGTCGCCCTCGAGCGACTCGATCGGCGCCGACTTCGGCAGGTTGATGCGGACGCCGTACGTCCGTGCCGGATCGTGCGCCGCGGCCGCCTCGCGGTAGCCGAGCGCGACCTCGTCGCGGCGCCGCGCCGCCTCGACGACGGTGGCGAAGGTCGTCGCGCGCCCCGTGCGGACGTAGTCGCTCGCCGGCCGCAGGTAGATCTCCGAGCCGTCGGCGGCGAAGAGCTCGCCGAAGACGTCCTTGAGCCGCGGGTTCTCCGAGATCTGCGTGATCATCAGGCTGATCACTCGGTCCGACACGATCACGTCGTCGACCTGCGTCACCTCGGCGAGCTCCCGGTTGCGGTCGTCGAGCATCTCGCTCGCGACGCGGAACTTGACCCCGCGGCGCGCTGCGATGTCGCGCAGGTGCAGCAGCGTGACGAGCGTGCGGGCGTCCGCGCGCTGGTGGTCGACCAGGTCCGAGTAGCACATCACGATCACGTGGTCGAACGACCCGACGTCGAGCGAGTCGAGCGTGCGCCGGTCGGTCGTGTTCGCCCGTCGGAACTCGACCTCGACGCTCCGCAGCGCCGAGCACTCATGGTCGATCGCCTCACGGGCCTGAGCCCAGTCGGCGACGACGACGACCGAGGAGCCGGGCTCGACGTACTGGTCGAGCTCGTTGATCACCGCCGGCGAGCGGCTGTTCCAGCCGAGCAGGAGCACGCGCTGCGGACGGCCGTCCCGCGACGGCGCCGCCACGATCGCGTCCTCGTCCACGCGGGCGGAGGAGGCCGTCCCGATCTCGAGGCTGGCGTCGTCCTCGGCGATCGCGACGATCTGGTCGCCGGCGCCGATCGGCGTCGCGGAGGGTGGGTTGAGCGCCACGGTCCCGTTCGTCTGGAGCCCGATCACGGTGCAGTTCTCGTAGGCGAGCAGCGCGTCGCCGAAGGTCTTCCCCGTCAGGGCCGGGTCGTCTTTGAAGTAGACCTCGTCGCCGTCGAAGTCGAGGAGCTCCGTGTACACGACGGACGCGCCCGACTGGCGCGATGCCTGCACGATCAGGCGGGCGATCGTCTCGCGCTTGTCGATCAGCACGGTCTCGTCTCCCCCGACGAGCCGCGCGGCCTCGAGGTTCTCCGGGTTCTCGATCTCGGCGACGATGTGGTACGGCTCCGGCCGGCGCCGAGGACTCTGCGTCAGTGCGAGCACCGTCTTGATCACCTGCGAGTCGGGCTCCTCCTCGTCCGGCGAGAGGACGACGATCGACCGCGCCTGCCGCGGGTTGACGATCTCGAGGTCGGAGAGGTCGATCGGGCTGCCGGTCCGGCACACGACCCGCGTCCTGCCCATGTCCGCGACCTTCGTGCGGATCGCGTCCTCCATCTCGACCTTGTCCCTGTCGGCCAGGATCACGACCACGGGGGCTTTCTCGCTTGCGTTGGCCACCGCCAGCTCGGCCAGGATCGTGAAGATCGTGTCCGCCCAGCCGAGGATCAGCGTGTGGTCCCGCTCGATCACGAACGATCGCCCCTTGCGGAGCTCCTGCAGCTTCGTGTCGAGGCCGGAGGCGATCACGCCGATGAGGGCGCTCACGATCAGCACGCCGCCCAGGGTGACGAGCAGCATCACCAGCAGGAACGGCCAGCCGCCCGCGTCGCCCGCGATCGTCCCCGCGTCGAGGGTGTGCAGCAGGCTGTTGAAGAACTGCCGGATCACCCCGGGCTTGTCGCCCGCCTCGCCCTCGGGCGCCAGCCCGCCGACGAGGACGACGACCGAGAACAGGACGATCAGGATCGCCGCCGCGACGCCGAGCCACGCCGCGAGCGCGGGCGTTCCCCGCGACATCGTGTTGTCGAACGCGTAGCGGAGCCGCTGCCTCAGGCTGATCTCGGACACGTCAGCCGGAGGATATTTCGAGTCGGGCTACCAGGCGCTCCTGCGCAGGCTCCGCGCGAACACGCGCCGCCGGCGCCGCTCATTCGAACGGGCCCGCTCGTCCTGCTTCAGCTCGAGTGCCCGCAGCTCGCGCTCGAGCTTCCGGAAGCTGCGCAGCCGGTCGAGCGAGAGGCGGCCGTCGTCGATCGCGGCGTGGACGGCGCAGCCCGGCTCCGTCTCGTGCGCGCAGTCGGCGAACCGGCATCGAGCCGTGAGCTCGAGGATGTCCCCGAAGACCCCCTCGATGCCCTCGTCGGCGTCCCACAGCTGCAGCTCCCGGATCCCCGGCGTGTCGAGCAGCAGGCCGCCGCCCGGCATCGGCACGAGCTCGCGCCTGGTCGTCGTGTGCCGCCCGCGGCCGTCCTCGCGGATCTCCTTCACCTCCATCAGCTCCCGGCCGAGCAGCGCGTTCACGAGCGTCGACTTGCCGACGCCGGAGGAGCCGAGCAGCACCCCGGTGCGGTGCGGGCGCACGTAGGTCCCGATCTCCTCGATGCCCTGACCCGTGACGGCCGAGACGACGAGCACCGGGACGCCGAGCGCTACGGCCCCGACCTCGACGGCAGCGAGCTCCGGGTGCTCGCAGAGGTCGGCCTTGCTGAGCAGGACGACGGGCTCCGCGCCGCTCTCCCACGCCATCGTCAGGTAGCGCTCGAGCCGGCGCGCGTTCAGGTCCTGGTTCAGCGAGGTGACGAGGAAGGCGACGTCCACGTTCGCGGCGAGCACCTGTTCCTCGGTCGGGCTCCAGGCCGCCTTGCGCGAGAAGACGGTGCGGCGGGGGAGCACCGCGTGGATGCGGGCGTGGCCGCCGCCCTCGGTCGGCCGGAAGGCGACCCAGTCGCCCGCGGCCGGCAGTCCGGCTCCTCCGGCGTCGTGCCGCAGGCGGCCGGCAGGCTCGGCGCGGACCTCGCCGGCGGCCGTGTTCAGGTCGTACGCGCCGCGGTGCTGGACGGCGACGCGGCCGGGGAGGAGGCCCTCCTCGGCGTGCGGCTCGAAGGCGGCGGCGTGGCCATCGTCCCAGCCGAGCCGTTCGAGCGTCAGGTCTGAAGCGATCAAGCGATCTCCTTTGCGAACACGGGGTTCGAGCCGCGCGGGCGCGCGACTGACGGACGGGGCGCGGAAGCCCCGAGCTCGAGACCGTCTGGTCTAGGAGAGTTCGCGGGCTCCGCGGCGGGAGGCAGCAGGCACAGTCGTCGTCATCTGGTCGACCTCCTTCGTCGCGGGGATAGTCCACTCAGGGTAGCGCAAAAGGGGCCTTCGGCCCTCGCCCGAAATGCTGCGCATTTCGGGCGACCTGGGCACACCCTTCGGGGGAGCGGGTGTCAGGGGACCCGCCACCCTCTTGGTGAATCACAACCGGAGGGGCTGAATCTGGCCGGTCTGCCGCGAAGGTGCGCCGGGACGGGGCGCTTGAACCCGGTTACCGGCGGAGACGGCGGACCGTGGCTGGCAGGAGCCACACGGCGAGCAGCAGGTACGCGATCGCAACGACCGACGTGAACATGAACTCGACGAAGAGGACGCCGGTGACGACGTACACCACCCCCGCGGCCAGGTAGAGGAGCAGGGTGCTGACTCCGTCGCGCATCTCGCCCAGGACACTAACGTCGCAAATGACCCCGGCTTGAACAACTCGCTCCTAGCCATCGGGACCGAGGCAAAGCGCCAGAATCCGCCCCTCCGGTTCTGACCCTCCAAGAGGGTGGCGGGTCCCCCGACACCCGCTCCCCCGAAGGGCGTGCTCAAGGTCGCCCGAAGTGCGGAGCACTTCGGGCGAGGCCGGAGGCCGGAGGCCGGAGAACCGCGAACTGGTCTGTGATCTCGAGCCGCGGCGAGCGGAAGCGGTAGAGCGCCGCCGGACGGCCACCGCTCGGGCCGGGCTCACGGCGGGCGCCTGTCGGCTCG
>JBHEMU010000196.1:0-9815 GCA_046262415.1 Gaiellaceae bacterium | reverse complement strand
TTCCCTCTTTTGGACGAGGACCGTGAGGGCGGAGGGCGAACTCCGGGATCGGGCATGCTTGTCCAGCTGATGCGACACCGCCTCGTCCCCCTCGCCGTCGCCGGTCTGGCGGCCGCCTCCCTCGCCGGGTCCAAGCTGGCGGAGCCCGAACCCGCGTCCTCGCGCGCAGCCGCCCCGGAGCACGCGCGGCCGGTCACGATCGCGGCCACGGGGGACATCGCGATGATCGAGGGTCCCAGTGAGGCGTACTTCGCCCGGGTGCGTCCCTACCTGAAGGGCGGCGTCGTGCTGGGCAACCTCGAGGGGACGCTGACCTCACGCGGCAGCTCCAAGTGCGGCTCGGGCTCGTCCAACTGCTTCGCGTTCCGCGCCCCGCCCGCCTACGCCGGCCTGCTTCGCAGGAGCGGCTTCACGGTGATGAACCTCGCCAACAACCACGCCTACGACTTCGGCTCGATCGGCCTGCTCGACACGGTGCGCGCGCTCGACGGCGCCGGGCTCGCCCACACGGGACGACCCGGCGAGATCGCCCTCGTCCGGGCGGGCTCGACGAGAATCGCGGTGGTCGGCTTCGCGCCGTACGCCTGGGCGCAGAGCCTGCTCGACATCCAGGCCGCCCAGAGCCTCGTCCGCCGGGCCGTCGAGCGCGCCGATCTCGTCATCGTCACCTTTCACGGGGGCGCCGAGGGAAGCGACCAGACGCACGTCCGGCCGGCGACCGAGTACTTCCTCGGGGAGAACCGCGGCAACCTCGTCGCGTTCTCCCACGCCGTCGTCGACGCGGGGGCCGATCTCGTCGTCGGCCACGGGCCCCACGTGCTGCGCGGCATGGAGTGGTACCGCGGGCGACTGATCGCCTACAGCATGGGCAACTTCCTCGGCTACCGGACGTTCAACACCAGCGGCGTGCTCGCACTCACGGGCGTGCTGCAGGTCACCCTCCGCTCGAACGGATCGTGGGTGCGCGGCAAGCTGGTGCCGCTGCACATGGTGGACGGAGGCATCCCCGCCTACGACCCGGCCGAGGCCACGCACGGCTTCGTGCGCGAGCTCTCACGCCGCGACTTCGGGCGCCGCGGGATGCGGCTCTCCTACACCGGCGTGCTCAAGCCGCCACGATAGGGGTCCAATGCCCTTCCGCTTCGCGCCGGCGAGGCCTCCGGCCGTAGCCGGCGAGGCCATGGTCGCCACGAGCCAGCCGCTCGCCACCGTGGCCGGCCTGAGAATGCTGGAGCAGGGCGGCAACGCGGCCGACGCGGCCCTCGCCGCCGCGGCCGTCCTCTGCGTGGCCGAGCCGATGTCGACCGGTCTCGGCGGCGACGCGTTCGCACTGGTCTGGCGCGACGGGCAGGTGGACGCGCTCGACGCAGCCGGTCCCGCGCCGGCCCGGGCGGAGCCGCTCGTCCCGGTCGAGGAAACGGGCCCGAGGTCCGTGACCGTCCCGGGCGCGGTCGCCGGCTGGGCCGCGCTCGCCGAGCGGCACGGGCGCCTGGGTCTCGACACCTGCCTCGCCCCGGCGGTCGACGCCGCCACGAGGGGGGTCGCGGCGACGCCGCGGACGGCCGAGGCGTGGGCGCGCCGGCCTGCGCCCCCCGAGTTGGGCCCGCCGCCGCTCGTGGGGCAGCGCTTCCGGCTCCCGGAACTCGGGCGCACGATCCGCGCCGTCGCAGAGCACGGCGCCGTCGCCTTCTACGGCGGCCCGGTGGCCCGGGGGATCACGGAGGTGAGCTGGCTCGCCGACGACGACCTCGGCGACTTCGAGCCGCGCTGGGTGCAGCCGCTGCGCCTGAGCTACCGGGGGGTGGAGGTGCTGGAGCTGCCGCCGCCGACGCAGGGCGTGGCCGCGCTCGAGGCGCTCGGACTGCTCGACGGCCTCGAGCCGCACCTGGCGGCGCAGGTCCGCTGTGCGCGGCTCGCGCTCGAGGACGCCTTCGAGCGCGTCCGCGACGGCGTCGACGTCTCCGACCTGCTCGCTCCGGGGTACCTCGACCGGCGGCGCGACGGCATTCCAGGGGCGACTCGCGAGCCGGCGGGCGGCACCGTGTACCTCTGCGCCGTCGACGGCGACGGCATGGCCGTCTCCTTCATCCAGAGCCTCTTCCAGGGCTTCGGCTCCGGTCTCGTCGCGCCGGGTACCGGCGTCGTCCTGCAGAACCGGGGTGCGTGCTTCGCGGTCGGCGGACGCGTCGAGCGCGGGCGCCGCCCCTACCACACGATCATCCCGGGGCTCCTGCTGCGCGACGAGAAGCTGCTCGGGCCGTTCGGCGTCATGGGCGGCTTCATCCAGGCGCAGGCGCACATGCAGCTCGTCTCGGCGCTCGTGGACGAGGGGCTGGACCCCCAGGCGGCGCTCGACCGCCCGCGCTTCCGGGTCGACGGCGAGGTCGTGCGGCTCGAGGAGGGCCTCTGGGATCGGGTGCACGAGCTCGAGCAGGCCGGCTTCCGCGCCGTCCGGGACCGGGACACGCCCGGCTTCGGCGCCGGCCAGGCGATCCTCGTCGCCGGAGACGTGCTGCTCGGAGGCTCGGACTCGCGCAAGGACGGGTTCGCGGCAGGGCTCTGAACCGGGGGAACCCATGGTTCGAGAACGGGGGAACCCATGGTTCGGAACCGGGGGAACCCATGGTTCCCCCGGTCGCCCCCTCCTTCTCGCAGCTCCGTGAAGACCGCTTGCGTGGGCTCCCGCCGGAGGAAGTCCGGCTCCGCCCGAGTGGCATCGCGGTGGACGATAGGCGCCTCTGCGGGTCAGGACAGCACCGCGTCCGCTCGTAGAATCGGAGCGTGGTTCTCTCCGACCGCACGATCCGGCGGCTGCTCGGCGAGGGCCGCATCGAGATCGACCCCTACGACCCGTCGCTGCTGCAGCCGTCCAGCGTCGACGTTCGCGTCGACCGGTACTTCCGCGTCTTCCACAACGCCCGCTACCCCTACATCGACGTGAAGCTGCCGCAGGAGGAGCTGACCGAGCTGGTGGAGATCGGCGACGAGCCCTTCATCCTGCACCCCGGGGAGTTCGTGCTCGGCTCGACGCTGGAGCGCATCCGCCTCCCCGACGACCTCGTCGCCCGCCTCGAGGGGAAGAGCTCGCTCGGGCGGCTCGGCCTGCTGATCCATTCCACGGCGGGGTTCATCGACCCGGGTTGGGACGGCCACGTGACCCTGGAGCTCTCGAACGTCGCCAACCTGCCGATCACGATCTACCGGGGAATGAAGATCGGACAGCTGTCGTTCGTGCAGATGACCGAGGCGGCCGAGACGCCCTACGGATCCGGCGGGCTCGACTCGAAGTACCAGGGCCAGGAGGGCCCGACGCCGAGCCGCTACTGGCGGAACTTCGCATGATCCTCGTCACCGGAGGCACCGGCTTCATCGGCCCGAGGGTCGTGCACGCGCTGCGAGGCCGCGACCTGCCCGTGCGCTGCCTCGTCCGCCGGCCGGATCGTGCGGCGACCCTCGCGAGCTGGGGCTGCGAGCTCGTCGAGGGCGACATGACGGACGCCGAGAGTCTTCGCCGCGCCTGTGAGGGGGCCGACGTCGTCGTGCACCTCGTCGCGATCATCAAGGGCGCCCCGGACGACTTCGAGCGGATCATGATGCGCGGCACCCGCGACCTCGTCGCGGCCGCCGAAGCTGCCGGAGCTCGACGCATCGTGCTGATGAGCGCCCTCGGCACGTCCGAGGAGACGCGGGAGCTCGTGCCGTACTACCGGGCGAAGTGGACGATGGAGGAGACCGTCCTGCGCTCACCGCTCGAGCACGTGATCTTCCGTCCGAGCTTCGTCTTCGGCCGCGACGGGGGCGTGCTGCCGACGTTCATCCGCCAGGTGCGCTGGTCGCCCGTCACGACCGTGATCGGGCCAGGCGACCAGCGGCTGCAGCCGATCTGGGTCGAGGACGTCGCCGCCCACTTCGCGGCCGCGGTCGACCACCCGGGCGCCGCCGGGGAGACCTTCGACCTCGGCGGCCCCGACGCCGTGACCTGGAACGAGCTCTACGAGCGCATCCGCCGCACGCTCGGCAAGCGAAGGGCGACCGTCCACGTCCCGTTCGGGATGATGCGGGCGGTGGCGGCGCTGACCGAGCGCCTCGCCGGCGCACCGATCACCCGTGACCAGCTGACGATGCTCGCCCACGGGGACAACGTCGGCGACATCGAGCCCGCGCGCGCGGTGTTCGGCGTCCGGCTGACGGGGCTGGACGAGCAGCTCCGGCGCGCTGTCTGACGCGTCCGTCTGCCGGATGCGCGAAGCTTCCGTCCACCCACCCACCAGGAGGCCCCATGACCGTCGGCATCAAAGCGCTGCTTCTGTTCGTCGCCGTGATCCTGTTCGTGATCGGAGTGTTCGTCGACGACCCGACCGACGTCTGGTCGCTCGGACTGGCCGCCACCGCCGCTGGGCTCCTCGTCGACGCCCTCGGCATGGATCGGCCGCTCGGCGGCGGGGCGCCGACGACTACGAGGCGCTGACCCCCCACGCGAGCCGTGCCGGGAAAGAGAAAGGGCCGCGCGAGAGCGCGGCCCTTTTCCAGCACCAGCGTCGTAGTGGTAGGGACGCTTCCGGCCGGCCCGACGGCCGGCGGCGCGTAGCGCGAGTCCCCCACGCTGGCTAGGCGGTTCCCTTCAGGTCACGGGGACACACCCCTACCCGCTGGTACCTCCGCTGCCCGTACTGGAATCTTCCACTATCGGACCACCTCCTTTCCGCGTTGCTCGTACTCTAGCGACTGGGTCGACAGGACGACCGACAGCTCGAGCCCCCGGTCGAGCGGGACGGTCACGCTCTCCAGGGTCGGATCGCCCTGGCGGGCCCGAGAGTAGGCGCCGAGCGTCTCCTCGTGCGAGAGCACGTTGTCGGCAACGATGACCGCGCCCGGCTCGAGCTTGCCCCGCGCGAGCCCGAAGAGCTGCTCGTAGTCGCCTTTCTCCGCGTCGAGGAAGCACACGTCGAACACGTCGTCGATGCCGGGCAGCGTCTCGTAGGCGTCGCCCGGGACGAGCTCGGCCCAGTCGGCCAGTCCCGCCTCGCCGATGTTCCGGCGCCAAGCGTCGATCTTCGCCGGATCGTGCTCGAGCGAGAGAACGCGGCCTCCGAGGTAGCGGACGCCGGCCGCGAGCCAGATCGTCGAGTAGCCGCGCGAGCCGCCGATCTCGAGCACCTCGCAGTCGGTCTGGGGCGCTACCAGCGCGAACAGGAACCGGCCCGTCGTGCGGGCGACCTGCCGGGCGCGCCGGTCGCCGGGAAGTCCGCGCGCGCGCTCGTCGGCGTCCTCGGCCTCGAGCCGCCCGAGCACGGCGCGGACGCGGGCGTCCAGCATCAGGCGGGGCGCGCGACCACGTACTGGAACACGTTCTCGAGCCGGTACGTCCCGGTGGCGAGGTCCCCGAACGGCTGCAGGGCCTCGGCCACGGCGCGCTCCACCGCCTCCCGGCCGACCGTCCGCTCGGCGAGCACCGCGGGGCCGGCGGAGGCCAGACCGCGGACGGCCGTGTCCAGATCGGGGTAGGTCCACGGGCACGGGACCTCGTGCACGTCGCCTGCGCGTAGGCCCGCCGTCTCGACGAGCCGCACGAGCGCGCCCTCGTCGGAGAACGCGTACGGACCGGCTCCTCCCGGGAGAGCGTCCGGCAGGAGCGTCCGGATCGCAGCGAGCACCGCCGACGCGTCGCAGTCGTCCTGCGCCCCCCACACCGCGACCACGACCCGTCCTTCCCCGTGGACCGCGCGCCCCGCCTCGCGCACCGCGCGCACCGCGTCGGTCGCGAACTGGAACGCGTTGAAGCCGGTGACTAGGTCGAAGGCTCCGTCCGCGAAGGGCAGCTCCTCCATGTCACCGACCCTGAAGTCGCCCTCGGGAACGCGCTCGCGTGCGATCTCGATCATGCCCACGGAGGCGTCCAGTCCCGCCACCTCCGCGCCTGCGTCGGCGGCGAGCGCGCAGAAGAGCCCGGCGCCGCAGGCGACGTCGAGCAGCCTCGTTCCCGTGCCGACGCCCATCCCGTCGGCGACCGACTCGAAGAGCGGCAGCGCTCCCTGCTCCTGGATGTCGGCCCAGTCGCGGGCACGGGAGCCCCAGAGCTCTCCCTGGACAGCGGCGGCGTTCACACGGTCCTCCCTCGGCTGATGTCCACTTTGATCATCCCGTCGTCGGCCCGCACCGGGAACGTCTCGACGGGAAAGACGGCGGGCAGGGTCAGCGCGCGACCGCTCCGGATGTCGATCCGCGCCCCGTGGCGCGGGCAGATCGCATAGCCCTCCTCGGCGTCGAAGTCGCCCTCGCACAGCGGGCCGTCGTCGTGCGAGCAGCGATCCTCGAGCGCGTAGAGCTCGCCGCCGAGGTTGTAGACGCCGACCGTGATCTCGCCCGCGTGGACGATCCTCACCTCACCCGGCCGCAGCTCGTCGACCGGGCACACCGTTACCTCCGCCACCCGGATCGCTACTTCAGCTCGAGCCCGTCGAGTCCGGCCAGCCCATCTGGCAGCGGCGTCCCCTTCGCCTTGTGCAGGGCCACCTTCAGCGTCGTCAGGCCGAGCATGGCGCACTTCAGCCGCATCGGCGAGAGGGGGATGCCGAGCTCGTCGAGCAGCTCGTCCTTCGACAGCATCGCCACCTCGTTCGCGTTCCGCCCCCGGACGAGCTCCACGAGCATCGAGGTCGCCGCCTGGCTGATCGCGCAGCCGCGCCCGTCGAAGCGGATCTCCTCGATCGCGCCGTCGGCGGAGAAGTTCACGAAGACCGAGACCTCGTCGCCGCAAAGGGGGTTCTGGCCCTCGGCCTCGGCGTCGGCGCCCTCGAGCGTCCCGTGCCCGCGCGGGTTCCTGTAGTGGTCCAGGATCACCTCCCGGTAGAGCTGGTCGAACTCGGTCATCAGCGGCCTATCCCAGGAGCTTCTTGGCCTTGTGCAGGCCGTCGACGAGGCGGTCGATCTCCTCGGGGATGGTGTAGAGGTAGAAGCTGGCGCGGTTCGTCGCCGCGACGCCGAAGCGGGTCATCAGCGGCTGGCAGCAGTGGTGCCCGGCGCGGATCGCGATTCCGTCGAGGTCGAGGATCTGCGCGACGTCGTGGGGGTGCACGCCCTCGAGGTTGAACGAGACGATGCCGGCGCGGCGTTCCGCAGGCGGCCCGTAGAGCCGCATCCCCGGCACCTCGGCGAGCCGCTCCAGGGCGTCGACCGTGAGCTCGTGCTCGTGATCTGCGATCGCCTCGAGGCCGACGTCCTCGAGGTAGTCGATGGCCGCGCCGAAGCCGACCGCCTCCGCGATCGGTGACGTCCCCGCCTCGAACTTGTGCGGCAGCTCTCCCCAGGTCGTCTCCTCCAGGCGCACCTTGCGGATCATGTGGCCGCCGAGGTTGAAGGGCTCCATCGCCTCGAGCAGCTCGGCGCGGCCCCACAGGGCGCCGACGCCGCTCGGCCCGCACAGCTTGTGCGCCGAGAAGGCCAGGAAGTCGCAGTCGAGCGCCTGCACGTCGATCCGCATGTGCGGAGCGGCCTGCGCGGCGTCCACGACCATGATCGCGCCCTGCTCGTGCGCCCACGCGGCCAGGCGCTCGACGGGGTTGATCGTGCCGAGGGCGTTCGAGACGAGGTTGTTGGCGACGACCTTCACCCGCCCGCCGGCCGCGATCTCGTCGAGCGTGCCGAGATCGAGCTCACCGGAGTCGTCGAGGCGGATCATGCGGAACGAGGCGCCGGTGCGCCCGGCGATGTACTGCCACGGGACGAAGTTGGAGTGATGCTCGAGCTCCGTGACCACCGCCACGTCGCCCGGGCCGAGGTTCGAGAGGCCCCACGCGTACGCGACGAGGTTCAGGCCCTCGGTGGCGTTCCGCGTGAAGATCACCTCGCGTGCCGCCGGCGCGTTGACGAACGCGCGCACGGTTTCCCTCGCGCCCTCGAAACCGGCGGTCGCGCGCTCCGACAGGGCGTAGACGCCCCGGTGCACGTTCGCGTACGAGGTCTCGTAGAAGTCTCGCATCGCGTCGAGCACCTGCCGCGGCTTCTGCGCCGTGACCGCCGAATCCAGGTAGGCCAGCGGCTTCCCGTGCACCGCGTGCTCGAAGACCGGGAAGTCGGCGCGCACGCGCGGCGCGTCGAGCTTCGGCTTCGCCTGGACGGCCACGGACCTATCGTACCGCCGCGCCCCGGCCGGGCCGGGCCGTCCGCGTCCGACTACTGGGCGGTGACGGCGCCGGACGGCTCGTTGCCGTTCTGCGACGCGTGCACGCGGATCGTGCCGACGGCGTCGCTGGCGCGCGACTCCGACTGAGTCTCCTCGAGCATCTGGAGGAGCTCGTCCCGGAGGATCGTCTCCTTCTCCAGCAGGCGGTCGGCGATCCGGTCGAGCGACGCGCGGTGCTTGATCAGCAGCCGGGTCGCCTCCTCGTAGGCGCCGTCCGTGAGCCGAGCCTGCTCGCTGTCGCGCAGACGCTTGGTCTCCTCCGAGAGCGAGTAGTTGTCGGCACGCATCGTCCGCGAGGCGACCGTGTCGGACATGCCGTACTCGAACACCATCGCCCTCGCCATCTCGGTCGCCTTCTCGAGGTCGTTGGCGGCCCCGTTCGTAACGCGGCCGAACACGACCTGCTCCGCCGCGCGGCCGGCGAGAAAGACCTTCATCATGTCGACCAGCTCTTCCTTCGTGTGCAGGTAGCGGTCTTCTGCGGGGAGGTTGAGCGTGTAGCCGAGCGCCTGCCCGCGCGACACGATCGTCACCTTCTGGACGGGGATCGTATCGCCCATCAGGACCGACATGAGCGCGTGCCCGCCCTCGTGGTAGGCGAGGATCCGCTTCTCCTTCTCGCTGACGACGCGGCGCTGCTGCAGCCCGGCGACGACCCGCTCCATCGCCGCCTCGAAGTGCTCCTGAAGGATGTGGTGCAGCTCCTGCCGGCCGGCGAAGATGGCCGCCTCGTTGGCGATGTTCGCCAGATCTGCGCCGGTCAGCCCGGCGGTCTGGCGCGCGATGCGCGAGAGGTCGATGTCGGGCCCGAGCGGCTTACCGCGGGTGTGGACGCGGAGGATTGCCTCCCTCCCGGCGAGGTCCGGCGGCGAGACGAGCAGCTGCCGGTCGAAGCGACCGGGGCGGAGCAGCGCCGGGTCGAGGTCCTGGAGGCGGTTCGAGGCACCCATCACCACCACCTGGTCGTGGCTGCCGAAGCCGTCCAGCTCGACGAGAAGCTGGTTCAGCGTCTGGTCCTGCTCACGGTTGAAGCCGTGCCCGGTGCGGGCGGCGCCGACGGCGTCCAGCTCGTCGATGAAGACGATCGAGGGCGCGTTCTTGCGCGCCGTCGCGAAGAGCTTGCGGATCCTGGAGGCGCCGAGGCCCGCGAACATCTCTACGAACGCGGACGCGCTCGACGAGTAGAAGCTCGCCCCGGATTCGTGCGCGCACGCCTTGGCGAGCAGCGTCTTCCCGGTCCCAGGCGGCCCGTAGAGCAGGATCCCCTTCGGGACCCGCGCTCCGAGACGCTCGAAGCGCTTCGGGTGACGGAGGAAGTCGACCACCTCCATCAGCTCGGCCTTCGCGTCCTCCGCCCCGGCGACGTCCTTCCAGTTCACGACCGACGAGGAGTGCGACTGGACCTCGGCGGGCTTGATGCGGGGCATCATCTGCAGCGTCCGCCAGAGCAGGTAGATGACGAACGCGAAGAAGATCACCGGAGCCCACGTGAGGGTGATTCCTCCGATCTCGTCCAGGGCATGACCGATGTCGGGCATCTGGCTCCTCATCGGCAGCGCGCCGCGGAACCTGTAGGGCCAGTCAGCCGAGGGCGGCGGCGGCGCTGCTCAACGTGCTCGACCCGGAGGAGGTC
>JBHEMU010000195.1:0-34347 GCA_046262415.1 Gaiellaceae bacterium | reverse complement strand
CCCCCGCCTCGACGCGAGGGCGCTCGTGGCCGCAGTGGTCGGCCTCAGCTTCGCCGTCCGACTCGTGCTCGCGTGGGCGCGCGCGACGCCGGTCTACTTTCCCGACGAGTACATCTACACGGCGATCGGACGATCGCTGGCAGAAGGCGGCGCCCCGGCCGTCCGCGATGCGGGACTGCACTTTCCCGCCCTGCTGCAGCCCCTGCTGACGGCGCCCGCCTGGCTCGTCCAGGACCCGGCCCTCTCGTTCCGGCTCGTCCAGGGGCTGGGCGCGCTCGCGATGTCGCTGGCCGCGGTGCCCGTCTACCTGCTCGCGCGCCGGATCGGAATCGGCTCGCGTCTCGCCGTCGGCCTCGGGGTGCTCGCCGTGGCCCTGCCCGACCTCCTCTACTCGTCCTGGCTCGTCGCCGAGCCCTTCGCGTACCCCCTCGTCCTGGGTTCCGTCGCCGCCGGGGTGGTCGCTCTCGCCGAGCCGAGCCGGCGGGCGCACGCCGCCTTCATCGCTCTGGCGGTCCTGGCGACGCTCGCCCGGCTCCAGTTCGGCGTCATCCCGCTCTGCTTCGTCGCCGCCGCACTGCTGCTCGGGCTGCGGGAGCGGCGCCTCCGCACCGTCCTCCGCGAGCAGCGTCTCCCGCTCGGCGTCTTCGCGCTCGCGGCCGTCCTCGGGGTCGGCGTGGGGCGGGGCGCTCTGGGCGTCTACGGCACCGCCGTCCTCCACCCGCACCTCGATGCGGGCGAAGTGCTCTCGAGCGCGGGTGCGAACCTGCTCGTGCTCGCCTACTCCTCCGGCTGGCTGCTCGTCCCCGGAGCGGCGGTCGGACTCGCCCTGGCACTCGCGCGCCCGCGCTGCCGCGCGGAGCTTGCCTTCGCCCTGCTGGCCGCGACCCTCGGCCTCGCGCTCCTGCTCCAGGCGAGCCTGTACGGCGACGTCCAGCTCGTCCAGGAGCGCTACCTCTTCTACCTCGTGCCGCTGGCGACGCTCGCATTCGGTCTCTATGCCTCGCGCGGCTGGCCGCTGCGGCTCTGGCACACGCTCGCCGCCGCCGTGCTGGTGACCGCCTCGGCCGCGGTCCCGCTCGCCGGCTACGCCGCCAACACCGGCAAGACACACTCGCCTTTCCTGTTCGGAGTGTTCGAGCTCGAGCAGCGCGTGGGGAATCCCGGAGCCGGCTCGGGGATCCTCGCGGGCCTCGCCGTCCTCCTCTCGCTCACCGCCGTCGGGCTTTCGCGCCGGCCCGGAGTCGCCACACCGGTGGCCGTCGGACTCGCCGCCTGCGCCTGCCTCTCGGCATACGTCGCCGCGGTGTCCTTCGACCTGCGGAACACGGATGCCGTGGCCCGCTCGTTCGTGCCCGCCGAGCGCTCGTGGGTCGACCGGGCGGCCGCCGGGGACGTGGCTCTCGTCCGCGCCCAGGGCGGCAACCGCACCGAGGCGATGGGGCAGCTCTTTTGGAACCGCAGCGTCCGCTCCGTCCTGCTGCTCCCGGGCGCGGAGCCGCTCGACGCCTTCGGCCACGAATGGATCAGCATCGGCCGGGACGGCTCTCTCTCCGAGCGCGGCCGGCCGCTGGCGGGACCCCTGCTCGTCGACGGGTTCGCGTCCTCGGTGATCCTCGCTGGCGCTCGCGTCCTCGATCGCTCCCAGGCGTCGTCGCTCTGGCAGCCGCGCGGAGACGCCCGCCTGTCGGTCTACCTCCGCGGACGTCACCACGACGGCTGGTTGGCCGACCGCGGCGCCGTCGCCGTCTGGTCGCCGGGGACCCGTGTGGCCGGCCGGCTCAGGCTGACCCTGACCGCCCTGCGTGCGGCCGGAACCGTAACCCTCAGCTTCCGCCTGAGGCCCGGGGCAGCGCCCGTGGCAGTGCGGCTCCTGCCCGAGGTGCCCCGGACGGTCGACCTGCCGATCTGCTCGGCGGGCGCCTGGCAGGGTGAGTTCTGGGCCGACGTCACGGGCACCGTCGACGGCCGCCGCGTCAGCGTCCGGGCGAGCGAGCCTCGCTTCGTCGAGTCTCCGGGCGCCTGCGCCTGAGCGCCTGCGCCTGAGCGCCTGAGCCGGAAACTACGCTACGGGGCGTGCCTCGCCTGCCCGCGTGGACCTTCTCCACCGCCGCGGCTCTCTACCTCGCCGCCCTGCTGGCCGTCGACCGGTTCGTCGATCTGCGCTGGCAGCTCGCGCTCGGCGCCGCCACGTTCGGCGCGCTGTTTCTCGCCTCGCGCGCCTGCACGGCCGACGAGCGCCTGCGAGTGGTCGTCGTGGTCGCGACGGCGACCTGCTTCGAGGTGGTGGGATCGGTGCTGTGGGGCGTGTACACCTACCGCCTCGGCAACCTGCCCCTGTTCGTGCCGCCGGCGCACGGCCTCGTCTACCTGACCGGCCTCGCGATCAGCCGCACGGAGCTCGTTCGGCGCAGGCCGGCTCCGTTCGTCGCCGGCGTGATCGCCTTCGCCTGCGGCTGGGCGGCCGTCGGGCTGAGCGGCGTGCTCGGCCGCACGGATGCGCTGGGCGCGTTCGGCGTCCTCTTCTTCACCTGCGTGCTCCTGAGGAGCGGTGCGCCGACCGTGCTCGCGGGCGTGTTCGTCGTGGTCGCGGCGCTCGAGCTCTACGGGACTGCGCTGGGAGCCTGGACCTGGGCTCCGGTCGTGCCCGGCCTCGGCGTCCCGAACGGAAACCCGCCGAGCGGCGCGGCGAGCGGTTACGTCCTGTTCGAGGTGGCGGCGTTCGCTGCCGCTCCCTGGCTCGGCGCGCGGCTGCTTTGGAGGCGGCGCGAGGCTCGGGGCGCGGCCTGCGGCGCGTAGACTGCCCGCCCGCAAGACCGCCGCCCGCGAACAAGGAGGGACGATGACCGACTCGATGACCCGCCGCCGGGCACTGGAAGGCTTCGGTGCCGGAGCCCTCGGAGCCGTCGCACTCGCAGGCCTGGCGCCGGAGGCGGCTGCCGGGACGCAGCAGGAGTCCGTGCGGGGCTCGGGGCTCATCACGCCCCGGATCCGGCCTCCTGGAGAGCCCTTTCAGGCGATCGCGGCCTTCGCGGCAGGGGGTGTCTTCATCACGACCGGATCCGATCACCCGGGCACCGGCCTGGGCGTCTGGTCGAGCAAGGGGGCCGACGGCTTCGCGTTCGGCTACAGGAACTTCCACTTCGACGCCGAGGCGAAGCTCAGCCACACGGTCCGGGTAACCGCGTCCGGAACCTTCAAGGGCTCGCGGCTCACCGGACGCGTGACGCTGCGGAGCTTCGAGCCGGGGGGCAAGCCCCGGGCTCCGGCGCTCCGGACGAGCTTCACCGGCACGAGGATGACCTGACCCTCAGCGCAACGCTCGTAAGAGCGGTGCGGCCCGCCGCCACTGCCGCGGATTTCTCACCAGCCAGGGGGCGAGCTCGCGCACGCGGAAGTGCGACTGGAGGAGCTGTAGCGCGAGTCCCGGCGGCATCGCCTCCAGCATCGGCAGCCGCTCGTCCCACTCTGCGTCCGGCATCGTCGAGAGCCTCCGGTTCAGGACGTGGCCGATCCTGAGGTCGCGCTCGTACCGCCGGCGGAACTCCCGCTCGTAGGTCTCGAGTGCGCCCCGGTCGGTCCGGCTCCGCGTGAGCGCCGAGACGACCGCCTCGCCGGCGAGCCGGCCGGCGACCAGGCTGAGGCGGATCCCCTCGCCCACCACCAGCGTCGCCTGCCCGGCCGCGTCGCCCACGGCCAGGATCCCGTCGCCCACGAAGGTCGGTGCGACCCCACCGGCCGGCACGAGCCCGAAGTGCACCTCGTCCCGTCGCGCGCCCGCGAGGTCGAGCGCGAACCGGTCTCCCTCGGCCGCCAGCAGCTGCAGATGCCGCCTCGGATTGCTGCGCACGTCCGCGTGGTGCACGCCGACGCCCAGGCGGACGCGCGCGCGTCCCCACGGGAACGCCCAGGCGTAGCCGGAAGGCGCGTAGCGGTTGGAGAGGATCAGGACGGCCTCGCCCTGGTCGATCCGGGGAGCGACGAGCTCGTACTCCGCCCCGACGCCGAAGCGCGTGAAACCGGCGTGGAGGCCGGCGCGCTTCGAGATCTGGGCCCGGTGGCCCCCCGCGTCGACGACGATGCGGGCCGCGACCCGGATCCGCTCTCCGCCGTGCCTGACGTCGAGCCCCGCGACGAACCCGCGCTCGAGCACCGGCTCGTCCGCGACCGCGCCCGTGAGGATGCGTGCCCCCTCGTCCTCGGCCGACCGGGCCAGCCAGCGGTAGACCCCGCGGACGTCGATCACGCACAGCCCCTCGTCGCCGCAGTCCAGCGTGACGGTCGAGCCCGGGGAAGCGATGCGCAGCCGCGGCACCGGGTGGTAGAGCTCGCGCGGCACTCCGAACGCCGTCATCGTCGTGCCGGCCGTCGCGCCGCTCGTCCGCACGGCCTCCGCGATCGCCCGCTGGCGCTCGACCACGACCGTCTCGTGGCCGCCGGCGGCGATCGTGCGGGCGGCGAGCAGGCCCGCGGGCCCTCCACCGACCACGGCCACGTCGACCTTCACGGCCTCGAGGCTACCGGGGCACGGCTTCCGGGCCCGTTCGCCCTAAAGAACCGGGGCCTGCCGGCCGATGTCATCGACCTTCACGGCCTCGAGGCTACCGGTGCACGGCTTCCGGGCCCGTCGCCCTAAAGAACCTGGGCCTGCCGGCCGATGTCAAGCAAGCCGCCATGGACCTGCACCTGCTCCTCCACACCGCCGTCGAGCTCGAGGCGACGGACATCCACCTCAAGCTCGGCCGCCCGCCGATGGTCCGCCACGACGGTCAGGTGACCCCGCTCGAGAACTTCGGCGTGCTCGGCGACGCGGAGCTCGAGGCGGCTCTGCGCACCGTCACGGGGGCGAGTCCGGGCCGCCTCGAGAGCTTCCAGGCGACCGGCGACCTCGACCTGGCCTATTCCGTCGAGGGCCTGCCGCGCTTCCGTGTCAACGGCTTCCGGCAGCGCGGCTCGATCTCGCTCGCCTTCCGCGTGATTCCCAGGACCGTGCCGACGTTCCAGGATCTCAACCTCCCCGACGGCGTCGCCCGGCTCGCCGAGGAGCACCGCGGGTTGATCCTCGTCACGGGGGCCACCGGCTCCGGCAAGACGACGACGCTCGCGTCGATGCTCAGGCACATCAACCGCACGCGCCGCCAGCACATCATCACGATCGAGGACCCGATCGAGATCCTCCACTCCGACGATCAGTGCATCGTCAGCCAGCGCGAGGTGGGCCTCGACACGGAATCGTTCGAGCAGGCTCTCCGGCGTGCGATGCGGCAGGACCCCGACGTGATCCTGATCGGCGAGCTCCGCGACGCGGAGACCGCGCAGACCGCGCTGCAAGCCGCCGAGTCGGGACACCTCGTCTTCTCGACGCTCCACACGGTCGACGCGGCCGAGACGCTCGGTCGCCTCGTCGAGTTCTTTCCCGGCATCAAGCAGCCCGCCGTCCGCTCGATCCTCGCCGGCGTGCTTCGCGGCGTGATCAGCCAGCGGCTGCTGCCGAAGGTCGGCGGAGGGCGGGTCGCCGCCGTCGAGGTGATGGTGGCGAACGCGCGCGTCAAGGACCTGATCCGCGAGGACCGCGCCGACGAGGTCTCGGACGCGATCGCCGCGGGCGCCTTCTTCGGCATGCAGACCTTCAAGGGCGCTCTCATCGACCTCGTCCTCTCGGGACAGGTCGACAACGAGACCGCTGCGAATGCAGCCACGAACCGCCACAACTTCCTCGTCGCACTCGACCTGGCGCTCAAGGAGCAGGCCGTCGCCGCGCACCGGCTCGCCGCCGCCAGCGGCGGCGTCCGGGACACGGTCGTCGACATCACTCCGGCCGAGCCGACCGCGTTCGGCCTCCGAGTCGTCGGGCGCGACGGATGAGGCGCCTGCTCGCCACATCCGCCCTCGCGCTCCTCGGAAGTGCCGGGATCGCCAGCGGCGACACGTTCATCGTCGTCCCCAACGCGTCGACCGTGGAGCAGACGCGCGCGCAGGCCGAGGAGCCGGAGCTGGATCTCGCAGCAGCGAAGCGGCGGGTCGATCGGCTGCGCGCGTCCCTTGCGGCCACTCTCGCCCGGAAGCGCGTCGTGTCGCAGGCCACGGCGGCGCTCGTCGAGCGCTCCGGAAGCGACGGTCTGATCGCGGAGCGGCTCGTGGTCCGCCGGCAGGCCGTCCAGAAGGCAGCCGCCCTCGCGGGGCTGCGGGCGCGGGCAGACGGCCTGCGGCAGGAGCTGGCCGCAGCGAGGGAGCAGCTCGAGCGGGTGCGCGCAGGTCGACTCCGCGTCGCGTCGGCCTCCCAGGTCACACCGGCCTCCCCCGGCGCCGAGCACCTGCTCGTCGGGCCCCGTTTCTCGGGCGACCACGTCTTCCCCGTCGGGGGCGCACCCGCCACGGTC
The DNA here is from genome assembly GCA_046262415.1 of Gaiellaceae bacterium. GTDB lineage: Bacteria > Actinomycetota > Thermoleophilia > Gaiellales > Gaiellaceae > JACDAS01. The sequence continues at coordinate 27,970 of JBHEMU010000195.1, read as the reverse complement.
TCCGTCGACGCACCCAGGGCCGGCAGCTCCGCCGCCGCGATCGCAGCCCCCGCCGGCACCCTCGTCTACGCGCTCGCGGACGGCACCGTCGCGTCGACCTCAACCTCTCCGGACGGCGAGTGCGGCTTCGGGCTCACGCTCGCCACGGCCGACGGCCGCAGCTGGACGTACTGCCATCTCGCCTACGTCGACGCGGCAGTGACCCCCGGCGCGAGCCTCACGGCCGGCACTCTCGTCGGGCTCGTGGGCAAGACCGGCACGGTCGACTCGCCGCAGCTCGGCCTCGCGCTCGAGCCGGCGACGAGCTCCCCGCAGGACGAGGAATGGTTCCGCGCGTTCGCCGGCACCGGCTTCCGCTGGGCCGATCGACCCCTCCCCTCCGTCACCGCGACCAGCGAGGAGCCGGTCGCCGTCCAGCTCGTCCAGCCGGGCGCGCCGGTCGGCACCGTTCCGGCCTCCCTCTTCGTCGGCTACGCCGGCACGCAGGAGCAGCTGACGTGGCTCGCGACCGCGCTCGAGCAGGCCCGCCGCATGGGCCTCCGCGTGGGCGAGAACACGCTTTACGACTCGATCGACCCGGTGCACACGAGCGGCTCCTTCCACTACCAGCTCTACCCAGGCACCGGCATCAACCGCGGCGCCGACATCACCGGCAGCGCCGAGCAGATGGCCGCCTTCTACCTCTGGGCCAAGTCGACCTTCGGCGCGAAGCTGACCGAGCTCTTCCACGACCCGCTCGGCGGGATCAAGCACGGGAACGAGATCGGCCCGATCGGCAACCACGGCCAGCACGTCCACATCGCCTTCTAGCAGCCCCTCAACTCGAACCGCATTTCTGCCGAAAGGTCTTCAAGAATGAGCAACCGGATCGCATCCCTGACGCCCCGCCTCTTCGCCGCCGGCGTCGTCGTGGCCCTCTCGACGAGCGCCGCGATCGCGTTCGCCGCCGTCCAGCAGTCCAAGGCGCCGCAGCCGGTGAGCCCGTCCGCCGCGACCGGCCCCGAGGTCGTGCGCGTGCCGGACGTCACCGGCCAGGCCTACGTCTTCGCCAAGGGCATGCTCGAGGAGAAGGGCTTCGCCTGGCGCGTCGAGGGCGACGTCCTCGGCTTCGCCGCCAACCTCGTCGTCAGCCAGCAGCCGGTCGCGGGCACGCACGTGATCGACAACGGCGTGCCGACGATCATCCTGCGGCTGCGGCGCAACGCCGACTACGCCGAGCACGGCACCCCCGAGAACTTCGCCCCCTACGAGGGCACCGTGGTCGAGCTCCCGGCCCCGGCGAGGCCGCGCCCCGCCCGGCCCACGCACGCGGGCAGCAAGGTACCCGCGACCCGCCAGCCGGCGTCCCGGCCGGCCGCTCCGAAGTACGGGGCCGGCAAGGTGGCCGCCCGCAGGCCGGTGGCGAAGCCCGACAAGCCCCGGACCCGCCCGCCCGCGTTCGTCGCGCCGGGTGCACCCGCCGAGCCGCTCGACGAGATGACGCTGCCGCGCCGCGCGAAGCTCCTCGGCTCCTGGGTCGAGCGGCACCGGACTCGCACGGACGCGAACCTCGACCACTGGTCCTACCAGCACGCCTGGATCGTCTACGGCGCCCGCTTCGGCTGGTGGCACGGCGATGAGGCGCTCGAGCTCCTCATCCGCGTCGACGAGCGCGTGCAGAAGCTCTGGGGCGTCGGCTCCGCGAGCGAGGCGGTCGCCCGGAAGGCGCTCGCCGAGGTGCGCGCGAAGTCCCGATGACCCGCCGACTGCGGACGCTCGCGCGCCGCGGCGGCCGGGCGCAGGGTGGCTACACGGTCGTCGAGCTGTTGATCGTCCTCGTCGTGCTCGGGACGATCCTAGGGTCGATGACGGCGCTCTTCGTGTCGGCCTCCACCGCGGAGATCGAGGCGAACAACCGCTTCAAGGCCCAGCAGAACGCCCTGCTCGCGCTCGACAAGATCCGGCGGGAGGCGCACTGCGCCAGCGCGATCACCCCGACGGGGTCCACCTCCTCGATCACCATGACGCTGGGCGAGCGCTGTCCGAGCGGCACCGGCGACGTCACCTGGTGCACGACCCCGGTCGACACCGCGCGCTACGGGCTCTACCGCGCCGTCGGGACGAGCTGCCTGACCACGGGCCCCCGGCTGGTCGACTACCTGATCACAGCCAACATCTTCAGCTACTCGTCGGCGACGATGACCGCGCGCGGAATCCTCCACGTCAACCTTCCCGTCAACCTCAGAGGGACGTCGCCGGCCCACCAGACCTACGAGCTCGTCGACGACATCGTCGCGCGGAACACGTCCCGCGGGTGACCGCCTCGCTCCCCCGTTCGAGGGAAGCGGCACTCAGGCCGGACGTCGGCGAGGCCGATACCCGTACCGTGAGCGCCTTCGCCTCCGCCCTGGGCCGCCGCCTGCGCGATGAGCGCGGGATTGCCCTGATCATGGTGGTGCAGTTCATGCTCATCCTCGGGATCGTCGGCGCGTCCGTCACGTACTACTCGACGGGCAACGCGAACAGCAGCACCACGGCCCTCGCCGATCAGAAGGCGTTCGGGCTCGCCGAGACAGGCTTCAGCACCGCCTTCTCGATCCTCTCGAGCGTGGAGGACCCGGCCCTCGCCTCGTCGCTGCCCACCTCCGCCAGCCCCGGAGTGGACGCGACGACGTACCCGGGCGGCAAGGTCGAATGGTGGGGGAGCTGGGACAGCGTCAACGCGACGTGGACGATCTACGGCCGCGGCACGGTCAAGAATCCGGCCGGCAAGGGCGACCGCGTGCGCGTCGTCTCTCAGCAGGCGCGGGTCGGTGCCAGCGGCGCGACGGTCGGGGGGAATCCGGCCTGGGGCTACCTCTTCGTCGACAACCGCACCGGCGTCTGCGTGAACCTTCAGAACTCGGTCCTGCTCGCCGAGCCGATGTTCATCACCGGCGACCTGTGCCTGAGCAACACGGCGCAGGTCCTTCCCTCGGCGTCCCCGCTGACCGTGGGCAGGAGGATCACTGTCAGCCAGACCGCCATGATCGGCTCGGTCGCCGCACAGCTGCCGCAGCTGCACGTAGGTACCGGCTGCCGCTACAACACCGGGAACTTCACATTCCCCTGCACGGCCAGCCACCGGGTGTGGGCGACCGCGCAGGACAGAGTGGTCGCGTCGATCACGAAGCCGCCGATCGACGTGCCCTTCTGGTACGCGAACGCGAAGCCCGGGCCCAAGCACGCGTGCTCGAGCGGCTCGTTCCCGGGGGGCTTCGACAACGACCTGGATCAGAACCGCAGCCTGCCCGACGTCGACCCCTTCGTGACCAGCTACGACTGCACCGTCAGCGTCGGCAGCACCGTCCTCGGCCGGATCGCCTACAACGCCGGCACGGGAGAGTTCGTCATCAAGGGCGTCGTCTTCTTCGACGGCAACATCGTGGTCAACTCCGACGCCAAGGTGCTCTACTCCGGCCGCGGGACGATCTACGCCGCCGGCAAGATCGACTTCGGGAACTCCCTGAACATCTGCGCGAAGCGCCTCGCAGGCAACTGCGACTACGGGACGGCCGCCTGGGATCCCGAGGTGAAGCTCCTGGCCTGGATCGCCGCCGGCACGAACTTCACCCCCGACCTGCTGATGCGGCAGAGCGTGCAGTTCCAGGGCGCGGCGTACGCCACGACCGACACCACGATCGAGCAGTCGGTCAAGTGGCAGGGGCCGATCATCACGAACAACCTCAACCTTCAGAACTCGTCGCAGGGCAAGTACCTCCCGTTCAACACGCTCGCCGAGGGCATGCCGGCGGAGCAGAGCGGCAACGAGGCCACGCTCCTGCCCGGGACCTGGAGCGGCTGAGGACGTCGTTCCCCGGCGTCGCCGGTCGAACACACACGTCCGCCTGACTGCACGACCTGAACGGCCTGCTCCCGCCGCGAGCGGCCTGATTCGAGCTGTGACTCAACTCCGGGGGCACCCGTGCCGATAGGAATGGCGAGCCAGATGACCGTTGCCCTCGCCGCCTTCACCCTCGCCCCCGGACTCGCGCTCGGCAGCTTCCTGAACGTCGTCGCCGCGCGCCTGCCGCTCAGGCGCTCTGTCGTCACTCCCCGCTCGGCGTGCCCGGGCTGCGAGACGGCGATCGCCTGGTACGACAACCTGCCGGTGCTGAGCTACCTGCTCCTGCGCGGCCGCTGCCGCTCCTGCCGCTCGCCGATCGGGATCGTCTACCCGCTCGTCGAGTTGGTGACGGCACTCCTGCTCGCGGCCTGCGTGCTGGCATTCGGACTCACGCCCCGGGCCGCGGTCGCGGGACTCTTCTGCGCCATGCTCGTGGTCATCTCCGCAATCGACCTCAAGCACAGGATCGTGCCGAACCGGATCGTCCTCCCCGCGGCCGCAGTCGTGCTCGCGGCCCAGACCGCGATCTCTCCCAGCCCCGAGTGGGCGATCGGGGGCTTCGGGGCGGCGCTCTTCCTCCTGGTGGCCGCACTCGTGTATCCGCGCGGCATGGGGATGGGGGATGTGAAGCTGGCCCTGCTGCTGGGGGCAATGCTCGGCAGGACCGTTCCGGTGGCGCTCATGCTCGGGATGCTCGCGGCGCTCGTTCCGGCCGTTGTGCTCCTCGCCCGGCACGGCTCCGCCGCCCGGAAGCTGGCGCTCCCCTTCGCGCCGTTCCTCTCGTTCGGTGCGATCGTCGCCCTCTTCCTCGGCGATGCGCTCCTCGACGCGTACCTGACGCTGCTCTGAGGCCCGTCGGCTGACGGGGGGCAGGCACCGGCGAGTGGCCGGTACCTGCCCTGCGAGCAGGTTTGCTCCCGCGTCTTACCGGCCGGCGCGGAAGTGGAGCCACGAGTCCTGCATCCGCGCGGCCTGTCCAGCCGTGAACTGGTTGTAGCAGCTGTCGTACGAGTAGTCCATGTAGTTGTGGATCGAATCGAGCCCAGCCTCCCGGCAGCTGTCCTGGCCCTGGGGACAGCCCCGCGTCGCGGTCAGCTGCGGGGGAGTGTCTGCGACGTAGTCGCCCCAGTTGTTGCAGCCGCCGTTGAAGACGTGGTGCAGGTGGATCCAGTGCCCGACCTCATGCGTCGCGGTCTGGCCGAGGTCGTACTGGCCGGCGTAGCGCGACGATGCTCTCGGCATCGACTCCCAGTCGACGACGATCCCGTCGAGGTACTGACGCGAGTCCGGAAGACCCGGAAAGTACGCCCACCCGAGGTAGGCCCCGGCGGTCGTCGCGTAGAGGTTGAGCGCCCCCCAGCCGCCGCGGCGGAGAGTTTGCTTCATCGCCCGCTCCGCCGCCGTGCCCGGACCCGCGGAGTGCCAGGCGGCGTTGTCCGTGCGCGTGACGCCGGCAAGCTTGAACCTGAAGCCGGAGTTGACGCCGCCGTAGAACCCGCCGAACGCCAGGTTGAGCACGTTCATCTGCTCGTTGACGACGGTCTGCGAGACGTTGCCGACGCCCCCGGCGTGCACGACGTGGAAGTACACGGGCACCGTCGTGCGAAACGACGGCCCGCCCTTGCCCTTTGCGCTCGACGGCAGCTCCTCGTACGTCTCGTTGAGGGTCGGCTCCTTCACGACCTCGCCGCCGGCGCCGCGCGCGGAGTCGGCGCCAGACGCAGTCAGAGAGGCGAGGCTGCTGAAATCGGCGCTGCAAACCCCGGCGCCGGGGCCGACAGACGCGCCTGCGGCTGCGGGAGAGACGAAGGCAGCGGTCGCGAGCGCGAGCGCTGCCAGCGGCAGGACGAGGGTGCGCAGCCGCCACGGGGTGAACCGGTTCATGAGACTCCTCGGTCGAAGGAACGGCAGAGAGTCCGACGCTAGCGGAAATTCTGACCCACGAACAACCCCTCGTTCGAGGGAGCGACCATCTCACCCATCAGGGTGTCGTGCCGCAGGCGCGCCGGCGTCAGAACTTGTCTATGCAAAACCACCGGCTCCACCACTGGATCCTCGTGCTCGTGCTCGCCTTCTCGGCCTCGGCCGTGGCGGCATTCATCACGCCCGCGGCCCGGGCAGGAGACGGTCACGACAACAGGAAGGTCGACAAGCGCCTGTCCGCCGACCTGCTCGGCGACGACGCCGACCTGAACGTGATCGTGCTCGGCTCCGACAGCGAGCAGGCGGGCAAGCGCAACGGACAGCACAAGAAGCGGCTCGGCCTGGTCAACGGCTCCGCCGCACGGTCAAGGTGCGCAAGCTGCTGAAGCTGGCCGCCGAGGGCGGCGTCGACTACGTCGCGCTGGACACGCCCGTGTCGCCGCAGGGCGTCGTCGACTACTCGAAGCTGCTCAGCTCGACCAGCTACATCCACGCCACCGATACGAACGACGCCTGGGACGACAACTACGACGGCAAGGGCGTCGGCATCGCCGTGATCGACTCCGGCGTCGCGGCGGCGCCCGACTTCGGCGGCGGCTCGTGCGCGTCTCGCGCGCCGCGCAGACCTGGTCGCACGACGACCTGGTCGGACACGGCTCGATGGTCGCCTCGATCGCCGCCGGCAAGAGCTCCGACGGCCGCTTCATCGGCGTCGCCCCGGGCGCGAACGTCTATGCGCTGAACGTCAACAACCCGGCCGGGCCGCGTGCCTCGGACGTGATCGACGCGCTGCAGTGGGTGCACGAGAACGCGCAGACGCACAACATCCGCGTCGTCAACCTCTCACTCGGCGAGACGGTCGCCTCCAGCTACCTGACCTCGGCGCTGGATCTCGCCGTCGAGCGTGTCTGGGCCTCGGGCATCGTCGTCGTCGCCTCCGCCGGCAACGGCGGCGCCGGCGAGGTCAACTTCGCCCCCGCCAACGACCCGCTCGCGATCACGGTCGGCTCCTCCGACACGAAGGGAACCCGCTCCACCTCCGACGACCGGATCGCCTCCTTCACCTCGACGGGCATCACCGTCGACGGCGTCGCCAAGCCGGAGCTCATCGCACCTGGGCGGCTGATCGCCTCGCTGCTTCCCGCCGGCACCACGCTCGACCAGCTGGCCCCGGCGGCAAACCGGATCCCGACCGGCTACGCGACCATCTCCGGCACCAGCTTCTCGGCGCCGCAGGTGGCCGGAGCGGCGGCGATCCTGCTGCAGCGAAACCCCGGCTGGAGCCCCGACAACGTCAAGTGGGCGCTGGTGCGCAGAGCGCACGACATCCCCTACACGACCCTGAACGGGCTCGATGTCGAGGACTCGCTCGAGGTCAGCTCACCCGGCCGGGCCAACCAGGCGGTGCTCGCACTCGTGTGCGCGCCCGGCTCGCTCTGCCTGAGCGGCAGCACCGTCGCCTCGAGCTGGAACTCGAGCTCGTGGAACAGCTCCTCCTGGAACAGTTCGAGCTGGAACTCGTCCAGCTGGAACAGCTCGAGCTGGAACTCGTCCTCCTGGAACAGCTCCTCCTGGAACTCGTCGTCGTGGAACAGCTCGAGCTGGAACTCGTCCAGCTGGAACAGCTCCTCCTGGAACTCGTCGAGTTGGGACTGATCGATGGCTGCTGACAACAACCCCAAGCGCAGCTCAGTCGCTGCCCTGATCGCAACCGTCGCCCTCGGCGCCGGCGTTGCCCTCGGCTTCGGCGGCGAGCGCATCGCCGAAGTCGTCGGGGACCACCCCGTGCGCGTTGCCGCCTTCCTGGCCTTCACGCTCTTCCTGCAGCTGTTCACGCTGCGGGTGCACGGGAAGGGCAGCATCGGGCTGTCGGCAGTCGGGCTCGTCACCGCCGGGATCGTGCTCGGCGCCGGCCCGGCGATGGCAATCGCCGTCGCCGCCGCCGCCGTCCAGTGGATCCGCCGCCGCGGACTCGTGCACCGCGCCGTCTTCGACGCGTCCAACTTCGCGCTCGCAGCCGGCAGTGCGGCGGTCACCTACGCGACGGTGACGGATGCCGACTCGTCGACGCTCGTCCGCTTCGCCGCGGCCACGCTCGCCGGGCTGGTCTACGGCACGGTGAACAACGGCCTGCTCTGCGTCGCGATGGCGACATCCGACTCACGGCCGGTGACGACGATCTGGCGGCAGCACTTCAGCTGGGCCACCGGGCATCTGCTCGCAATCGGCCCCCTGGCTGCATCCGCTGCGATCGTCTACACCGAGATCGGCATCGGCGCTCTCGTCGCCTTCGCCGTGCCGCCGCTCCTGGTGGTGCTCTCGATGCACCGCCGGCTCCTGCGGCTCGCCGCACCGCTCCGCACCTAGGGACGCAGGTAGGAACGCCCGGGCCCGGCTGCGGAGCTTCCGCAGCCGGGCCCGGGTCTATGGTCCGCGGTGGATCCGACGGCGGGCCGGGGCGATCGTTCGCGCGCCGCACCGTGCTGGTTCGGGGGTGCGCTGCTTCGTCTGGGAAGGAAACCCTCATCCTTCGGGCCATGTCTTCCGATACCTCAATCGAGGGACATGGACTCCGAACGCTCTTCCGATCTTCGCACCACGGGCCGGCCGCCCCGTCTCGGCGATATCCGTGGCCCTCACCCGACCGCCGAGCGCGAGCGGATCGCAGCCCTGCTCACAAGCCTTCTCGAGGAGACCCGGCTGCTCCCGTCCGACAGGCTGGCCTCCGTCGAAGAGGCCGCAAGATCGCGCTCCCTCGGCGAGGCGCTCGTCCTCGAGCGCCTGGCCGCGCCCGACGGTGTGGCCCGGGCGCTCGCGCGCCGGCACGACCTCCCCCATGTCGACCTGAGCTCGATCAGTCTCTCGCACGAGGCCGCGACGAGCCTGCCGCTAGCAGTGCTCCAGCGCACGGCCTCGCTGCCGTACAGCGTTGTCGACGGCCGGCTGAAGGTGGCGATCGCCGACCCTGCGAACGTCCAGGCGACCGACGAGATCAGGCTGGCGAGCCCGCTGCCGGTCGACATCGCCGTGGCCGTGCGCGCGGAGATCCTCACCGAGGTGCAGCGGCTGACCCGCTTCGAGGCCCAGGGGGCGCGCGTGGCCGCTCTGGACGAGGCGGTCGAGGTTGGCTCCGACGACGACCTCGAGGTCGACGACGGGATCTCGGACGGCCCCCTCGTGCGGCTTGTCAACTCGATCATCTTCCAGGCCGCCGAGGACGGGGCAAGCGACGTGCATTTCGAGCCGCAGGAGGACGCGCTCCTCGTCCGCTACCGGATCGACGGCGTGCTGCACGAGGTGCAGCGGATTCCGAAGCGGCTGTCCGCCGGCGTCACCACGCGGCTGAAGGTGCTCGCCAAGCTCGACATCGCGGAGCGCCGCAAGCCCCAGGACGGGCGCATGTCGCTGAACGCGACCGCCGCGGGCCGGATGCTCGACATCCGCGTCGCGACCCTCCCCACGGTGGAGGGTGAGTCGGCGGTGATGCGCCTGCTGGACAAGTCCAAGAAGGCCCCCTCGCTCGAGGACCTCGGTCTCTCCGAGGCGATGCGGACGGAGCTCGCGGGGATCATCCGCCGCCCGACCGGCGCGCTCCTCGTCACGGGCCCGACGGGCTCGGGCAAGTCGACGACCCTCTACGCTGCGCTGAGCCAGATCAACGCGCCCGAGATCAACATCATCACCGTCGAGGACCCGGTCGAGTATCGCCTGGCCGGGGTCAACCAGGTGCAGATCAACGTTCGCGCCGGCCTGACCTTCGCGACGGCGCTGCGCTCGATCCTCCGCTCCGACCCCGACGTGGTCATGGTCGGCGAGATCCGGGACCCGGAGACGGCCAAGATCTCGATCGAGGCGGCGCTGACGGGCCACTTCGTGCTCTCGACGCTGCACACGAACGACGCGCCCGGGACCCTGACGCGGCTGAACGAGATGGGCGTCGAGCCCTTCCTCACCGGCGCGGCGGTCTCGGCGGTGCTCGCGCAGCGTCTGGCCCGCCGGCTCTGCGGGAACTGCTGCGAGCTCTACAGCCCGACTCCCGAGGATCTCGAGCGCGCGCGCGTCAGCCCCGAGCAGGCGGCGTCGTTCGACGGCGCGGCCCTGTACCGGAAGCGAGGATGCCCGCGCTGCAACCGCACGGGCTACCGCGGCCGCGTCGGCGTCTATCAGCTCCTGATCATGAACGAGGAGATGGAGCAGCTCGCATCGGCGAAGGCGAGCAGGGACGAGATCGAGCGGGCCGCCATGGCCTCCGGCATGAAGACGCTCTGGGACGACGGCCTGGCGAAGGCCGCAGCCGGCCTCACGTCGGTCGACGAGCTCGCGCGCGTCTGCACCTAGGGCCGCTCGCGGCCGCCACCTCCGCCTCGGAGAGGGCGGCGCTACCCGGCTCGCGTGAAGGCTGGAACGAGTGCAGCTGTCGCCGCCTTGGCCGCGCTCGCTCCAGCGTCCGGCGGCGACGGATTTCCCGTGGCTGTTCGCGCAGACCCGACCGGCCCGCGCCTCTACGGACAAGCGCGGTGCGAGCTACTCGACGTCGCAGCCGAGGTGCACGAACGCGTCGGCGGCCTCCGCCACGAACGCGCGCGCGGCGTCGGCGCTGCCGATCCGGTACGTGCGCGACATCGGCTCGTCCTGGCCGCGGCGGATCTCGGCGTCGACGGTGCACTGGCCGTCCGGGCCGGACGCGCGTACGACCGCCAGCAGGCCGGACCCGTTCGTGGCGCGGAAGCCGGCGAACTCGGCCTCTTCCGGATCCGCCCAGGCCGGTGTCATCGCCGGGCGCGGAATCGTGCTCACAGGGCGGCGTTCGCCGCGGCCTGGTGGACGATGCGCTGGTCGGCGAACCCTTCGATCTGCGTCTTCAGCGTCGCCGACGGTCCGAAGACCAGGACGGCGGGAGCGTCCAGGATGCCGAGCTTCCGGGCCAGCAGGGTCGCGTCGGAATCTCCCTCGAGCGTGACGTCCACGGGGACGAGTCCGGCCCCGGCGCTCGCTGCACCCGCGGTTGCCTCGTCGAGCACGAGGCGGTCGACCTCGGCGGCGGGGGAGTAGACGACGGCGACGACGACCTTATTGGCGGCCAGCGCCTCGCCGATCGACCGGGGCAGTCCCGCGGCGATCGCCTTCGCGACCACAGGGTTGACGCGGGGCGCTGCCGGCTTCGGCGTCGCCGCCTTGCCGGAGTCGACCTTGCCGCCCGAGTAGTCGGGCACGGGAGCGGGCACGCGGGCGGGCACGGCTGCGTCCTGATCCACGCGTGAGGCCACGGCTGCGTCCTGATTGTTCTCGCGCGCGCGCGACATGTTCATGGCGACGACTGTGCCGAAGATGACGACGAGTCCTACGAGCGCGACGATGCGCGCACTGGAGTTGGCGAAGAGGGTCATACCGCTACTTATCGGCAGCGAGGGCGCGACCTTTACGCCTGACCACAAAGAAGATCGGGGCCGCCCGGAAGGATTCGACCGAAGGCCGTTAAGGATCCGGACGCTGCTGCCGATAGCTCGTCCGAGTGACCACGGAAGCCACCCATATCTCGATCGACGAGCTCCTGGCAGAGGTCGTCGCCCGGCACGCGTCAGACCTGCATCTGACGGTCGGCTCGCCTCCGATCGTCCGCGTTCGCGGACAGCTGGAGCAGCTGGAGAACTTCCCCAAGCTGAACGCGGCGATGACGCGGCTGATCCTCTACTCGATCATGTCGACTGAGCAGCAGAAGCAGCTCGAGGTCAAGCGCCAGATCGACATGTCCCATGCCGTGCCCGGCCTCGCGCGCTTCCGCGTGAACGTGTACTTCCAGCGCCGCAGCCTCGGCGCCGCCTTCCGCCTGATCCCGGACCGCGTCAAGACGCTCGAGGAGCTCCGCCTGCCGCAGAGCCTGAACGAGCTCGCCAAGAAGCCGCGCGGACTCGTGCTCGTCACGGGCCCCACCGGCTCGGGCAAGTCCACGACGCTGGCCGCGGTGATCGACGAGATCAACCGGACGCGCTCCGAGCACATCCTCACGATCGAGGATCCGATCGAGTTCGTCCACTGGCACAAGCACTGCATCGTCAACCAGCGCGAGATCGGTACCGACGCGGTCAGCTTCGCCGAGGGCCTGCGCGCCGCGCTGCGTCAGGACCCCGACGTGATCCTCCTCGGCGAGATGCGCGACCTCGAGACGATCTCGACCGCGCTCACCGCAGCCGAGACCGGCCACCTCGTCTTCGCGACGCTGCACACCCAGAGCGCGCCGAGCACGGTCGACCGCATCATCGACGTCTTTCCCGGCGAGCAGCAGAGCCAGGTGCGTGCTCAGCTCGCCAGCACGCTCCAGGGCATCGTCACGCAGGCGCTGCTCCCGACCGCCGACGGCACCGGCCGCGTGGCGGCGCTGGAGGTCCTGCTTCCCGACGACGCCGTCCGGAACCTGATCCGCCAGGGAAAGATCGAGCAGATCTACTCCGTCATGCAGACCAACACGAAGCGCGGCATGCAGACCCTCGAGCAGGGCCTCCTGCAGCTCGTCCAGACCGGGACCGTCACCCGCGAGGCCGCGCTCGCGATCTCGAGCCGGCGCGACCAGCTGGCCAGCCTGCTCGACCGCGGCGACGAGCCGCGCGCCGCGGGCGGCCTGAGGGTGGCGAACTGACATGGACTGGAAGGACGTCGACCCGATGCCCGAGCACGACCTGAACGCTCCCGCCCCCGAGCCCGAGGCGCAGAAGCAGTCGATCTGGAAGAAGGAGATCAGCTTCCGCCGCGCCCCGAAGCCCGCCGTCACCGAGCCCCAGGCTGAGGTTGCGGCCGACGCTCCCGACGCCGCCGTGGTGCCTGAGGCCGAGCTCGCCCCCGCAGGCGAGATCGAGCCCGCCGCCACGGTCGAGCTCGAGCTCGCCGCTCTTGCAGCCCCCGAGCCGGAGCTCGAGCCCGCGGCGCCGGAGCCTGCCGGGCCCGTGGTCGAGGTCGATTCCGAGCCCGCCCCCGCCGCGCAGCTGCTCGAGCCGGTGGCCGCGGCCGGCCGCCCCGGCCTGATCGCACGCCTCGCAGCGGCTCGCCGCCGCACGCCCAAGCAGAAGGCCCCGGCCCGGGCGTCGGCGAAGCGTTCGGGCAAGCACCGCTCGAAGAAGATCGTCGGGCTCAAGATCGGCGGCTCCCAGCTCGCGGCCGCCAGCATCTCGAACAACGGCTCGGCCGCCCTCCTCCAGGTCGCTCGCGAGCCGCTCGAGAGCGGCGTCGTCGTCAGCGGCGAGGTCCGCGACGCCGATGCGCTCGCCGCCTCGTTGAAGGCCTTCTTCAAGAAGCACAAGCTGCCCCGCCGCGAGATCCGCCTCGGCGTCTCGAACAACCGGATCGGCGTGCGCATCTTCGAGATCTCCGGGGTCGACGATCCCGCCCAGCTCGCCAACGCCGTCCGCTTTCGCGCCCAGGAGGTGCTCCCGATCCCGCTCGAGGAGGCCGTGCTCGACTACCACGTGCTCGAGGAGCGGGTCGGCGAGGACGGCACCCTCGTCCGGCGCGTCCTGCTCGCCGTGGCCTACCGCGACTTCGTCGACCTCTACGTGCAGGCCTGTCGCAAGGCGGGGCTGAAGCTGATCGGCATCGATCTCGAGGCGTTCGCGCTCCTGCGCGCCCTCGCCATCGGCGCCGACCTGCAGGCCGACAGCGGCATGGTCGTCGTCTCGGCCGGCCACGATCGCTCGACTCTCGCCGTCTCCAACGGAGCCGCCTGTGACTTCACCCGCGTCCTCGACTGGGGCGGCTTCTCGATCAGCCTCGCGATCTCACGCGCGCTCGAGGTCTCGACCGCGGAGGCGGACGCGATCAAGCGCCAGCTCTCCCTCGTCGACGCCTCGCTGGTGCCCGAAGGCCTGTCGGCGGGCGAGGCCGCAGCGGCCCTGCTGGCGGCCCGCCGCGAGGTGGAGTCCTTCGCCCGAGAGCTGGTCTCCTCCCTCCGCTTCTACCAGAACCAGCCCGGCTCGCTGAGCATCGGCGAGATCGTCCTGACCGGCGGCAGCTCGTCGCTCCGCGGGCTCGACGCCGAGCTGGAGCGGCTGGTGGGCGTCCGCGTGCGCGTGGGCGATCCGCTGGCCGGAGTCAAAGTCGCCAAGAAGGTCGATCCGGCGGGCGCGGAGTCGCTCGCAGTCGCGATCGGCCTCGGAATCGAGGTCTGACGAATGCGCGCGATCAACCTGATCCCGAAGGACTCGTCTCGCTCCAGGCGGATCGACCGGAAGCTGGTCGGCGGCGCCGCGGCCGCGGTGAGCATCACCGCGCTCCTCGGAGCGGGCTACGTGAACGTGCGCGCCGACGTCCAGGACAACCGCGCGACGCTCGACGCGCTGCGCGCGGAGCTCGCCTCGATTCCGGTCAAGGCGGACAGGCCCGACGCCGACGCCGCCCTCGTCCAGGAGAAGAGCCAGCGGGTCACTGCGCTCAGCGCCGCCCTCACGGGTCGCTTCGCCTGGGATCGGCTCTTCCGCGAGCTCTCCGCCGTCCTTCCCGAGGACGTCTGGCTCACGGGTCTCACCGCGAAGGCGCCCGTCGCCGCCCCGGCCCCGACCGACGCCGGCGTCGTGCCGGAGACCGCTGCCAGCGGCTTCACGATCCAGGGCTACACCTACTCGCACGACGGCGTCGCGCGGCTGCTAGCCCGCCTGGCCACCGTGCCGGACTTCGCAGCCGTCGACCTGCAGTCGAGCTCCTTGCAGCAGCTCCACGGCCAGGACGTCGTCGGCTTCTCCATCAGCGCCAGCATTCGACCGTCGGGAGCGACCTCATGAAGCACAAACTGCGCAAGCACGCCCTGCCGATCGGTCTCGTCACCGGTCTGCTCCTGGCGATCGCCGTCGGCTGGTTCGGCGTGATCGGGCCTCAGCGCGCGACCTCCGCGAAGCTCAAGGTGGAGATCGAGCAGACTCGGGCGGAGATCGTCTCGCGCCGCGCCCGCGCCGCGCACGACTCCACCAACGAGCCGGTCGAGGTCGCGGACGTCTACAGGCTGGGCAAGGCGATGCCGAAGGAAGTCGACATGGCGGGCATCCTCCTCGAGCTGAACGGCCTGGCCGGAAAGTCGGGCATCTCGTTCGAGTCGATCTCGCCCCACGCGCCGACGACCGGCGCCGGCGGGACGAAGGCGGTCGCGATCGACCTGTCGCTCGTGGGCACCTACTACGACCTCTCCGACTTCCTCTACCGGCTCCGCAACCTCGTCGAGGTGCGAAGCGGCGAGCTCGTCGCGACGGGACGGCTCTTCACGATCGAGTCGCTGACCTTCGCCGAGGGCAAGGGCGGCCTGCCTCAGATCCAGGCGGCGCTGTCCCTCACCACCTACCTCTACGGACCACCCGTCGACGCCGCGGCCGGGAACGACCCGGCTGCCGCGGCGGCCGCCACGAGCACGACCCCCGCGACGACCACGCCGGCCGTGTCGGCCGCCGGAGCGACACCGTGAGCACCTCGCGCAGAGAGGCGACCGCGAAGGCCAAGGCCGGCCGCAAGAAGCTGATCCTGATCGTCCTGGCCGTGCTCATGGTCGGGCTGATGGCGCTGCAGCTGCCGAAGGTGATGAATCGCAAGCCGGCGGCCGCGGCGGCTCCGCCGACGGCTACGACCCCGGCTCCGGAGGCCCCTGCCGGGACGCCCGTGTCGGACGCCGGCGGCGAGAGCGGCACGCCCGTCTCCACTCCCACGGCCGTCGACGGCGGCACGCTTCCGGAGACTCGCAGCCCGAGCGCGGCCGAAGGACAGCTCGTCGCCTTCGAGGTCTTCAAGTCCAAGGACCCCTTCGTGCCGCAGCTCCACGAGGCCGACAGCGAGACGGCTCCCCCGGCAGCCTCGACGCCGAAGAGCGCGCCGGCCCCGAAGCCTGCCGCACCCCCGGCACCGGCACCGGCTCCGAGCCCGGCTCCGTCCGCCTCGCCCCCTCCGCCCGCGCCCGTCCCGGCCCCCGTCACGGTTCCCCCCGCGCCCGAGCCGACGCCCGCGCCGGCACCGACGCCCGCACCGGTCGAGCCTGCGACGCCGCCGGCCCCCGCGCCGACCGAGACGACTCCGGCTCCCCAGCCCTCGCCCGCGCCTGCTCCCGAGCCGACTCCGGCTCCCGCCCCTGCGCCGGCTCCCGCTCCCGCTCCCGCGCCGACCACTGCGCCCGCACCGGCGACTGCGCCTCCTGCGCCGACCAGCGTCACCCTCTCCGTGAACGGAGTCGAGGAGGTCGTCTCGGTCGGCGGGGTGTTCCCGAAGTCCGAGCCGCTCTTCCGTCTCGTCTCGGTCAAGGACGAGCTGGTCCGAATCGGCGTCGCCGGGGGATCGCTCCAGGGCGGCGACAAGGCCGTCGCCCTAGGCCTCGAGAAGCCGCTGACCCTGATGAACACGGCCGACGGCACGCGCTACCTGATCAAGCTCGTCTCCGTTTCCTGAGTCGCCCCCACGCCGGTATCGAGGTACCTCTGGGGCCAGGGGCTGGCGAAGCGCCCCACAGTCGGTCACCCCTCGATGCGCGCTGAGGCCCGACGCTACGAGGCCGCGCTCGCCCTCGACGGGACGCTCCGCGTCGTCGTAACCATCGACGACGCGACGGCTGAAGACTTCCGGCCGTGATGGGAGGACCTCGTCGCCGAGCCTGTGGAGGCGCGAGCGCAACGGTTCGCAGACGTGCGGAGCCATCGCCTCGTTCCGAACCCGAGGAAGTGCGCGAGTAGGAGGGCTCGTTGGCTGGCCGAGTGCGGCGCAGCATCGATCAGGGCGGCAGGGACCGCGACCCGTTCGAGGCCTCGGACCGCGAGCTCCGAGCCTTGCGGCTCGCGCGAAGGAACAGTGGAACCTGACGAGGCCGGTCGCTCCGATTCCGAGCAGGACGTTATGAGCCGGTACGGCCTCCGAGTGCGTCCAGCCGCAGGTTCGCGAAGCCGAGCACGGCGCATCCGATGCTGGCGATGGCATCTCGGAGCGCGAGCTTCCTCCAGTGCCGAGCCGTCATGGCGCAAACGTAGCGGCTTCCCGGCGCGCGGCAGCCCGGGCTCGCTGGAGCCCTGAACGGCGCCCGCACAGCCCGCCGGCGGCGCCGGCTGCTTTGCCGTCTGGGGGACGCACGCGGCGGCGGAGCGCCCGTGCAGTCGCCGGCTTCGTCTGGCGGAAACACGCCGCGCTCGAAGCCGGCCTCCTGCTCGCCTACCGAGGCTCGATCGGGTCGAGCAGGTCTAACCTCGCCCGAGAGGGCGCCGGCTCAGTTGCTCAGGTCGAACGTGGCCACGACTCGCGCGAGGAGGTTCGAACCGTTGCCGTTCTCGCGCACGACCACGGTCACGACCTTGGTCGCGCGGCCGCTCGGGGGCGTGACCAGCGTCACGTACGTGTCCAGCCGGTAGTTCCCGCGGTCCGGCCCCGGGAGCGCCTGCGTCGGCAGGCAGGACGCGGGCAGCGGGGCGACGCACTGCGGAGCGCCGGCGACGACGAGCGGCGTCGTCGAGTTGGGGCACGAGCCGCCGAGCGTCGAGTCGCAGCGGTACGTGTTGTCCGTCGCCGTCACGGAGGCGGAGTCGAGCCCGATCGAGCTCCACCCGAGACCGCGGTAGATCTCGAGCTGCCGGTCGGCGATGGCCGCCGCGGTCGCGGTGCGGCTCGCCCGGCGGATCGCGAGCGAGCTCGAACTGAAGGCGGCGACGATCGCGAGCAGGCCGATGTTGAGAATCGTCATCGCGACGATGAGCTCGATCAGGCCGAAGCCTTGCTCCCCACGCAGGCGCGAGATCATGCAGTGCGTATCGGCAGGCGCACGCCCCGCCTCAAGGCCCGCGATCCCTCTGCCGATACCCGGGACGTGGCCGCATTCGGGTACCACGCGATCAACGCTCAGGGAGTTTCGAGCGCCGGGGAGCTGACCGCTCCCTCGCTGGAGGCCGCGCGCAAGCAGCTGCGCGAGATGGGCCTGCTCCCGGAGCGGATCGTCGAGGTCTCGAGCGAGGGCGAGGGAAGCAGCTCGTCCGGCGGCTTCTTCAAGAAGGTCAAGCCGAAGTCGCTGCAGATCTTCTCGCGGCAGTTCGCGACGATGATCGAGTCCGGTCTGAACGTCGTCTCCGCGCTCTCGATCCTCGAGGACCAGACCGAGGATGCGTACCTGGGCGAGGTCGTGCACGAGCTCCGGTCGGACGTCGAGGGCGGGCTCCTGCTCTCCCAGGCGATGGCCCGGCACCCCAAGGTCTTCAGCCGCCTCTACGTCGCGATGGTCGAGGCCGGCGAGGCCGCGGGCATCCTCGACGAGGTGCTCGACCGCGTCGCGTTCCAGATCGAGAAGGAGACGCGGATCAAGCGCAAGGTCAAGGGCGCGATGATCTACCCGCTGCTCGTGCTCGGGTTCGCGACGCTCGTCCTGACCGCGCTGCTGCTGTTCCTCGTCCCCGTCTTCGAGGACATCTTCCAGCAGCTCGGCGGCGAGCTGCCCACGCTGACCAAGCTGACGGTCGCCGCGTCGAACCTGCTGCGGGCGGACTGGTTCATCATCTTCCCGGCCCTGATCCTCTCCATCTTCGGCTTCATCAAGGGCAAGAAGACCGAGCGGGGGCGCAGGATCTGGGATCGCGTCAAGCTGAAGGTGCCGATGAAGATCGGCGACACCGTCCTCAAGGTGACGATGGCGCGCTTCTCCCGGACGCTTTCGACGCTCGTCGCCGCCGGGGTGGACATCATCAAGGCGCTCGAGATAACGGGCAACACCTCCGGCAACTGGGTGGTCGAGGAGGCGCTCGTCGAGGTCCGCACCAAGGTGCACGACGGCGTGCCGATCGCCCAGCCGATGCTCGAGAACCCGATCTTCCCCCCGATGGTGGCGCACATGATCCGGATCGGCGAGGAGACCGGCGAGCTCGAGAAGATGCTTGAGAAGGTGGCCGACTTCTACGAGGACGAGGTCGACGCGGCGATCCAGTCGCTCACGTCGATCATCGAGCCGATCATGATGATCGGCGTCGGGGCAATGGTCGGAGTGATCATCCTCTCGATGTACCTGCCGATGTTCAAGCTGCTCCAGCTCGTCAAGTAGCGCCCCCTCCGCCAGAACCGCAGCCCGCGCCGAGGCCGCACGACGGGCGTCGTCGACGGCAAGCCGCGCCGTCAAGCGGCGGCCTGACGCAGAGCCTCGTCCAGCGAGGGCGGAAAGCGCTCCAGGATCCAGCGAGCGCCGAGCGGCCTGCGGCTGTAGTGCCGTCCGTTGACCAGCACGAAGTCCCGCGTCAGCGGGTCCATGGGGAGGCGCGACTCGGCGGGGAAGAAGCGGTTGTGGCGGCCGATCAGGTCGTTGACGGCTGTGAAGTCCCACCCGGCCGCGACCGCGCTCCAGCGACGGCCGAACGACGCCGGATCGTCGCGGCACTCGAGCGCCAGCGCCGCCCGGGCCTCCTCGAGCGCGCGCTCGTGGGCCGCCGTGAGCGCCTCGATCTCGCGCAGCCGGGCCATGTAGGGCAGCGGCCCGCCGAGCGCCGCGGCGAAGCTCTCCACGGACGGCTGGAAGTTCCGCAGCCGCCGGGGCAGCGGCCGGCCGAAGAGGGGGCTGCCCTCGAGATCGCGCTCGAGCAGGAGCCGGGCCGCGCGCTCGCGGACGCTCTCGCCCCGGACGCCGCCCTCCCGCATCAGCTCCTCGCGCTCGCGCCGCTCCATCCTAGTGCCCCGTCCAGTGACGTTGCCGCCCTTCTGGGTCGCGAGCTCCAAGCCAGGGTAGGACGCAGGGCGCCCGCGTACCAGAAGGTACGGGGGCGACCGAGGACGACGCATGGCGCCGCGTGCTCGCGGGCCAGAAGCCGGTGAACGTTGCTGGGCGGGGCACTAGACCGTCTCGAGCGAGGCGCGGTGCCGGCTCTGGCGCTCGAAGTAGCGAAAGAGGAAGTACGCGGCGCCCGCGTAGACGGCCCCGATCGCGAGCTCGGTCCAGACGAGGCCGGACACGGAGCCGAGCGCGGCCCCGCCTGCCACGTCCCGGGCCGCCTCGATCCCGTGCGTCAGCGGCAGGCCGCGGCCGATCGCCGACATCCAGCCGGGCAGCGCGTCGAGCGGCACGTTGACGCCGCAGAAGAGGAGCATCAGGAAGTACGCGAGGTTGGCGCCGAAGAGCACGTCGCGGGCCCGCAGGCCGATCGACCCGAGCAGCAGGCCGAACGCGGTGCACGAGGCCACCGAGCACGTGACGACGAGGCCGAGCGCCGGCAGCGAGGAGGGGGAGGGGTGAAAGTCGAGGAGGAGCCGGCTCACCGCGAAGCCGAACGCCGAGACGAAGAGCCCGTTCACGAGCAGCGGCACCGAGCGCCCGAGGAAGAGGGCGGCGCGGTTGCCGGGCGAGGCGAGGAGCGGCGAGAGCGTGCCGAGCCAGCGCTCGTTCGCGATCGTCATCGTCCCCGCGTAGACGGCCGCCATCGAGCACGACTGCACGGCGTTGCCGACCACGAACCAGGCGTCCGACTCGAGGTCGCGGAACCGCCCGAGGTAGGTGAAGAAGAGGATCTGGAAGACCGGCGCGCCCAGCATGGTCGGGATGTAGATCGAAGGCCGCAGCCAGTTGAACAAGGCCCGGTACGAGATCACCCCGCCCACGAAGAAGAGGCGGACGAAGGCCACGACGGGATTCACGTCAGCGAGAGCGTCGCGCGCTCGCGCGCGAGCCGCTCGAAGAGCCGCAGGAAGAGCGTCCCGAGCACGAGGTACGCGCCCCCGAGCAGGAGGCACATGCCGATCGCGGGCAGGGGCTCCCCCCCGAGCGCCGCGTCCCGGATCGCCCGCACCCCCCAGGTGGGCGCGATCAGCCAGGAGACGGGCGACACCCAGCCGGGCAGCAGCGACACGGGCACGAGCAGGCCGGTCACGAGCCAGACGGGGTACTCGAGCAGGTTCGAGAGCGCGTTCGCGTTGCGGTACAGGACGAAGGTCGAGGCGAGCAGGAGGCCGAGCAGGCCGAGGCTGACGATCGTCGCGGGCAGCGCGAGCGCGAAGAGGAGCGGGTGCTCGACCTCGAGCGGGACCCCGAACAGGAGCCGGCCCCAGAGCAGCGTGCCGCCGAGCGCGTAGAGGCCGATCGTGGCGGTGGCGAGCGTGATCGAGACGAGCACGACCGCGAACGAGGCGGGGGCAACGATCAGGGTCTCGAGGGTGCCCTGCCACCGCTGCCACTGGATCGCGCCCCCCGAGCCGAACAGGGTCGACGACCAGATCCCCATCAGCCCGGCGCCGAGCGCGGCGTAGAGGAGCGCCCCGGGGCGCTCGCCGGCACGCCAGATGTAGAAGGCGATCGACGCGAAGATCAGCGGCTGCAGCACGGTGATCAGCACGAAGAAGCTCGACAGCGTCGTCGTCTTCAGATGGAACGCGAAGCTGGCGAGGAAGAGCCTGATCACGCCCGGTCCAGCGTCGCGAGGCGCCGGCTCTCCCACTCCATGAAGCGCAGCAGCGCGTAACCGGCGGCGGCGAAGGCGGCGCCGACGAGCGCCTCGGCTCCGAGCAGGCCGGCGACGCCGCCGAGCGACTCGCCGTCCGCGAGCTTCCGCGCGGCCTCGATGCCGTGCGTGAGCGGCAGCCCCTGGGCGGTCGTGCTCATCCAGCCGGGCAGGTCGTCGAGCGGCACGTTCACGCCGCAGAAAACGAGCAGCAACCCGAAGAGGATGTTCGAGAGCACTGCGACCTCGCGCACGCGGAAGCCGATCGCCGCGTTGACGAGCCCGAGCCCGGTGCAGGAGAAGGTCGTGACGACGATCGTCAGCCCCAGCGGAGCCAGCGACGAGGCCGGCAGGTGGATCCCGAGCATGAGCGTGCCCACGGTGAGCGCGAAGGCCGCGACCAGCATTCCGTTCACGATCACCGGCAGCGTCCGGCCGACGAAGAGCGGCAGCCGCCGCGCCGGCGTCGCCAGCACGGCCCCGAGCGTCTGCTGCCAGCGCTCGCCGGAGATCGTGTGCCCCATCGCGAACAGGCACGGGATCGACGCGTACTGGAGGGCGTTGCCGATCACGTAGAACTCGTCCGACTCCAGCTCGGCGGCGCGCCCGATGTAGACGAAGAGCAGGATCTGGAAGAGCGGCGCGATCAGGAAGCTCGGGATCAGGATCCACGGCGTCATCCAGTGAAAGAGGGCGCGGTAGCTCATCAGGCCGCCGACGAAGAAGAGGCGCACGGAGCTCACGTGAGCGAGAGGGACGCGTGGCTTCGGGCTGAGCGAAGCACGGTCTCGATCAGGAGGATGCCGGCGGCGGTGTAGCCGGCGCCGAGCGCCGCGCAGACGGCTATGTCGGCCAGCGGCGAGCCGCCGAGCGCCGCCTCCCGGATTGCGCGGATCCCCCAGGTCGGCGCGAGTGCCCAGGAGATCGGGTGGACCCAGCCCGGCAGGAGCGAGAGGGGCACGAGGAAGCCGCAGATGAGCCAGACCGGGTACTCGAACGAGTTCCCGAGCGCCCAGGCGGTCCGGTAGCGGACGACCGTGACCGAGAGCAGGAAGCCGAGCATCCCGATCGAGACGATCATCACCGGGACGGCGAGGACGAAGAGGAGCGGGTGCTCGATGCGCACCCCGATGCCGAAGAGGAAGCGCCCCCACAGGAGCGTCGCAGCCATCGAGTAGATGCCGAGCGTCGCCATCGCGAGCGTGATCGGCAGGAGCACGAGCGAGAAGTGCGCCGGCGCGCCGACCAGGAGCTCGAGCGTTCCCTGCCAGCGCTCCCGCTGCAGCGCGGAGCTGGCGGCGACCGCGGTCGCGGACCAGATGCCCATCACGCTCGCGCCGAGCGCGGCGTAGAGGAGCGTGGCCCCGCCGCCGCCCGCCCGGAACATGAAGAAGGCGATCGTGGCGAAGAAGAGCGGCCACATCACACCCAGCAGGCCGTCGAACGCCGATCTCGACAGCATCTTGAAGTGGAGGCGCCAGCCGAGCGAGAGCAGGCGTAGCGCTTTCACGGCCCGGTCACGAGCGCCACGTACGCATCCTCGAGCGTCGGCTCGCGCGTGGCGATGCGCCCGACCCTGACCGCCCCGAGGGAGGCGAGGATGCCGGGCGTCAGCTCGGAGCCCGATGGGGAGGTGACGGTGACGAGCTGCGCCGAGTCGCGCTCCTCCACGGCGACGCTCGTGACGCCGGGCAGGGCGCGGATGCGCTCCAGCTCGGCCTCGCCGGCGCCGAAGGCCTCGACCTCGACGACGGTCTGGTCGGCGACGACCTCCTTCAGGTCCCGCGGCGTGCCCGCGCCGACGATCTCCCCCTTCGCGATCACGGCGATCCGGTTGCAGAGGCTGTCCGCCTCGAACATGTAGTGCGTCGTCAGCAGGACCGTCTTGCCCGAGTGAGCGAGCGAGGCGATCGTGGCGCGCAGCTCGCGTGCCCCGACGGGGTCGAGACCGATCGTCGGCTCGTCGAGGAAGAGCACCGGCGGGTCGTGCAGCAGCCCGCGCGCGATGTGCAGCCGCTGCTTCATCCCGCGCGAGAAGCCCTCGACCCGCTCCTTCTCCCGCCCGGTGAGCCCGACGAGGTCGAGCAGCTCGGCGATGCGCGGCTTCTGCTCGCGCGCGGGAACGGAGTAGAGCTCGGCGAAGTAGCGCAGGTTGTCGAGCGCCGACAGCCGCTCGTAGAGGCCGCGCTCGCCGCCGAAGACGTAGCCGATCCGCTTGCGCACCTCGCGCGCGTCGCGGACGACGTCGAAGCCGAGGACGCTAGCCGTGCCCGCCGTGGGGATCAGCAGCGTGATCAGCATCTTGATCGTCGTCGTCTTGCCGGCCCCGTTCGGGCCGAGCAGGCCGAAGAGCTCGCCCTCGTCGACGTGGAAGCTGATCCCGCGCACGGCCTCGACGTGGAGGGCCTTCCTCCGGATCGCTCCGGTGGAGGTTCGGTACGTGCGGCGGAGCTCGCGGGCCTCGATCACGGGCATGCGGAGAACATAACCGCGTGCCTGGGACGGGTTCGGCGGCTACTTCGCGCGAGATAGATCGCGAAGCGGATCGCCGGCGGGCGCGACCGCGCAACTCTGCGGCTCGCCCTCGCAGCAGCCGAGCTTGAAGCGGCAGCGCGGGCACTGCCACGTCCCCTGACGCCACTGCATCTCGGCGGCGCAGCGCCAGCACTGTTCGGCCGGGGTCACTCCGGCGACTCTAGAGTGGAGGCCGGATCGTGCGCGTCCTTGCGAGAGCCGTCCGGCGGAGCGCCCCTGCGCGGACCCGGCTCGCCGGCGAGAGGATCGATCCCCTCGCAAGGACGATCAGGCGCTGCTGAGGCCCCGGTTCACGCCGCCCGCGCGCTGCTACAGTACGGCGCGCGCGGCGGCGTAGCTCAGCTGGTTAGAGCAGCGGAATCATAATCCGCGTGTCGGAGGTTCGAGTCCTCCCGCCGCTACCTTTCTGCGCCGAGACACGAGAGCTGGAGAAGACAACCGAGCATGGCGAAGACCGGAGTACGAGTTCCCATCACGCTCGCTTGCAACGAGTGCAAGCGGCGCAACTACATGACGAACAAGTCGAAGCGGAACACGCCCGACCGCGTCGAGCTGCGCAAGTACTGCCGCTGGTGCCGGACGCACACGCCCCACCGGGAGACGAGGTAGGTGGCCCGCCAGACGCGCTCCGAGCGCCGCGCCCGCCGACAGGCGCAGCTCGCAAGCGGGGCGGCGGGCGTACCCGCCGCGCGCGCCCCCGGCCTGCCGGCCGCCGACGGGGCCGACGGCGCGCGGGCGCCGATCGCGGCGGGGCGCCCCGGGCGAAGCTTCCCGGGCAGCGGCAGCAGGCGCTTCGTCCTCGAGTCCTGGGGAGAGCTGAGGAAGGTCGAATGGCCGGGCCAGAACCAGGTCATCCAGGGCACGGCCGTGGTGCTGATCGCCTGCATCATCATCGGCATCTTCCTCTACGCATCCGACCAGGTCTTCAGGCGCCTGGTCGAGAACGTCTTCCTCGGCCAGTAGCGAGCGAGCGGAGCCGGCACATGTTCCAGTGGTACGTGATCAACACCTACTCGGGGCACGAGAACAAGGTGAAGGCGAACCTCGAGCACCGGATCGTCTCGATGAACCAGGCGCCGCGCTTCCGCCGCGTCGTCGTCCCGACCGAGCAGGTGATCGAGACGAAGGACGGGCAGAAGGTGCAGATCGAGAAGCGCGTGCTCCCGGGCTACGTGCTCGTGAACATGGACCTGAACGACGAGGCCTGGGGCGTGGTCAAGAACACGCCGGGCGTCACCGGCTTCGTCGGAGCCGGCTCCAAGCCGGTTCCCCTGTCCGAGGGCGAGGTCGGGAGGATCCTGCACACGGGCGCCGGCGCGGGCGACCGGCCCCGGGCGCAGGTGCAGTTCTCCCTCGGCGAGTCGGTCAAGGTCACCTCTGGCCCGCTCAGCGACTTCGACGGGGAGATCGTCGACGTCAACCCGGATCAGCAGAAGCTGAAGGTGCTCGTCGACATCTTCGAGCGGCAGGTGCCCGTGGAGCTCGCCTTCGACCAGGTCAAGAAGCTCGACTGATGGCGAAGAAGGTCCTCACCCTGATCAAGCTGCAGATCCCCGGTGGGCAGGCCAACCCGGCGCCGCCGGTCGGCCCGGCGCTCGGCCAGCACGGCGTCAACATCATGGAGTTCTGCAAGGCCTACAACGCCCAGACCGCGCAGGCGAACGGCCGGATCACCCCCGTCGAGATCACCGTCTACGAGGATCGCTCGTTCACGTTCATCACCAAGACGCCGCCGGCAGCGGTGCTGATCAAGGAGGCGCTGAACCTGGAGAAGGGCTCGGCCGAGCCGAACCGCGCGAAGGTCGGGCGCCTGAGCCGAGCCCAGGTGCGCGCGATCGCCGAGACGAAGCTCGAGGACCTGAACGCGCGCGACGTCGAGCAGGCGATGAAGGTCGTCGCCGGCACCGCGCGCAGCATGGGCGTGGAGGTGGACGCCTAGTGCA
The DNA here is from genome assembly GCA_046262415.1 of Gaiellaceae bacterium. GTDB lineage: Bacteria > Actinomycetota > Thermoleophilia > Gaiellales > Gaiellaceae > JACDAS01. The sequence goes on along the minus strand of JBHEMU010000195.1, from coordinate 2,306 downwards.
GCACGGCAAGAGCTACAGGCAGGCGCGGGGGACGATCGACCGCGAGAAGCTCTACTCGCCCGTCGAGGCGGTGCGGCTGCTCAAGGACTTTCCGGCGAAGAAGTTCGACGAGACGGTCGAGGCGCACTTCCGCCTCGGGCTCAACGTCCGCCACGCCGAGCAGCAGCTGCGCGGGACGATGATGCTGCCGCACGGCACGGGCCGGGAGCAGCGCGTCGCCGTCTTCGCCGACGGAGAGAAGGCGCGGGAGGCGGAGGATGCGGGCGCCGACGTCGTCGGCGCGGCCGACCTCGCGACGAAGATCGAGGGCGGGTTCGACGACTTCGACGTCGCGATCGCGACCCCGGACCAGATGGGCGTCGTCGGCAAGCTCGGCCGCATCCTCGGCCCGCGCGGCAAGATGCCGAACCCGAAGACGGGGACGGTGACGTTCGACGTCGGCAAGGCGGTGCGCGACGCGAAGGCAGGCAAGCTCGAGTACCGCACCGACCGCGGAGCGAACGTCCACCTGCCGATCGGCAAGCGGAGCTTCGAGGAGCGGCAGCTGGTGGAGAACTACTCGGCGCTGATCGACGAGATCATCAAGGCGAAGCCCGCGGCGGCGAAGGGCCGCTACATCCGCTCGATCACGCTGACGACGACGATGGGGCCCGGCATCCACGTCGACCCGGCTCGCGTCCGCGGGATCGTCGAGGAGCTCGAGGGAGCTACAGTAGAGTCGTAATCGAGGACTAGACCGCCGAAGACAGCTGGCAGCCGCGAGGCAGAAGCCCAGCCCAGGCGAGCCCGGCCGAGCGTTCACGCCCGGTCCGAGCCCGCCGCCAGGCGGGCCTAGTTTTTCCCGAAGGGAAAAACATGCTGAAAGCAGACAAGGAACGGATCGTCGCGGAGCTGACCGAGCGTCTCCGCCGGTCCGAGACCCTGATCGTCGCCGACTACCGCGGCCTGACGATGACGGAGATCGACGACCTGCGCGGCAAGCTGCTCCAGCACGGGGCGCGCTTCGCGGTCGTCAAGAACACGCTGACGCGCCGCGCCGCCGAGGCGGCCGGGTCGGAGCCGCTGCTGGCGCTGCTCGACGGGCCGACGGCGATCGCGTTCCTCGAGTCGGACGGGGATCCCGTCGCGGTGGCGAAGGCGCTCAGCGACGCCGCGCGCACCACGAAGATCCTCGTCGTCCGCGGCGGGATCCTCGACGGCAAGCCCATCTCCGAGAACGACGTGGCGAGCCTCGCGACGATGCCGCCGCTCGACGTCCTGCGCGGCCAGGTGCTCGGGGCGATGACGGCCCCGCTGACCACGATCCTGGCGCTGTTCAGCGCGCCGCTGGAGAACCTCGTCGGTCTCATCGACGCACGCATCGAGCAACTCGGGGACTCCGCGACCGCGGCCTCCCCTGCAGAGACAACCGAAGCACAGGAGGAGGAGTAGCGATGGCGGCAAGTGGAGTCGACAAGGTGTTCGACGAGCTCGGGAAGATGTCCGTCCTGGACCTCGTCGAGCTGAAGAAGAAGATCGAGGACGAGTGGGGGATCACCGCCGCCGCGCCCGTCGCGGTGGCGGCTGCGGGCGGCGGAGCCGCCACGGACGGCGCCGGCGAAGCGGAGGAGCAGACGGCGTTCGACGTCGTCCTGACCGGCGCCGGCGAGAAGAAGATCCAGGTGATCAAGGTCGTGCGGGCGATCACCGGCCTCGGCCTGAAGGAGGCGAAGGACCTCGTCGACGGTGCGCCGAACGCCGTCAAGGAGGGCGTGCCCCGCGACGAGGCCGACTCGCTCAGGGGCCAGCTCGAGGAGGCCGGAGCGTCGGTCGAGATCAAGTAGTCGGGGCGCCCGGCCGGCGCTCGGACGACCCGGGATCGGACGGACGTGCGGGCGGAGCCCGCACGTCCTCCAGGTCGGCGTTGCAAGCGACGCCTCGGGTGGAGATCAAGTAGGAAGGCGCCTGGCGGCGAGCTCCAGAGAGTGGGAGCCTCGCCGCCGGCGTCCCTGCCGAACCTCGCAGTCGGCGCTCCAGCTCACCGGCGTGCTCGGTCCGTGGGTTCAAGCCTGCGGCGCCTCCGGCGGTCTCGACCGGGATGAGGTGGTCGATCGGATCGCCTGCTTTGACCGCGGCCACCCAGCGTTCGGACCCGGGCAGCGCGCCCGCTCGAGAGAGCGCGTATAGGGCGGATTCAATCGGTTGTCGCAACACCTGAGTGAGAGGAGTTGCGATGACGGTGAGGCGGCGAAGGTCGGCGCAGGCGTCGCGGCCGAAGATGCGGTCGCCGGGGCGTCCGCCGGCGGCGCGGCGGGAGCATTGGGTGC
>JBHEMU010000194.1:0-4981 GCA_046262415.1 Gaiellaceae bacterium | reverse complement strand
GCGACTTGCCCGCGTTCTCGGCGTCGGAGCCGAGCACGATCACGTTCAGGTCGGCGTCGTCGCCGAGCAGGTCGGCGAGCGCTGAGAGGCGCTTGTCGACCTTGCTGTTGTCGTGAGCGTCTCCTGCCCGGGCTGCGGGCGCGAGGAGGCCGGCGGCGAGCGCCGTCGCCAGTGCGAGGAGAAGCAGGGGCAGGGTGCGCAGAGTCCGGGGGAATCGCATAGGCAAGTTCTGACCGGCCGGGGAAGCTGGTGCGACACCCGAGAGGGGTAGCTCGGAAAGATCACTCGATCGAGGGAGGGCCGTGGGCGCCGGGCCGCCGGGCTAAGATCGGCGAATGACGGACTCCGCGCTCCGCGTGATCCCGCTCGGCGGCCTCGGCGAGGTCGGCAAGAACATGACCGTGCTCGAGTACGGCGACTCGATCGTCGTGATCGACGCGGGCCTCGCCTTCCCGCGGGACGAGCACCTCGGCGTCGACCTGATCCTGCCCGACTTCTCGTACCTGAAGGACAACGCGGCACGGATCCGGGGCGTCGTGCTGACGCACGCGCACGAGGACCACGTCGGCTCGCTGCCGTTTCTGCTGCGGGAGGTCCGGGTGCCCGCCGTCTGGGGCACGCGGCTGACGATGGGGCTGGTCAAGTCGAAGCTGGACGAGCACGGCCTGCTGCGGGTCGCCGACCTGCAGGAGGCGAGGCCCGGCGACCCGCCCTTCGAGCTCGGCCCCTTCAAGATCGAGTTCGTCCGCATGGCGCACTCGATCCCGGACACGGTCGCGATCGCCCTCGACACGCCCGCCGGCTTCGTCCTCCACACCGGGGACTACAAGATCGACCACACGCCGGTCGACGGCCAGCGCACGGATGCGGGACGCCTGGCGGAGCTGGGCAACCGCGGCGTCGACCTCCTGCTCGGCGACTCGACCAACGCGGAGCGCCCCGGCGTAACGGGCTCCGAGCGCCTCGTCGGCGAGGCCTTCCGCCAGCTCATCCCGCACCGCACCGGACGGATCCTCGTCGCGTCGTTCGCCTCGAACGTGCATCGGATGCAGCAGGCGATTGACGTGGCGGTCGAGGCCGGGCGCAAGGTGTGCGTCGTCGGCCGGTCGATGCGGAAGAACCTGAACATCGCCGGGAATCTCGGCTACGTCGACGTGCCGGAGGGCGTCGTGATCAAGCCGGCCGAGCTCGGGAACTACCGCCGTGACGAGGTGCTCGTCCTCTGCACCGGCAGCCAGGGTGAGCCGATGTCCGCCCTGACCCGGATCGCCTACGGGGATCACCCTTCGATCGACGTCGAGCGCGGCGACACGGTGATCATCTCGGCGAAGCCCGTGCCCGGGAACGAGCTGCGGGTCCACGACTCGATCAACGAGCTGGCCCGCGCGGGAGCCGAGGTGCTCCACCAGGAGATCGCGCCGGTGCACGTGTCCGGGCATGCCAACGCCGAGGAGATCCGCATGATCCTCGCCCTCGTGCGGCCGAAGGCGGTGATGCCCGTTCACGGCGAGTACCGCATGCTCGCGGCCCACGCCCGGCTCGCCGCCGACGCCGGCATCCCGGCCGACTCGATCGTGATCGCGGACAACGGCTCCGTCGTCCAGCTCGACCGGAGCGGGGCGCGCCTCGTCGACCGGATCGAGGCCGGCGTCACCTTCGTCGACGGCCTCGGGGTCGGCGACCTCGCCGACGTCGCGCTGCGGGACCGGCGCACGCTGGCGGAGGACGGCGTCCTGATCGTGGTGGCGACGCTGACGAGCTCGAACGGCCGCCGCCAGGCCGATCCGGAGCTGATCTCCCGCGGGTTCGCCGGAGCGGACTCGCTGATCGAGGAGCTGCGCGTGGAGGCTGACCGGGTGCTCGAGCGGTGTCTCGCGGACGGCGTGGGGGAGATCAAGCTCCTCCAGGAGCACGTCCACGACTGCGTCGGTCAGCTCGTCTACGACCGCACCGGACGCCGCCCGATGATCCTCCCGTTCGTGATCGAGACATGACCACGCTCGCCACCGGTGGCTGGCCGGCCGTGCTGGCCGGGCACGCCGCGGAGGACGGCACGCTCCGGCGGCTCGTGTCGCAGCTGCGGGCCTGCGAGGTGGCCGCGCTGGCCTTCTGCCGGCTGCTCGAGCGCTGGGCGCGCGGCGAGGCCGATCCGTGCACCCCGGGCCGCCGCGAGGCGGCGCTGCGCCGGGCCGCCGAGCGGGCGGAGGTCGCCCTCGCCGGCCTCGAGCAGCCACTGGGCCGCTACCTCCTGGAGCTGGAGCCCGAACGGGCTGAGGGGCGCTCGTGGTACGGCGAGCCGGGCCGGGCCGAGCTCGTCGACTGGGCGCCGGTGCTCCAGCGGGCGGGGGTGGGGGCGCCGCCTGCACGCGTCGCGCGGACCTACCTCGAGCTGGCCGTCCTGATCCGGGCCCTGGACGGCCTCGCGGCGGCGGAGCGCTTCGGCGCGGCGCCGGACCGCTCCTCGCTCTGGGCGGGGCTCTTCGACCTGCGCGAGAACCTGCTCGGGCAGGCGCTCGACGACCTGCGTGCCCTGGCCGCCTAGCGGTTCCCGCCTGAGCCCGTCCGTGAATCGCCTTTGCTCCCGCCTCCTCGGCTGCGCGGCCGCGCTGGCGGCGGCGTGCGCGCCCGCAGCCGCCGGACCGGGTCTGCCTCCAGAGGGCTCGATCGTGTACGTGTGCGGCAAGGCGCTGTCTGCGCTCTGCCGCGTAGCGCCAGACGGGACCGGCAGGAGAACTCTCAGGCGGACCGGCCGCGGCTCGTCCTTCGATACCCCGTCGCTCGCGGCCGACGGGCGCAGGCTCGCTGTCGTGATCGGCACCAAGGCCTACGTCGGCGACGGGGCGGCCGCGCGGCTCACAGACCTGCCGGCTGCCGAGGCAGAGCGGGTCTCGCTTCGTTCCGATGGGCAGCGAGCCCTCCTGCTCAGACGCGTGCGCCTCTGCACACGGCAGCCCTGTGTCCGCTACGGATACACAGGAGCGATCGTCGACTGGCAGAGCGGCCGCTCCTACGAACGGCCCATGTACGTGGCCGATGCAGACTGGCTTGCATCGGCACAGCTCGTGGCGATCTCGGGCCACAACACGCGACTTCTGCTGACACTGCCGGCCTCCGGATGCTGCGGGCGGGTCTTCTTCGCCGACGACGCGTGGATCTTCCTCACCCTCTCGGTCTCGCCCGACGGTGAGACGGTCGCCGTGTCTGCAATACGTGCGAGCGGCTCTGGCGCGTACATCCTGCTCGTCTCGAGAGGGACGAAGGAGGTTCGCCTGCTCCGCCCGCTCCGCCGACGCCCCCCGTTTCCCTACCACTACACGCCGCAGTGGTCGCCGGACGGACGGTGGCTCGTCCTGGTGGAGCGGCGGCCGGGGGATGAGACGAGCATTCTTGCAGTCGCCCGAGCCGTCCCGGATGCGCCGGTGAAGGCGCTTGGCGTGGCTGGATCGTCACCCACGTGGGGGGAACGCTAGCCGGCGCCAGGTAACACGCGCCACGTGGGAAACCCGTCGTCAGGGTTGCTTGTTACACTGGGAACAAGTCGGGGTCCGGAGCCTCGAACCGAGGCGGGAGAGCGGGGAGAGGTGCCGTGAGAACAACGTCTAGACGGTGGTTGCCCACGCGACGTGGGCGAGCGAGATCGACGGCCGCGATCGTCCTGCTCCTGTGCGCGGGCGCCGTCGGCGACGGCTCGCTGGGAGCCGGCCCCGCCTCGGCGGCCGGTCGCGCGACCCTTCCCGACACGACGTACGTGACCAACGGGAACGTCCAGGCGGTGGTGCGCGCAGGGGACACGATCTACATCGGCGGGCGCTTCGACCGGGTCGGCCCGCGCACCGGCCCGGGCGTCGAGCTCACGCTCGGCGGCTCCCGGGTTCCCGGGCCGGAGATCTCGGGCGCGGGACCCAGCGCGGGCATCGGCGCCGGCGGCGGGTTGAACGCGGTCGCCGCCGACGGGTCCGGCGGGTGGTACGTGGGCGGGCTCTTCACGCACGTCGGCGGGGTCCCGCGCACGAACCTGGCCCATATCCTGGCGGACGGCAGCGTCGACCCGAACTTCGATCCGGCGCTGAACGACGCCGTCCAGACGGTCGTCGTGTCGGGCTCGACGGTCTACATCGCCGGACTCTTCACGTCGGTGGCGGGCCAGCCCCGCAACCGCATCGCTGCGGTCAACGGTGCGGACGGCAGCGTCACCGCCTTCAACCCCAGCGCCAACGCGGCCGTCCAGGCACTGGCGGTGTCGAGCGACGGCTCGATCGTCTACGCCGGCGGCAGGTTCACGGTCATCGGCGGGCTGCCGCGGCTGTCGCTCGCCGCGCTGAACGCCGCCGACGGCAGCGCCACGCCGACGTTCAACCCGGCCGTCACGGGCACGCTCGGCAGCGGTGTCGTCGACGCTCTCGCCAGGTCGGGCTCGACCCTGTACGTGGGCGGCTCCTTCAACAGCGTCGGCGGCCAGCCCCGCAACAACATCGCGGCGGTCACCCTCGGAGTTCCTCTCGACGGCGTCGTCGTCCCGGGCTTCGACCCCAGCCCGAGCCGGAGCGGCTGCGCCGCCTGCGGCAGCGTCGCCGCGCTGGTCGCCTCGGGGTCGACCGTCTACGCGGGCGGCCTCTTCGATCGGATCGGCGGGCAGGCGCGCAACTACCTCGCGGCTCTCGATCCCGCGGACGGCACGGCCACCGCGTTCGATCCGAGTCCCACCGGAAACATCCGTGCGCTGGCGCTGTCGGGCTCGACGCTGTACGTCGCCGGCGGCTTCAACTCCCGTGACGGGTCGCCGACGATCGGCGGGCAGGCGCGCAACTACGCCGCGGCGCTCGACGTCGCCGACGGCACCGCCACCGCCTTCGACCCGAATCCCAACGGCATCGCTCTCGGATTCGGCTTCTCCGGGTCCTCGGTCTATCTGGCGGGGTACTTCACCTCGCTGGGTGGCGTGGTGCGAAACGGGATCGCGGCGATCAGCGCGATCGACGGC
>JBHEMU010000193.1:0-11708 GCA_046262415.1 Gaiellaceae bacterium | reverse complement strand
GTCTTCTGCCTCGCGGAGACGCGCTACCGGAAGGTGTAGCTGCTCAGGCGCCTGACCGTCTCGCAGTCCGCGGCGACGCGGTCGAGGGGGTCGGCGTCGACCCGATCGGCGCCGTCTCCACAGTCGACGAAGTCCCGGCGGCCGTCTCTGGCAAGCACGATATCGTCGCCCTGTTCCGCGAGGATGGTGTCCGGCCCCGCCGTTCCCTCGAGCGTCTCTCCTGCGTGCGTTCCCCACAGAGTGCAGTGGTCGCTGAGGCGGCGGCGTCCGCGGCCGTCGGCCGAGACGACGTAGACGCCGCGGCCGGGCGCGCAGCCGCGGGTGGAGTACGCGACCGCCTTGCCGTCGGGCGACCACGCTGCGTGCCAGTAGCTGCCGCGACCGATGCTGACGACGGCGCCGCCGTCGACGCGGCTCGTGTAAAGGCGAGGGGACCCGCTGCCGTGCAGCAGGAGACGGTCGGACGACGGCGACCACGAGACGGCGACGAGGCCGGCCACCTCGCGGAGCAGCGTGCCGTCGCCCCGGAAGACGCGCGCGCCGCCGGCGTCCGGCTTGTAGATCGCGCCCGCCTCGCGTCGAGCGGCGACGAGGAGCAGGTCGCGGCGCGGCGCCCACGATGCGCCCCAACCGGGGCCGAGGTCGCGCTCGTTGCGGTTGGCGAGGTCGAGGACGAAGACCCTTCCGGAGCCTTCGTAGGTCAGGCGCGAGCCGTCGTGGGACCACCGCGGCTCGGAGCCGCGTAGCGAGAGCGGCGCGTGCTCGGTCCCGTCGGGTCGTATCGTCCAGATCCCGCGCTCGCGGCATGGTGCGTAGGCGATGCGGTCGCCCAGCGGGGACCACGCCGGCTGCTGACCGACCGCGAGCGTCCGGGCGCCGGTCCCGTCGCGGTTCACGATCGAGATGGAGTCGTTGCAGCCCCTCGAGACGTAGCTCCGCTCGTAGACGAGCTGCCGGCTGTCGGGGGACCACCCGACGTACCCGATCCCGCCGCCCGCTGCGACGACAGTCCTGACGCCACTTCGCAGGTCGAGGACGATGAGTTTGCCGCCGCCGAGCGCGAGCGCCGTCGAGTCCGGTGACCAGACGCCCCACGCCAGCGGCAGCCGGCGTACCGGCGCTCCCTCCGGCGTCAGCAAGAGTGTTCGGCCGGCCCGATCGACGGCGATCGAGCGGCCATCGGGCGACCACGAGAGGACCTGATCCGGCTCACCCCTGACGAGGGACGAAGGCTGTGAGACCGTGTCACCCGCACCGGCCGGCACCGCCACGGAGGCGAGCGCCAACAGGCACAGAGCGCGTCCCACCTCCCGGGCGGGTCAGCCGGCGGGCTGCAGATTCACGTGGCAGCTCGCCCGGCCGCGCTTCTCGAGGTACTGCTGGTGGTAGTCCTCCGCCTCGTAGAACTCCGTCGCCGGGACGATCTCGGTCGCGATCGGGCGGGTCAGCGTCTGCTGCAGCGCGTCGCGGGAGGCCGTCGCGGCTGCCGCCTGCCCGGGCGAGTGGACGAAGATCGCGGTGCGGTACTGCGTCCCGACGTCGTAGCCTTGCCGGTTGAGCTGGGTCGGGTCGTGCTTGGCCCAGAAGACGTCGAGCAGGTCCTCGTAGGAGAGCCGCTCGGGGTCGTAGGTGACTTCGACCGCCTCGGCATGGCCGGTCGTGTCGGAGCACACCGCCTCGTAGCTCGGATCGACTGCGTGGCCGCCGGTGTAGCCGACGCGCGTGGCGGTGACGCCGTCGAGTGAGCGGAAGGCGGCCTCGACGCCCCAGAAGCAGCCCGCCGCGAACGTTGCCTTGTCCATGCTCCGTAGTCTCGCAGGACCCGCAGGTTTACGAGATCGTCCAGGTGTCGCCGGCGTGCAGGAGCGCGCCGAGGTCGCCCCGGCCGCGCTGCTCGGTCGCCGCCTCCAGCTGCTGGGCCATCAGCTCGTCGTAGACCGGGCGCTCGACGTCCCGGAAGACGCCGATCGGGGTCGGACCCTCCGGCGTGTGGGCGAGGCGGCTGAGCGCGAAGGCCAGGCTCGAGTGCTCCTGGTGCTCGTCGTGGACGAGCAGGGAGCCCGCCTCGGTCACGTCGACGATCTCGCACGAGCCGTCTGCACGCTGGCGCACCCCGCGTTCGCCCTCCACGCCGAAGCGGATCGGCTGGCCGTGCTCGAGCCGGATCTGGTTCTCGTGCTGCCCGCGAACGGCGTCGAAGGCGCCGTCGTTGAAGATGTTGCAGTTCTGGTAGATCTCCACGAAGGCCGTGCCCCGGTGGGCGGCGGCCCGGCGGAGCACCTCGGTCAGGTGCTTGCGATCGGTGTCGAGCGAGCGGGCGACGAACGTCGCCTCCGCTCCGATCGCGAGCGACACGGGGTTGAAGGGATAGTCGAGGGATCCCATCGGAGTCGACTTGGTCACCTTGCCCACCTCGGACGTGGGCGAGTACTGGCCCTTCGTCAGCCCGTAGATCTGGTTGTTGAAGAGCAGGATCTTCACGTTGACGTTGCGGCGGAGCGCGTGGATCAGGTGGTTGCCGCCGATCGAGAGTGCATCGCCGTCGCCGGTCACGACCCACACCGACAGGTCCGGCCGGGACGTCGCCAGGCCGGTCGCGATCGCGGGCGCGCGGCCGTGGATCGAGTGCATCCCGTACGTCTGCATGTAGTAGGGGAAGCGCGCGGCGCAGCCGATCCCGGAGACGAACACGGTGCGCTCGCGCTGGATGCCGAGCTCCGGCATGAAGCCCTGCATCGCCGCCAGGATCGCGTAGTCGCCGCATCCCGGGCACCAGCGCACCTCCTGGTCGGTCTTGAAGTCCTTGGCCGTGAGCTGGATCAGTCGGCCGCGCCCGTTGCCGATGCCGTTCCCGCTCACACCATTCCCTCGATCGTCTCGGCCAGCTCGGAGCTGGAGAACGGCAACCCCCGGACGCGGTTGTAGCCGACGGCGTCGACGAGGAACTCGGCCCGGATCAGCTTCAGCAGCTGCCCGAGGTTCATCTCCGGCACCAGCACCCGCTCGTAGCGCCGCAGCACGTCTCCCGTGTTCCGCGGGAACGGGTTCAGATGGGTCAGATGCGCGCGGGCGACCCTGTGGCCGGCCGTCCGCACACGCCGCACGGCGGAGGCGATCGGGCCGTACGTTCCACCCCACCCGAGGACGAGCAGCTCGGCGCCCTCCTCGTGATCGACCTCGAGCTCGGGAATGTCGGCCGCAATGCCGGCCACCTTCTGAGCGCGAACGCGGACCATGTGCTCGTGGTTGTCCGGATCGTACGAGACGTTGCCGGTGCCGTCGGCCTTCTCCAGGCCGCCGATCCGGTGCTCGAGCCCGGGCGTGCCGGGGATCGCCCACGGGCGGGCGAGCGTCTCGACGTCGCGCAGGTACGGCATGAAGCCGCCCTCGTGCGCGGCGGGCTCGGCGAACGCGGTCGAGATGTCGGGGAGCGTCTCCGGATCGGGGATCAGCCAGGGCTCGGAGCCGTTGGCCAGGTAGGCGTCGGAGAGACAGAAGACCGGCGTTCGGTACTTGAGAGCGATCCGGCAGGCCTCGATCGCCGCGTCGAAGCAGCCGCCCGGAGTCGCGGCGGCGACGACGGGCACCGGCGACTCGGAGTTGCGCCCGAAGAGCACGTTCAGGAGATCGGCCTGCTCGGGCTTCGTCGGCATGCCCGTGGAGGGTCCGGCACGCTGGATGTCGAGGATCACGAGCGGCAGCTCCAGCGTCACCGCGAGGCCGATCATCTCCTGCTTCAGCACGATGCCGGGTCCGCTCGAGGTCGTCACGCCGAGCGCGCCGCCGAACGAGGCGCCGAGGGCTGCGCCGACCGCGGCGATCTCGTCCTCTGCCTGGAAGGTGCGGACGCCGAAGTGCTTGTACCCCGCCAGCGTCTCCAGGATCTCCGACGCGGGCGTGATCGGATACGCGCCGAGGTACACGTCCAGGCCGCTCTGGACGCCCGCCGCGACGAGACCGAGGGCGATCGCGTGGTTGCCCGTGATGTTGCGGTAGTTGCCCGGAGCGAGCTTGGCCGGCAGCACCTCGTACTGCGTCGCGAAGCCCTCGGTCGTCTCGCCGAAGGCGTAGCCGGCGCGGAGCGCGGTGACGTTCGCCGCGACGATCTCGGGCCGGCTCGCGAACTTCCGCTCGATCGAGGCGACCGTCCCGTCGACCGGGCGGGTGTAGAGCCAGGACATCAACCCGAGGGCGAACATGTTCTTGGCTCGCTCCGCCTCGCGCTTGGTCACGTCGATTCCCTTCAGCGCCTCGATCGTCATCGAGGTCAGCGGTACGGCGTGCAGCTGGTACTCCTCGAGCGATCCGTCCTCGAGCGGGTTGGCGGTGTAGCCGGCCTTCTCGAGGTTCCGGTCGGTGAAGGCGTCGCGATTGACGATCAGCGTGCCTCCGAGCGGCAGGTCGCGCAGGTTCGTCCGCAGCGCCGCTGGGTTCATCGCGACGAGCACGTTCGGACGGTCGCCGGGCGTGAGGATGTCGTGGTCGGCGAAGTGGATCTGGAACCCGGAGACTCCCGGCAGCGACCCCGCCGGCGCGCGGATCTCGGCGGGGAAGTCCGGCAGCGTGGAGAGGTCGTTGCCGAGCTGCGCAGTCTCGCTGGTGAAGCGGGCGCCGGTCAGCTGCATCCCGTCGCCGGAGTCGCCGGCGAAGCGGATGGTCACCTGGTCGACCTGCTCGACTGTCTTGCTCACGGTCACGGTCCTCGCAGGTAGGTATAGCACTCTCCGCCCGGGCCCCCGGGTCACCGATCCGGCGCGGAGCCGGCACACCCTCGCGAGGTTCTTGGGACTAGGCTCGCGGCGGGGAGGAGGTCGGGCGTGCCTTACGAGACGCGGTCGCCGGGCGGAATGCGCCGCACGGTCAGTCCCCACGCCTTGCCGGAGCTGAACAGCCGGTCCGGGTCGACGTCGTCGCGCCAGCCGAGGAAGTGGCTCGACGGGTCGTCCTTCGTCGCGCCGTAGACGGCCGAGCGCATCCGCTCGCGCTCGTCGCGGACCTGCGACTGCTCCAGCTCGTCACGCCGGCGCTCGGCCTCCTCGGCGGCCGGCCCCTCTGCGTATCCCTTCGCCACGCCCCGACTCTACGCGTTACCAGCGCGACCTGCGGCCACGCCGGCTCGTGTACACGCGCCTGGCCGGAGCGACGCGCATGCCCTCGCGCTCGAACTGGTCGCGGTGGCCGAGCCGGGTGGCGACCCTGCTGACGTCGGCCTGCTGCTCCGGCAGGACGAGCGTGATGCCGCTGCCGCCCCTGCCGGCGCGGCCGGTGCGACCGACCCGGTGGACGTAGCCCTTGTCGTCCTCGGGCGGGTCGAAGTTGATCACGTGCGTGATCTCGGCGAGATCGAGCCCCCGCGCCGCCACGTCGGTGGCGACGAGCGCGGTCACCGTTCCCGCGCGGAAGCGGGCGAGCGAGCGCTCCCGGGCGTTCTGCGACATGTCGCCGTGGAGGGCGATCGCGCTCACGTTCCGGCGGGCGAGCTTGTGGACGAGCCGGTCGGCGCCGCGCTTCGTCCGGACGAAGACGAGCGCGAGACCGCGCTCCTCCTCGAGCGCGCTGATCAGCGCGTCGAGCTTGCCGTCGGCGGTGACCGACACGAACGTGTGCTCGACGTCGATCTGCGAGCCGTCGGTGGCCAGCGCCGCCTCGAAGCGAGCCGGGTTGCGCGTCAGCTCGCGGGCGAGATCGGCGACCTCGCCGTCGAGCGTGGCGGAGAACAGCATCGTCTGCCGGTCGCGTCGCAGCCGCCGGACGATGCGCTCGACCTGGGGCTTGAAGCCCATGTCGAGCATCCGGTCGGCCTCGTCCAGGACGAGGATGCGGACGTGCTCGAGCGAGATCATGCGCCGGTCGACGAGATCCTGGAGGCGGCCGGGCGTCGCGACCAGGACGTGAGCCTCGCGTCCGCGCTTCGCCTGGGCGCCCAGCGGCACGCCGCCGTAGACGGCGGCGACGCGCAGGCCCTTGGCGCGCGCCACGAGCTGGAGGTCGCCGGTGACCTGGGCGCAGAGCTCACGGGTCGGGACGAGGACGAGCGCCGCGGGGGCCCCGTCGGCGGGCCGCACGCGCTCGACGATCGGCAGCGCGAAGGCGAGCGTCTTCCCGGAGCCGGTCGGCGCCTTCGCCAGGATGTCCTGGCCGGAGAGAGCGTCGGGGACCACAAGGTCCTGGATCGCGAACGGCGTGGTGATGTCGTGGCCGGCGAGCGCGCCGTCGACCTCTGCGCTCACGCCGAGCGCACGGAACGATGACTCTGACATGGTTCTTCGACTCCTTGGCTTGGATTCGAGACTGCTGACTCGAAACCGCCCGAAGAGGAGCCGAGAAACAGAAATCTCACGGGACGGTCGGTTGCCGTCCGTGTGGCCACGGTAGCACAGAGTTCAGCGGGCATCGCCCCCCGGACGGGGGAGAACCGCCCCGGCCAGCCACCAGAGGCAGTAGGCGAGCCAGGGCACGCCGTACGCATCGGTCTGGACGGCGAGCGCGAGCACGGCGGCCAGCGAGGCCGCGACGCCCCCCGCCGCCCAGCGGACGGTCTCGCCGCTGCTTCGCCGGGCCGTCCGGACGAGCACCCCGAGCAGCGCGAGGTTCCACGCCGCGAAGAGCGCCAGTCCGGCCAGGCCGGTCTCGACCCCGATCTCGGTGTAGTTCGACTCGCCGGCCCTGACCGGGACGTCGAAGCGGGAGGCCGTCGCCCCGGCGTTCCCGAGCCCGTAGCCCTGCGGATGCCGGACGACGGTCTCGAGCCCGTCGCGCAGGTTCGTCAGGTGGCTCCTGATCGACGGCTCGCCGGGATCGAGGACGCCGCTGCCGGGCGGCAGCCCCCCCTTCTTGCGCGCCTGCTCGGTCTGGTAGGCGATGTCCTCGGGGAAGAAATGGGTCGTCGGCGCGACGTGGGGGAAGAGGAAGGCGAACGCGACGCCGACGGCGAGGGCCCCCGCGCCCAGCGCGGCGAGGCGGGGTCGCCGCCTGGCCGCCGCGAGCACGCAGAAGCCGCCGGCGAGGGCCAGGATCGAGGAGCGGGAGAGCGTGAACAGGAGTCCGGCGGCCACGGCCGCCGCCAGGCCGAGCAGCAACAGCCGCCGGCGGGCGGCGGCGAGGCCGGGCGACGCGGCCAGCAGCAGCGCGACCACGCACATGAACGCGGTCGCCAGCGGGCTGACGAAGCTCGACACGAGCCGGCGGAAGAGCCCGTCGCTCGAATTGAAGGCGAAGTTGTCCGGCAGCCCTCCCGGCCCGTGGTACTCGAAGCCGAGCTGGTCGCGGTAGTAGCCGACGGCGCCGCTCCCCTTCCACCACTCGACCGGAACTGCGTACTCCTCGACCAGGCCGCCCGCGGCGACAGCGGCCGCGGCGGCCACGACCGTCCATCCGAGCGCCCGAAGCTGCCGCCCGCTCAGCACGAGCGAGCGCCCGACGAAGTACGCCGCGACCGGGATCAGGGCGTGCCGCGCCCCCTGGACGACGGCTTCGGCGCCGGCGCGGCCGCCCAGCGCCCGCTGCGGAATGACGGCATAGAGCACGACGACCGAGGCAAAGGCGAGCGCGAGCCAGTCGACCGCCCCGGGGCGGAAGGGGAGCCTGCGAAGGCGCCACGCGTCGGCCGCGACCCGCGCGATCGCGACGGCCAGCAACGCCTCCTTCCACGCCTGGACCGCCTCGAGCGCGTGGCCGCGGAGGCCCGCGCCCCAGAGGAGCGACATGACCAGGTTGTGCGCGGCGAGCCCGACGACGAACGCGTAGAGCGCGAGAAGCGGACGCCTCCAGACCGCCACCGCCGCGGCGCCGAGGAAGGCGCCGTAGAGCGCCAGGGCGAGCGCGGTCATCGGCGTTCGAGGCGCAGGAAGACGTCCGTGCTGTGGCGGTAGGGCGCGTCCGGCCCCTCGTCGCGCGCCGCCACGCGCAGCCCGGCGGCGGCGAGGGAGCGCGCCAGCTCCCCCTCGGTGAGACGGACGCCGCGGAGCGCGCGCGAGCGCCGCGGAGCGCGTGAGAGCAGGTCGGCCACCGGCAGGACCGCCGAGCGGAGCGCCCGCCAGGCACGCGCGGCGATCCCCTGTGCGAGCACGGGGAGCTGGACGAAGGCTGCGCCGCCGGGCGAGGTCACCCGCGCGATCTCGCGCAGGTAGGCCTCGACGAAGCGTCTGCGAGGCAGGTGCTGGAGCACGAGGTAGCAGACGACCACGTCCGCGATCCCGTCCTCGACGCCGTCGAGGCGCCGCCCGCCGACGACCGCGAACGTCACGTTCGCGTAGCCCTCGGCGCGTACGCGTGCCTGCTCCACCATCGCCGGCGAGACGTCCACGGCCAGGACGCGGTCGAAGCGCTCGGCGAGATGAACGGTCATCCGCCCGGGCCCGCACCCGACCTCGACGCACGTCCCGCCCCGCGGGTCGGCACCGAGCCGCCCGAACAGGCTCTCGAGCTCCTGCAGGGCACGGCCCGGGTCGCCGACGTACAGCGCCTGGTCCGCGCGAGCGAGCGCGTCCCACGTCGTCCGCATGCCCACGGACGGTGAGCCTAGCGCCGACATGTTCGAACCCTGTCAGGGCTCCGGGGGCACAACCTGCGATGCTGGCCGCGATGCTCGAACGCCGGCTCCGGCCTCGCGGCCCCTACTCGCTCCGGCTCTCGGGCGCACTGCGGAGCGATGCGACGAGGATCGCGCGCGACGGCGTCGTGCGCGCGGTGCTCGACGTGGACGGGCGGCTCCAACTCGTCGCCGCCCGGCAGCTGGCCGACGGCGCCGTCCACGTGCGGGCGCCGAGCGAGGAGGCGCTCGACCGCATGCGCTTCGTGCTCGGTCTCGACGACGACCATTCGCCGTTTCTCCGCCGCTTCGCCTGCGACCCGCTGCTCGGACGGACGATCACGGAGCTCCGCGGCCTGCGGCCGATGCGCCTGCCGACCGTGGCGCACGCGCTTGCGCGCGCCCTCTGCGGCCAGTTGATCGAGAGCCGTCGCGCCCGCGCGATCGAGCGCACGATCGTCCGTGCCGCGATGCCCGCGACAGAGGGCCTCCACGCACCGCTGACGGCCTCGGCGCTGGGCCGCTTCTCGGCTGCCGAGCTGCGGGCTCTCGGCCTGCATGCCCGCCGCTGCGCGACGCTCCTGCGCCTGTGCCGGGAGATCGATCTCGAGCGGCTCCGGGAGCTTCCGACTGACACGGTCGCCGTGCGACTCCAGCGCGAGCGCGGCCTCGGTCCGTGGTCGGTCGGGGTGATCTGCCTGGAGGGGCTCGGACGTCACGAGCGCGGCCTGGTCGGCGATCTCGGCCTGGTCAAGCTCTGCTCGGCGCTGAACGGGCGGCGAGCCGAGGCGTCCGACACCGAGCAGCTGCTCGAGGCATACGGGGACTGGGCTGGGCTCGCCGGCGTCTACCTGCTGGCCGGGTGGGGACGGGGGCTCGTGCCCGTCCGGCGGCCTCCGCGGCGGGCATTCCCGCCGCACCTGGCCGCGTAGACTCGAACGATGCCGGTCGAATCGCGGCGGATCTCGATCCTCGGCGCCGGCCGCATCGGCGAGGCGCTCCTCGCCGGCCTGCTCAGCTCCGGCTGGCGCGACCCCGCCGACCTCGTCGTGACCGGACGCCGGGACGAGCGGCTCGCCGAGTTGCGCGCGCAGTTCGGCGTGGAGGCGACGCGCGACAACGCCGAGGCGGTCCGCGGCGCCGCACTCGTCGTCATCGCCGTCAAGCCGCAGGACATCCACGAGCTGCTGGCCGAGATCGCCGGCGCCGTCACGCCGGAGCAGACCGTGCTCTCGATCGCCGCCGCGATCCCGACCGCCGCGATCGAGGGCCTGCTCGCCGCGGGCGTCCCGGTGGTCCGCGCGATGCCGAACACGCCGGCGACGGTGCACGAGGGCATGGCGGGGCTCTGCGCCGGAGCCCATGCGTCGGAGGAGCAGCTCGCGCTCGCCGAGGACGCGCTCTCCCACGTCGGAGCCGTGGTCCGGGTCGCGGAGACGTACATGGACGCGGTCACCGCGGTCTCCGGGTCGGGGCCCGCCTACTTCGCGCTCCTCGCCGAGGCGATGATCGAGGCCGGGATCCTGCTCGGCCTCTCGCGGGAGATCTCCACCCAGCTCGTCGTCCAGACGATGCTGGGCACGGCCAAGCTCCTCCGCGACGAGAGGATGCATCCGGTCGAGCTGCGGGAGATGGTCACCTCACCCGGAGGGACGACGATCCGGGCGATCCGCGAGCTCGAGATCGCCGGCGTCCGGGCGGCCTTCCTCAACGCGATTCAGGCGGCGATGGAACGCTCGCGCGAGCTCGCCGCCGGCAAGCCCTGACCGTCGAGCTCGTCGTCGCCGGGGACGCCGAGCGCGCCGCCGCGGCCGTGGCGCGACGGCTGGTGGACGCAGCCGACGCCGGCGAGGCGATCGCGCTCGCGGGCGGCACGACGCCGCGGCGGGCCTACGAGCTGGCCGCGGGACAGAGGGCCGACTGGTCTCGCGCGAGCGTCTGGTGGGGCGACGAGCGCTGCGTCGCGCCGGACGACCCCAGATCGAACTTCCGCCTGGCGAGAGAGGCGCTGCTCGACCGCCTCTCCCGGCCGCCGGCGGCCGTCCACCGGATCGAGGGTGAACTCGGGGCCGATGCTGCCGCCGCCGGCTACGACGAGGCAATCCGGGGCGTGCGCCTCGGCTTCGTGCTCCTCGGGATCGGCGCCGACGGCCACACGGCCTCGCTCTTTCCCGGCGGCCTTGCACTCGCCGAGCGCGAGCGGCTGGCGGTCGCCGTGCCCGCCGCCGGCGTCGATCGGGTCACGCTGACGCCCCCCGCTCTCAGCTCGGCCGACATCGTCTGCTTCCTCGCGGTCGGAGCCGACAAGGCCGAGGCAGTGGCGCTCGCCTTCTCCGGGCCGCCGACGACGGATGTCCCGGCGAGCCTGATCCGCTCCGCCGCGGGCCGGACGGTTGCGATTCTCGACCGCAGCGCGGCCGGGCGGCTCGACAAAGTGGCGCGAGGCTCGTAAAGATGCGGGGGGTGGAAGCTGCGGGCCTGCCCAAGGACGTCCTCCTCGTCGACCGGCCGGAGCAGTTGAAGGCGCTCGGACATCCGCTCCGGCTGCGCGTCCTCGAGACGCTGGGCGGCGAGAACGAGGAGCCGCTGACGAACCGCGACCTGGCCGAGCGGCTCGGCGTCGATCCGGGCCACCTGCACTTCCACGTCAGGATGCTCCTCCGGGCAGGCCTGATCGCGCTCGCGGACGGCGCCCAGGGCCGCGAGAAGCCCTACCGCGCGGTCGCCCGCACCGTGCGCGTGCCGCCGGAGCTGATCGCCTCGGGCTCCCCCAACCCCGTGCAGGCCGCGATGCTGGACCAGGTGGAGCGGGCCTGGGCTGCGTTCGGCTCCCAGGGACGCTTCCGCACGGCCCAGGTGACGGTTCGCCTGCCGGTGGAGCGGGCCGTCGAGCTGATCACCGAGCTCGTGGAGCGGGCTCGCGACGAGGAGCAGCCCGGAGCCGCGCCCCTCGTGATCACCGCGGTCGCGCACCCACCGGTCACGGGGGGGTAGCCGGCTACCGCGAGCGCGGCAGCAGGTCCGACGCCAGCTCGGCGGCCAGGTCGCGCCTCGCCGCGAGGGCCTGGAGCACGAGCACCGTGTCCGCGACCGGGACGTCCTCGAGGTACTCGGAGCGGCTCTCGAAGGATTCCAGCACGCGCTCGACGGCGTCGATGTAGCCGAGGGGGTCGCCGGC
>JBHEMU010000192.1:0-2673 GCA_046262415.1 Gaiellaceae bacterium | reverse complement strand
CCCCGGGGTCCTCTACGACACCTCGTGCTTCTCGGCGCTCGACGTCCTCCAGCTCTTCGCGCGCGTCCCCGCCGAACGCGTCGTGTTCGCTTCGGACCCGCCCTACGGGCGCCCCTTCGGCGGGCTCTATCTCGTGCTGCGCGCGGCGGCCGCCGCCGGCCTGGACCCGGCGACGCTCGCCCTGGTCGTGGGCGGGACGATCGGCGGGTTGATGGACGGCAACGGCCTCCGGCCCGCGTCGCCACCGCGGCTGGGGGATGGCGTCGAGCTGTCGGGCCGGCTCGGTCGTCTGTTCACTTACGGGGCGATGGCGGTCGGCATGGTGATCGCCGGACGGCCGGAGCAGGCGCTGGAGGCAATCGACCTCATGGCCGCCGTCACGCGCGACCCCGATCCCGCCGAGCACGGGGAGACCCTCGAGCTACTCGGGGCGACCTTGGCGGCGGCGGCCGCGCTCGCCCGCCTCCAGGACGGAGTGTGGCCCGCCCTGGGCCTGGTGCACATGACGATGAGCCTCGCCGCCACCGAGCGCGAGGCCGCGAACCGGAGGTAGTCAGATGGCCGAGAAGATGATCAAGAGCGAGCAGGAATGGCGCGAGGAGCTCTCGCCCGAGCGTTACGAGGTCCTGCGCCGGCAGGGAACCGAGCCGGCCTTCAGCGGCGAGTACACCTATTCCAAGGAAGACGGCATGTACCGCTGCGGAGCGTGCAAGGCGCCGCTCTTCAGCTCGGAGACGAAGTTCGACTCCGGCACGGGGTGGCCCAGCTTCTGGGAGCCGGCCTTCGCCGAGGCGGTCGAGCTGCGCAAGGACCGCAGCCACTTCATGGTCCGCACCGAGGTGGTGTGCGCCACCTGCGGCTCGCACCTCGGCCACGTCTTCGACGACGGGCCCAACCCGACGGGCCAGCGCTTCTGCATCAACTCGCTGTCACTCGAGCTCGACCCCTCCCCCGGGGAGGGGTAGCGCGCTCGCTCGCGGGCCCGGCCGTCCTGCGCACGCCGCGCTGAGGGCCGGCATACTGGTAATCCGATGTCGCGACGGACCATCTTCGTAGGAGCGATCGCCGCCATCTTGCTGATGGGGCCGGTCATCGCACTGCTCTCCGGCGGAAAGTCGGGCGTCTCGCGCGGGGCCGCGGCGGACGAGGCGCGCGCCGTCTCCTCCGACTACGCCGACGTGCCCGGCTCCGGCGAGGGAGACGCAGACGAGCGCCCGCTTCCCAAGCCGCGCCCGCAGGTCGTCGAGCCGGTGGCGGGGGAGACCGCCGAGGAGGCCGCCGCCCAGGGCGCCGGCGTGCAGATCGATGGACCGGTCCCGAAGCCCACCGGACCGGCGACCGCCGACGACGGCGTCTCGCCCGGCGCTCCGAGCGACGATGAGGTCCGCGAGGATCTCGTCGCCCAGGAGAAGGCCCAGAAGGCCGTCCGGGCCGCCCTGGCCTCTGGCCGCTATCCGGTTTCCTTCGGCTCGGGCCGGCTGGTCTGGCCGCTGCCTCGCCCCTACACGGCGATCTCCTCGCCGTTCGGCCCCCGTGGGGGCCGCCTCCACGCGGGCATCGACGTTCCCGCCCCGATCGGCACACAGATCTTCGCGGCCGACACCGGCACGGTCGTCATCGCCGGCCCCACTGGCGGCTACGGCAACTACACCTGCATTCAGCACACCAAGTCGCTCTCGACGTGCTACGCACACCAGTCTCGCTTCGCCGTCCGCCCCGGCGAGGACGTCCAGAAGGGTCAGGTCATCGGCCTCGTCGGCAACACGGGCAACTCGACGGGCCCTCACCTGCACTTCGAGACCCGAATCGGCGGCAAGCCGGTCGACCCGGTCAACTTCTTCTAGCGCGCTACGTACCCCCGCGCTTGCTGATCAGCCTCTCGGAGAGGTCGATGTACTGCATGAGGCTCCGCGCGCCGAGGAACTGCCCGCGGACACGCTCCTGAGCGGCGCGGCCCATGCTCTCCGCGCGATCGGGGTCGTCGAGCAGATCGCGTACGGCGGCTCCGTAGGCCTCGAGGTCCATCGGGTCGTCGAGCAGCACGCCCGACTCGCCGTCGACAATCTGGTCCTGGATCCCGCCGATGCGGCTGGCGACCAGCGGCCGCCCCTTCCACATCCCCTCGGCGACCGTGAGGCCGAAGCCCTCGGCGATGCTCTTCTGGACGACGATGTCTGCCCGTCGCTGGAGCGCGTTGACGATCGCCGCGTTCTCCTCGGGGTCCTCCATGGGCAGGGCGGCGAGGTGGACGCGCCGCGCTACGTCCTCGGGCATCGCCTCGAAGGCGTCCTTGGCGTCGGCGAGGACCTTGCCGCCCTCGGGATCGTCGGACACCGCCTCCACCGCCGGCCCGGCGTAGACGAGGTGGACGTCGGGCTCGTGGGGCGCTATGTGCTCGGCGAACCCACCGATCACCCCCATGGGGTCCTTGAGCGCGTCCCAGCGGGAGACCTGGAGGACCATCCGGTCCTCCGCTCGCAGCGGCCCGCCCTCCCAGAGCTGGGCGGAGCGCTCGACGCGCCCAGGGCTCCCGTCCTCGCGCGTGAAGGTGGGCGAGCCGCCGTCGCCGCCGTCGTTGAGACCCGCCACGGCGAGGATCGACGCGACCGTGGCGCGGTCTAGCTCCTGGTTCTTGGGCGAGAACGCGTCGATCGAGGGCGCGACGAGCACGAC
>JBHEMU010000191.1:0-32418 GCA_046262415.1 Gaiellaceae bacterium | reverse complement strand
CAGCCTCGGCCTCGAGCGCGAGCTCGCGCTCGGCGACCTCGACCCGTCGCGCGACTGGGGCTACTCCGTCGACTACGTGCGCGCGATGTGGCTGATGCTCCAGCAGGACGCCGGCGACGACTTCGTGATCGCGACGGGCGTCTCCCACACGGTGCGGGAGCTGGTCGAGTGCGCGTTCGCGCACGTCGGGCTCGACTGGCAGGACTACGTGCGGATCGATCCGGCCCTGCAGCGCGGCAAGGCGGAGCTGCACCGGCTGGTCGGCGACGCCACGAAGGCCCGCGAGCGGCTCGGCTGGCGGCCGGCCGTGGACTTCGGGGGTCTCGTGCGCCTGCTCGTGGACGCCGATCTGGAGCGGCTGCGCGGCTGAGCTTCAGCTCCCGCCGGCGAGCTCCCGGTAGACATCCTCGTGTCGCCGGGCGCACTCCTCCCAGGTGAAGCGCCGCGCTCGCTCGACGCCCCGATCGGCGTAGTGCTGGGGACGGGCGAGCACGTCCAGGATCGCCGAGGCCATGTCCTCGTCCGACGTGGGGTCGAAGTAGGCCGCGGCCTCGCCGCAGACCTCCCGCAGCGGCCCGATGTCGGAGACGGCCACCGGGCAGCCGCAGGCCATCGCCTCGAGCGGCGGCTGCCCGAACCCCTCGTAGCGGCTCGGAAAGACGAGCGCGGCGGCCGTCTGGTACAGCCGTGTCAGCTCGGCGTCCGTGACCCGGCCGCGTTCCTCCACCGCCTGGGGCAGCCGCTGACCCCTGTGGCCCGTGCCGGTCAGCACGAGGCGCAGACCGGGATGCTCGAGCCGGACCCGGGCGAACGCCTCGAACAGGTGTTCGTGGTTCTTGTGCGGCCAGCGGTTGGCCGGGTAGACGAGGAAGCGCTCGCGCTCCTCGTACGAGGGCCGGAACCGCTCGTGGTCGACGGCGAGGTGGATCGTGCGGACGCGTTCGGGGTCCAGGCCGAGCCGCTCGATCAGCGTCCGCCGGGCGTGCTCGGAGATCGTGATCACGATCCGGCTCCGGCGTACCGTCCACCCGTAGACGAGGCGGCGGTAGCGCAGCTCGGCCGCCGAGAAGAACTCGGGAAAGAACTCGTGCTGCAGGTCGAGCACCGTCGTCGCTGCGGGCGGGCGGCGGACGGGAGGCAGCATGACGGAGAGGGGGAAGTGGATCGCGTCGAGAGCGTCCAGCTCGAGCCGTCGGCACAGCGGCCGCGGGTACGGGGCCGCGAGTGTCATCGCCGCGGCCCGGCCCGGCAGGGAGCGCGCCGCGCGGTAGGCGCCGACCGTCCGCGTCGGCAGCCCGTCGGCCGCGTCGGGGGCGATCGACGGCACGAAGGCGCGGTACTCGAGCTCGCCGACGCGGGCCAGTGCGCGGCACAGCTCGCGGACGTAGCGCTCGGAGCCGCCGACGACGCCCGGCACGAGTGTCAGCAGCGAGATGCCGATCGGCATCGCGGGAGCGTAGACCAAGGGCCGCGCGCCCTTACAAGGCCGTAATCCGCCCCGGCTAGAATGGGCCGATGCCGGCAGCCGGTCGGAAAAGTGCTGCTCCTGCAGGGGTTTCTTCCGCCGGCGAGGTCGACGTGGAGGCGCTGATGGCGCGGTTGCAGGAGGAGCTCCGCGGCGGGGCCGGCGACCGCGGCGTCGCGGCCGCGGCCAGGGCGCAGGCGGAGCGCTTGTGGCCCGTCTCGGCCGAGCGACCCTCCGAGCGCCGGCCGGGGCTGAAGGGGCTCGCCGCGCGGCCCGCCAAGCCGGTGCTCCGGCGGTTGATGCGCTGGTACGTCGAGCCGCTCGCGGCCGAGCAGCGCGCGTTCAACGACGCGGTGCTGAAGCTCGTCGACGATCTGTACGAGCGGACGGACGCGGCCCTGGGCGAGCGGGACGAGGCGCTGCGGCTCGCGACCGAGCTCGAGGAGCGGCTGCTGCGGCTCGAGCGCCGGCCGGCCGGCTCGACGCCGGCGACGGTGGCGGCCGAGCCCGCCGCGGCGACGCTGCCCGACTACTTCGCCTTCGAGAGCAGGTTGCGCGGATCGACCGAGGTGATCCGGGGACGGCAGAGTCGTTACGTCGAGGAGTTCGTGGACGCCGCCCCGGTGCTCGACGTCGGCTGCGGACGCGGCGAGCTGCTCGCGCTGCTCCGGGCGGCCGGGATCGAGGCACGGGGCGTCGACGCGGACGCGGACATGGTCGCCTACGCGCGGGGCGAGGGCCTCGAGGTCGAGCAGGCGGACGCGCTCGCCCACCTCGAGTCGCTGCCCGACTACTCGCTCGGGGGCATCTTCGCGGGTCAGGTGGTCGAGCACCTGCCGCCGCCGGCGCTCGTGCGGCTGCTCGACCTGGCGCGGGCCAAGCTCCGGCCGGGCGGGCTGCTCGTGGCGGAGACGATCAATCCGCTCTCCCCGCTCGCGCTGCGGAACTACTTCGCCGATCTCACCCACGCGCAGCCGCTCGTGCCCGAGACGCTGTCCCTGCTCGCGCGCCAGGCGGGGTTCTCCGACGTCCAGCTGCGCTTCCTGAACGAGCCCGCGGAGCGGCTCGAGGTGCCCGACGATCCGGTGCCGGCCGCGAATGCGCGCCGGCTGAACGAGCTCCTGTTCGGGCCCCTCGACTACGCGCTCCTCGCGCGAGCGCCGTGAGGAGAGCCCTTCGGCGCCGCCGGAGCGGGCCGCGCGGGACCGGCTCGGCGCCGCGTGCCCCGCGCGCGAAACGGCACACCCTGCTGACGTCGGGACACACACCCGCGCGCCCGGGCTCGCTAGCGTCGCGCGGTAGGGGCGCGGTCAGGGGGTCCCCGGTAGCCGCGCGAGGACCTCTGACGGTCGCGGGGCGCGCCCGGTGAGGATCGCCGTCTGCCGGCCGCAGGTGCCGTTCGCGCGCGGCGGGGCCGAGATCGTCGCCGACGACCTCGTCGGCGAGCTGAGGCGCCGCGGGCACGACGCCGAGCTCGTCACCGTGCCGTTCAAGTGGTACCCCGGCCGGAGGGTGCTGACGCAGGCCTTCCTCTGGCGCCTTCTCGACCTCGACGAGGCGGATGGGCGCGCGATCGAGCTGGTGATCGCGACCAAGTTCCCCTCGTACTGCGTCCGCCACGCGAACAAGGTGGCGTGGGTCCTGCACCAGTTCCGCCAGGCGTACGAGCTCGACCGCACCGAGCTCGGGCAGTTCGGGGAGTCCGCGGAGGAGCGGGCGACCCGGCGCGCCGTCCAGCGCCTCGACCGGGTCGCTCTCGGCGAGGCCCGCAGGGTGTTCGCCACCTCGCGGAACGTCGCCGAGCGGCTGGAGCGCTCGACCGGGATCGAGGCGGAGCTGCTGCCCCATCCGCCGGCGCCGCTGCCGTACCGCGCCGCCGCCTCGGAGGGCTTCATCCTCTCCGTCAACCGGCTCGACCGCGCCAAGCGGATCGACCTGCTGCTGGACGCCCTGGCTGCCGAGCCCTCGCTCCGCTGCGTGATCGTCGGCGAGGGGCCGGACCGCGAGCGGCTCGAGCGGCTCGCCCGCGAGCACGCGCTCGACGGCCGCGCCGTCTTCGCCGGGCGGGTGTCCGACGAGGCCCTCGCAGACCTCTACGCGCGGTGCCTGGGCGTGTTCTACGCGCCGATCGACGAGGATTTCGGCATGGTTCCCTACGAGGCGTTCCTCTCGGAGAAGCCCGTGCTGACGACCACCGACGCCGGCGGGCCGCTCGAGATCGTGGGCGACCGGCGCACCGGCCTCGTCGTCGCGCCGCGGGCCGACGAGCTCGCGCGCGCGGCCTCCTGGCTGGCCGACCACCCCGACGAGGCCGCGGGCTGGGGCCGGGCCGGGAAGGCCGTCGCCGAGCGCGTCACCTGGGACGCCTGCATCGACCGCCTCCTGGCTGCGCCCCTTTTACAATGAAGCACGGTGACGCCGTGCCGCGCTGGACGCCCGATGGCGGCGTCCTCGGTCGCCCCCATGGCGCTGCCATGCGGGCTCCCTGTGTCCTTGCCCTCGGCCGCCCATCGCACCCCGGCGCCGAGTGGTCATTGCGAAAGGGGCGCGTGACGTGAAGGTCGCCTACCACTCGCCCCTGCCCCCGTCCCGGTCCGGGATCGCCGACTACAGCGCGCTGCTGCTGCCGGCGCTCGGGCGCCGCGTCGAGATCGCCATCGCCAGGCCCGGCCGCTTCCGCCGGACGCCGCGGGCGGACGTCGCCCTCTACCACGTGGGCAACGACCCCGAAGCGCACGGATGGATCGTGGAGGCGCTCGAGCGCCGGCCGGGCGTCGTCGTCCTGCACGAGCTCGTGCTCCACCACCTCGTCTCCGGGCTGACGCTCGCGCGCGGCGACGCCGCCGGCTACCTCGACGCGCTCGAGCGAGGTCACGGACTGGTCGGCCGCCTGCTCGGGTACGCGGTGCTGGACAACCGCATCCCGCCCCTGTGGGAGACGCGCCCGGAGGACTTCCCGCTCGCCGGGCGGATCCTGGAGCGGGCGACCGGGCTGATCGTGCACTCCCGCTACGTCGAGCGGGGGGCCAGGACGGCGGGGTTCGAGGGGCGGATCTGGCGGATCGCGCATCCCGCGTGGCCGGCGCCGGCCGTCGCGCCCGCCGACGTGACGGGAGCGCCGCTCTTCGGCTGCTTCGGCCACCTGAACGCGAGCAAGCGGATCCCGCAGCTGCTGAGGGCCTTCGCCGCACTGCGCCGCCGCCGACCGGAGGCTCGCCTGCTGCTCGTGGGGCAGACGGCGCCGCGCTTCGATCTCGGCCGGCGCCTGGCCCAGCTCGAGCTCGGCGACGCCGTCGTCCGCGAGCCGTACGTGGACGAGTCGCGTCTCTGGTCGCTGATGGCGGCATGCGACGTCTGCGTGAGCCTGCGCGCGCCCACGATGGGGGAGACCTCCGGCACGGCGATCCGCGCCCTGTCGCTCGGCAAGCCCCTCGTCGTCAGCGATGTCGGCTGGTTCTCCGAGCTTCCGGACGCGGCGGCGCTCAAGGTGCCGGTCGACGAGCGTGAGCCCGAGGCGCTCGAAGGCGCGCTCGAGCTGCTCGCCGGCAGCGCCGAGACCCGCGCCGCCATGGCCGCGGCCGCCCGCGCGGCGGCCGTGCGCGAGCACGACCTCGAGCGCGTCGCCGAGGCCTACGTCGCCGCGCTCGAGGAGGCTGCGGGTGGCGCGGCCGTGGCCGCGGACGTGGTCAGAGACGTGGCGACCGCGGCCGCCGAGGTCGGCATCGCCGCGGACGATCCCGAGGCCTCCGAGCTCGGCCGGCGGCTGAGCGAGGCAGGCCTTGGCCGGTAGCGCCGAGGCGGCGCGCCGGCCACGCGCGGAGAGACTCGCGCTCGTTCGCGCCGTCCCCGCCTGGGCCTGGCTCGCCGGCCTCGTCGTCGTCTCGACGGTCGTCCGCTACGGGCTGGGTCGCCGGATCGTGGCGCCCTGGATCTTCATCGACGAGCTGATCTACTCCGAGCTCGCGAAGAGCTTCGCCGAGAGCGGCCGGTTCCTCGTGCGGGACGAGCCCACCGCCGCGTACGGGATCGTCTACCCGCTGCTCATCGCTCCGGCCTGGGCGCTCTTCGACGCCGTCCCGGACGCCTATGCAGCCGCCAAGGCGATCAACGCGCTGGTGATGTCGCTGGCCGCCGTGCCCGCGTACTTCCTCGCGCGGCGCGTCCTGACGCCCGCCCTCTCCCTGCTCGCGGCGGCGCTCACCGTCGCGGTGCCGTCGATGATCTACACGGGCGTGCTCATGACCGAGAACGCCTTCTACCCGGTCTTCCTCGCTGCCGTGCTCGCGCTCGTGCTCTGGCTGGAGCGGCCGACCCCGGTCCGCACGGTCGTCCTGCTCGGGGTGTGCGCGGTCGCGTTCCTCACCCGTGCGCAGGCGATCGCGCTGCTGCCGGCCGTGCTGACCGCCCCGCTCGCCCTCGCGGGCCGGGCCGCGTTCCGGCGTTACCGCCTGCTCTACGGGCTGGTCGCGGCGGGCGCGCTCCTGGTCTTGGCCGTCCAGGCGGGTCGCGGGCGTTCCCCGCTCGGCATTCTCGGGGCCTACCAGGTGGCCGGCGAGCGCGACTTCCAGGTGTCGGACGTCTCGCGCTGGTTCCTCTACCACGTCGCCGAGCTCGACCTCTCGCTCGGGATCCTGCCGTTCGCCGCGCTGATCGTCCTGGCGGGGCTCGGGCCTGGTCTGCCGGAGCGCGTGCGCATCTTCGTCGCAGCGTCGGTCCCGGTCGTCTTCTGGCTCGTGCTCGAGGTGGCGGCGTTCGCCTCGGTCGAGTCGCTGCGGATCGAGGAGCGGAACATGTTCTACGTCGCGCCGCTCTTCCTGATCGCCCTGCTCGTCTGGGTCGACCAGGGGCTGCCGCGCCCGCGGGGCCTCGCCGCGGCGGCCGCGATCGTGGCCGCCGGCCTGCCGGGCGTGCTGCCCTACCACACGCTGATCAACCTGAACGCGGTCTCGGACACCCTGGCGATCCTCCCGGTCTGGTCGCTGCACCCCTCACCGTTCACGCTCGAGCAGCTGCCGGCGATCGTCGTGCTCACGTCGATGGCCGCCGGGTTCGCATTCCTCTTCTGCCCGCGGCGCTACGCGCTCGTCCTGCCCGGGCTCGTCCTCCTCTACTTCGCCGCCTCGTACCGGCCGGTCGAGGGCAAGCATCGCGTCGCCTCGCTCGGAGCTCTCTTCGCGGGGATCACGCATCCGCACCGCGACTGGATCGACCGCGCCGTCGGGCGCGACGCGGACGTGGTCGCGATCTGGTCCGGAAACACCGAGCGGCAGGTGATCTGGCAGAACGAGGTGTTCAACCGCAGCGTCGGCACGATCTACGACCTGGCGCCGCGGTTCTCCGCCGGCCTTTCGGAGACGCCGATC
Organism: Gaiellaceae bacterium; assembly: GCA_046262415.1. Classification (GTDB taxonomy): domain Bacteria; phylum Actinomycetota; class Thermoleophilia; order Gaiellales; family Gaiellaceae; genus JACDAS01. The sequence goes on along the minus strand of JBHEMU010000191.1, from coordinate 25,590 downwards.
ACCGTCGAGCGTCGCTCCGGCCTCCTCCTCGCGCCCGATCGGGAGCTCCGGCCCGCGTACGCCCTGGCCGACGGCTCGGTGGGCCTGGCCGGCGAGGTGATCGCCCGCGACCGGCACAAGGGTATGCTCCTCTACCGCGTCGAGGGCCCCCTCCGGCAGATCTCACGCGTAACGGGTCTGTATCCGCAGGACACCTGGTCCGGCCCGCGCGTGATCTACACGCGCCTCGATTGCGACGGGGGCTCGCTGACGGTGCTGCTGCAGAGTGACACCGCTCTGTTCACGAGACCGCAGCGGGTCACCGCGTTCGTCCGGAACCGGCAGGTCGCCCGCGTGGTCGTCCCTCCAGGCGCTCGGCGGACGCTGCGCGTCCCGCTCGAGCCGGTCGACCGATGGTGTTCGACTCGCTTCGAGGTCAGCCCGACCGCGATCCCGGCCGTGGTCACCGGGGGGGAGAACTCCGACCCCCGCGAGCTCGGGATCCACTTCAACCGCTTCGCCTACTCCTCCAGGTGAGAGTGGCGTTCGACGTCTCCCCGCTGTCGCATCCGCGGACCGGGATCGGCAACTACATCCGGGGCTCGTTGGCGGGGCTGGCCAAGGCCGCCGGCGGCGACCACGAGATCGTCGCCTTCGCCCCGACGAGCCTGCAGGGCCTGCGCGCGATCCCGGCGGCGCTCGCCGGCATCCCGGTACGGCTCTCCCTGCGCTTCCTGCCCTTCGCCCACCACTGGCGGCAGGCCTGGAGCCGGCTCGGCCGCCCGGCGGTCGAGCGCTTTCTCGGTCCGGTCGACGTGCTCCACTTCTCCGACTGGATGTTTCCGCCGCAGCGGGCGGGCGTCCGGGCGACGACGATTCACGACCTCGTCCCGCTCCGCTTCCCCGAGTGGGTGACGCCCCGCACGCGCAGCATGCACGCGGCCAAGTACGCGAACGCGGCCCGGACCTGCGACGTCCTCCTCTGCAACTCCGCCCACACCGCGCGCGACGTACAGGAGCGCCTGGGCGTCGAGCGCGAGCGCCTCCGGGTCGCCCACCCCGGCGTCGGCGAGCGGTTCCGTCCCGACGGCGACGGCGCCGATCTCGGCCGGCCCTACGTCCTCACCGTGGCCACGCTCGAGCCGCGCAAGAACCTCGCAACGCTCGTCGATGCGCACGCGCTGCTCGGCGGCGACCTCGCGCTCGCGGTCGCGGGCGGCGAGGGCTGGGGCCCGCAGCCGCTGCTCGACCGTGCGGGGATCGTCCGCTGCGGATTCGTCGACGACGCCGAGTTGGCCCACCTGTACCGCGGCGCCGCCGCCTTCGTCTTCCCCTCTCGCTTCGAGGGCTTCGGGATCCCCGTGCTCGAGGCGATGGCGAGCGGCGCCCCCTGCGTCGTCTCCTCGCACCCGTCGCTGGACGAGGCGTGCGGAGAGGCGGCCGTGCGGGTCGATCCCGAGCGCCCGGAGGAGATCGCGGCCGGCATCGAGCGGGCGCTGGCCGGACGAGACGAGCTCGTCCCGCGCGGCCTCGCGCACGCGGCCGGGTTCAGCTGGGACGAGACGGGGCGGATCTTCCTCGACGCCTACGAGGTAGCGCGTGCCCGGCGCTGAGCTCCGGGTCGGCCTCGACGTCTCCGCGCTCGCGCAGACGAGAGCCGGCACGGCGCGTTACGTCCGGGGCCTCACCCGGTACGCCGAGGTCGAGTACGTCCCGCTGAGCTGGGGAGGGGGCGGCCGGGTCGCGGCCGCTCTCCGAGACGCCGTCTGGTATCCGGTCTGGCTGCCCGAGGCGGCCGAGCAGGCGCGGATCGACGTCCTGCACTGCCCGACCTTCCGCGCTCCCTTCGACAGTCCCCTTCCGCTGGTGGTTACCGTTCACGACCTGGCCGTCCTGCGCCACCCGGGGACGTTCAACCGCTGGACGCGCACCTACAGCCGCGTCGCCGTCCCACGGGTGGCCGGGGCGGCCCAGCGCCTGATCGCCGTCTCCGAGTTCACGAAGCGCGAGCTCGTCGAGCGGCTCGGCGTCCCGGAGCGCCGGATCCGCGTGATCGGCAACGGCGTCGCCGAGGCGTTCGTGCCCGAGGGTCCGGCGGCGGGCGGGGACTACGTGCTGACGGTGACGACTCTGGAGCCGCGGAAGAACCTGGCGCGTCTCGTTCGCGCGACCGAGCGGCTCGGTGCCGAGCTCAGGGTCGTGGGCGCGCGCGGCTGGGGCGACGTTCGGGTCGCGGGGGAGCGCGTCCGCTGGCTGGGCGAGGTGGACGACGAGGCTCTCGCGGAGCTCTACCGCGGGGCCGCCTGCGTCGCCTACCCCTCGCTCTACGAGGGCTTCGGGCTCCCGGTGGTCGAGGCGATGGCCTGCGGTACCCCCGTCGTCACGAGCGCCGGCGGAGCGCTGGAGGAGGTCGCCGGCGGAGCCGCGGTGCTCGTCGACCCGCTCGACCCGGCGTCGATCGCGGCCGGCATCGAGGACGCGGTCGCCCGCCGCGACACGCTGCGCCTCGACGGACTCGAGCGGGCTCGTCGCTTCAGCTGGCGCGAGACCGCTCGTGCCACGGCCGGCGTCTACCGGGAGCTGGCAGCGTGACGCCGCCGCTCGTCGTCGTCGACGCGGACGTGCTCGGTCGGCGGCGCACGGGCGACGAGACGTACGTCGAGAACCTGCTCCGGCAGCTTCCTGCCGCCGCGGAGGGGTCGCTGCGGCTCGCCGCGGTCACCCGTCACCCGGAGCTCGTGCCGGCCGGCGTCGAGGCGGTCGAGCTCCCGGCGCGCAGCCAGGAGCTCCGGATGGCGTGGACGCTGCCGCGGCTGCTCCGGCGCCTCCGTGCCGCGCTCGGCCACTTCCAGCATTCGCTGCCGCTCCGCTGCCCCTGCCCGGCGGTGCTGACGGTGCACGATCTGTCCTTCGAGCGCGATCGCAGCCTCATGGGCAGGCTCGACCGCCTCACCTTCCGGATCGCCGTCCCGCGCTCTGCCCGGCGCGCCGCGCGCGTCCTGGCCGTCTCCGAGCGGACGAAGGGCGACCTGATCGAGCTCTACGGCATTCCCGCCGCTCGGATCGAGGTGACGCCGAACGGCGTCGACCCCGCCTTCACTCCGGGCCCCGCCTCGGCGGACTCGTACCTCCTCTTCGTCGGCGCGATCCAAACGCGCAAGCGCCCGCTCGCCGCCGCCGCCGCGGCGGCGGAGCTCGGCCTGCCCCTCGTCGTCGCCGGCCCGAGGAAGGACGAGGCGCTCGCCCGCGAGCTCGAGCGGCGCGGCGCCGACCTGCGCGGGTACGTGTCCAAGCCGGAGCTCGCCGAGCTCTACCGCGCGGCTTCGTGCCTCGTGCTGCCGTCGCGGTTCGAGGGGTTCGGGCTGCCCGTGCTCGAGGCGATGGCCTGCGGGACGCCGGTGGTCGCCGCGCCCGAGGCGGCCCTGCGGGAGGTGGCGGGGGACGCAGCTCTCTACGCGGCCGAGCACGAGCTGGCCGCGACGATCCGGCGGGCGATCGCCGAGCGCGAGCGGCTGTCGGCGGCCGGGATCGAGCGGGCCAGGGGCTTCAGCTGGGCGGAGACGGCGCGCCGGACCGTCGCCGTCTACCGCGAGGTGCTCGGGCTGTGAGAGTCTCCGCCGCGGTCGTCTCGCACGGGCACGCGGCCGAGCTGGGGGAGGCGCTGCCGGCCCTCGTGCCGCAGGTGGACGAGGTCGTCGTCGTCGCGAACGTTCCCGGCAGCGTCGGCGAGGTGCCCTCCGCGGTGCGGGTGCTGGAGAACTCGAGGCCGCTCGGCTACGCCGCGAACCTGAACGTCGCGATCGCGGCCACGTCCGGCGAGTTCGTGCTCGTCTCCAACCCCGACGCCGTGCCGGAGCCCGGCGCCGTCGCGACGCTCCTCGCCTTCGCCGAGGGCCGTCCGCGCTGCGGCGTCGCGGCACCGCGCCTCGTCGATCCCGACGGCTCGCCGCAGCCCTCGCGCCGGCGCTTCCCGACGGTGGTCGGGACGCTGGTGCGGCGCACGCCGCTGCGGCTCCTCTTTCCGCCGCTCGAGCGCCAGCGCGCCCACTACGGCCTCGACGAGCGGCCGTCGGGGCCCGTGCAGGCGGACTGGATGCTGGGCGGGTCGCTCCTCCTCCGGCGCGTGATGCTGGACGAGCTCGGCGGCTACGACGGCGGCTTCCGCATGTACGGCGAGGAGATCGACCTCTGCTACCGGGCCGCGAGAGCCGGCTGGGAGCGCTGGTACGTGCCCGACGCGGTCGTGCGCCACCGCTGGGACGCGTTCACCGACCGGCGCTTCCTGACGCGGCGGACGCTCTGGCACTGGCGCAGCGTCGCCCGCTTCGTACGCAAGCATCCGGAGCGACTGCTGGCGCTGCGGTGACGGCGGAGAAGTACGGCCCGCAGGCGGAGCGCTGGACCGAGGACGCGTACGCGGACGCCGCGCGCTACCTCGAGCATCGCGCCGAGCTGATCGTCTCACTCGGGCCGCCGCTCGAGGCCGGCGACCGCGTGCTCGACCTCGCCTGCGGCGACGGGGGGCTGGCCGAGCCGCTGCTCGCGCGGGGTCTCGCCTATGCGGGCGTCGACCTGAGCGAGGAGATGGTGGCGGCGGCGCGCCGGCGGCTCGCCGACCGCGCGCCGGTGGCCCTCGCCGACCTGAATGACTACGCGCCGCCGGAGCCGGTCGCGGCGACGACCTGCTTCCGGGCTATCTACTACGCGCGCGACCGCCTTGCGCTCTTCCGTCATGTCGCCACGTACACGGAGCGGAAGCTCGTGTTCGATCTGAACCCGCGCCAGTACCGGCTCGAGGACGTACGGGCCGATCTCCGTCGCGCGGGGTTCGGCCGGCTCGACCCGCGTCCCTTCCTCGTGCCGCAGACGAAGGCGCTGCCGCGGCCGGTCGCCTCCGCGCTCGAGCTCGCGGAGCGCTCCGGGCCCCTCGCGAGAGCGCTCCTGCGCATGCGCTTCACGTACGTCTGCGCCGCCTCGCGGGGCTGAGGCGGCCGCTCCGGGGAACGATCGGCACACTTCCGGCACGAACGCCATGGCCACTCCGGGCACCAACGAGGGTCAGACCCGGGTTTCCGGCGCCCGGAGGGCGGCGGCGAGCCGGCTCGCCGGCGCGCTCCTCGTGGCGGTCACGGTCGCCGCGGCGGCGGGAGCAGTCCCCACCGGAGTTCCGCCCCGAGCACAGCCGGCGCTCGTCTACGAGGAAGGCGGCTGGATCTACCGCGCGCGGCTCGACGGAACCCAGCCTGTGCGACTCGTTCGAGGCGAGTGGCCGGAGCTGTCGCCCGACGGCCGCTGGATCTCGTTCGAACGCGAGCGCGGGTACGCGAGCTACGACATCCACGTGCTGCCGGTCGCCGGCGGTGAGAGCACGGTCGTCTCGCGTGGGGTGCGCGAGTCCGATTGGACGTTTGACTCCAACCGGCTCGTCGTCACCGGCGACGAGGGAACGATGCTCGTCGATCGGCGGGGCGGGAGCGGCAAGCTCGTGCTTCCCTGGCGGACCCCTACCGGGCGGCTGAGCGATGTCTCGATCTCCGCCGCGCGCGATCGGTTGGTGTTCGTCCGCTCGACCGGGTCCCACGACTCGGCTCTCTCGAACATCTTCTCGGCGCCGCTCGAAGGAGGCGAGTCGATCCGGCTCACCTCAGACGGCGACAGCAGCTCGCCGCTCACCGGGCCCGATCTGATCGCGTTCACCAAGTGGACGACGCCGGGCGACCTCTGGTTCGTGAAGCTCGACGGCTCGGGAGCCAGGCAGATCACCGATGCCGGGAACCTGAAGCCCGCGCTCTGGCTGCCGGACGGCCGGACGCTCGTGGCGGCTGACTCCACGGTCACGACCGCGGGCCCCTACTACCGCCGGCTCTTCGCCGTCGACGTCGCGACCGGCTCGATCCGTCCGCTCACGCCCGTGATCGAAGGCCTGGAGGTGCTCGGCTCAAGCCACGACGGGCGAACGATCCTCGTGCGCACCGGATGCATGTACCACGGCGACACCTCGAGGCACTCACCGGGTGGTCTCAGCACCGTTTCCGTCTCGGGGGGCACCGCCGACTCGCTCCGGCACGGGCCGTGCTCGGGCAGCTGGAGCCGCTGAGCGCCTTGCCAGGCGAACATATGTTCGCTTAGATGTGAGGGGTGCAGCTCGCGCTCGACGCGACAGACCGGCTGGTCGAGGCGCTCGAGGAGCGGGCCGCGCCGCTCGATGCCTCCGCGGCGGCGCGGTTCCTCCTCGCGGCCCGGTCGATCCCGGACGGGCTCGCCGCCGCGCTGGTCTCGGACGTCGTCGCGGGGGACGCCCGCCTGCGGCTGGTCGGCGGCTCGGTCTCGCTCGCGGGCACGCAGGATCCGCTCCTGGAGGACGCCGAGTTCACGGTCTTCGACCTGGAGACGACCGGGCTCTCGGCGGCGACGAGCCGGATCTGCGAGATCGGCGCCGTGCGGATCCGCTCGTTCGAGCCCGCCGGCGAGTTCCAGACCCTCGTCGACCCCCGCTTGGCGCTGCCGGAGCCGATCGGGCGCCTGACCGGGCTCAACGACGCCGAGCTTCGCCGGGCTCCGCGCGTAGCGACCGCCGTCCAGCGGTTTCTCGCGTTCGCAGGGGACTCGACCCTGACGGCTCACAACGCGCGCTTCGACCTCTCGTTCCTCGACCGGCAGCTGGAGCGACGGTACGGTCGCAGGCGGGCCGCGCCCGCCCTCGACACCGTCGCGCTGGCACGACGGCTCCTCTCGGGCCGCGCCGAGCGGACGAGCCTCGCCTCGCTCGCCCACTTCTTCGGCACCTCCGCCCGCCCCTGCCATCGCGCCCTGCCCGACGCGCAGGCGACCGCGGAGATCCTCGTCCGGCTGATCGGCCTCGCCCAGGAGCGCGGCGCACGCACGCTCGGCGACCTGCACGCCCTGGGGGCGGCGCGGAAGCGCCGCGTCTACGGGAAGCGCTCGCTCGCGCACGGGGCGCCTGCGAGCCCCGGCGTCTACCTCTTTCGCGACCGGCACGACCAGGTGCTCTACGTGGGCAAGGCCCGCGACCTGCGGGCGCGGCTCCGCTCGTACTTCCGCAGCGAACGGCAGCGTCCGGCCGTGGAGGCGGCGCTCGCCGCGGTCGAGCGGATCGAGTGGCGGGTGCAGGGCTCGGAGCTCGAGGCCGCGCTCGAGGAGCTGCGGCTGCTCCGCCGCCACCGCCCCCCGGCGAACGCCCGCGGCGCGCGGCCGGACCGCTACGTCTACCTCCGTCCCCGTGGCGAGAGCATCGTCGTCTCCTCGACGCCGGGTCGGCTCGGGCCGATCAAGAGCCGCCGCCGCGCGCACCTGGCGGCGCGCGCCCTCCAGTCGGCCACGCCCGAGGAGCTCGAGGCTCTTCCACAGGGCGATGGCCCCCTGCCGCGCCTGCGGACGAAGCTCGCGGACCTGTCCGACTGCCTCCGCTACGAGGACGCCGCGCGACTGCGGGACCGGATCGCTGCGCTGGAGGAGGTGCTCCGCACCCTGCGCAGGCTGGAAGCGCTGCGAACCAGGGAGCTGTGCCTGCTCGTGCCCGCGCCGGAGCCGGGCTGGACGCGAGCGCTCTTCATCGCGGGCGGGCGCGTCTGCTCCGTCCGGCCGGTTCCGCGCGGCCCGGGCGCCCGGCTGGAGGTCGAGGCTGGAGCGGCCGCCGCGCGGGCGGCGAGTGCGGGCCCGCCACCCGTCGACCCCGAGTCAGCGGACGAGCTGCTCGTGATCTCCGGCTTCGTCCGGCGGCCCCCGCCCGAGCTCAGCGTGCTTCCGCTCGACGTCGAGACGATCGTGCGGGCGGTCGGCCGTCGGGCCTGAGTCCGGGCTCAGCGGAAGCCCCAGCGCTCGCCGGCGCGCTGCCCGATCAGCCGGAGCGTCTCGCCGACCCCGCGATCGCCGTCCGTCGACAGCACCTCCACGATGCCGTCCCGCTCGGAGATCCCCTCGTAGCCGAAGAAGTGGTTGAACCCGAGGTAGAGCGAGAACGCGGCGCAGAGCGCCAGGACCCCGGCCGCGGCCGAGCGCCAGCGCCGGACCAGCTCGGCGACCCCGAGCAGGTAGACCGGGAAGAGACTGGCCAGGAACCGCTGCGAGAACGAGAAGCCGTTCGTCCAGAAGTCCCCCCAGAGCGCGTGGATCGCGACGAGCGACGCGGCCGCGACGCCGAGGCCGAGCAGGAACCGGCGCCGCTCCGCGCGGGCCCGGGCAAGCAGGAGGAACCCCACGACCGCGAAGGCCGTCAGCGGCGTCCAGAGGAAGAGGCCGCGCCGCGTGCTGACGAGCATCCGCGCGGGGGCCGGCAGGTCGAAACGGACGCCGAGCTTGTTCCGCAGGCACTGCGACCAGTCGATCCGGTACTTCGGCTCGTCGGGGCAGGGGTCGGGGATGCCGATCCCCGCGGCGAGCAGGCGCGGCGCCCCCGGCCCGGCCGTCCCGCGCTCGAAGGGAATGTCCCGTGCGGGCGGGAGCGCGAACAGCACCCCGCCGGCCGCGACGAGCGCGAGCGCGACCCGTCCGGCCGCCCGCCACTCGCGGCGAAGCGCGAACGGCAGCAGCATCCCCGGCACCAGGGCCACGTTCGCGTAGCGCAGGGAGACGAGGAAGGCGAGGCAGGCCCCGAGCCCGACCAGCACGCGTGGGGAGGGGGATTCCAGCGCGAGCAGCAGCAGCCAGGCCGCGGCGGTCAGCGCCAGCGCGTCGACGGCGTGCTTGTACGAGGGCTGAAAGGCCGTGTAGTAGAAGAGCGGCGACCCGAAGACCGTCAGCAGCAAGACGGCCGGCCCGGCCGGGAGGTCGAGCCGCCGCAGCATCCTCCACCCGAGCCAGAGCGTCAGCAGGAGCGCGACGTTCGAGGCGACGCCGATCGCCGCCTCCCGGAGCGGCGCCCCCAGCACGGTCGCCGGCCCCACGGCGGCGTCCACGGCGCGCGCCGCGAGGTAGAAGGGCGCGTTGAAGAACGCGACGCCGAACTGGTAGGCGTGGCCGCCGGGCGCGACGTCCTCGCCGAGAAACCGGCGGAGGAACGTGTAGTAGACGAGGCCGTCGTTCGCGACGCGAAACGATGCGAACGTCAGCGCGAACAGTGCGTAGACGGCCAGCGACACGCCCATGCCGCGCGAGAGAAAGCGTCCCTCCCCCCGGCCGGCCGAGCCGAGGGCACGCTCTACCATGCCGGAGATGCGGGCGAGGCGAGAGGTGGTCATCGAGCTCGTCCTCCTCGGCACGGTGCTGGTCGTCGCCGGCGTTCTCTTCGCGCAGGGCCTGGCGATTCCGGCCGACTACGACGAGGGATCGTATCTCGCGGCCGTCGGCGCGCTCCGCCACGGGCAGGAGCTCGGGTCCGAGATCTTCACACCCCAGCCGCCGGGCTTCTACTACCTGCTCGCCGCCGGCGACGTCGTCACGGGCGGCTCGCTGGACGCGATGCGTGCGGAGATCCTCGCGCTCGCGCTCGCCGGATGCGTCGCGGCGTTCCTCGTCGGGCGCCTCGTGGCCGGTCCGATCGCCGGGCTCACAGCTGCCGCCCTCCTCGCCGTCGCCCACCCGTACCCGGCGTTCGCGAGCAGGATCTCCGCGGACCTGCCGGCACTCGTGCTCGCGCTCTTCGCGCTGGCGGCGTTCCTGGCCGCGACGACGGTGCGGCGAGGCGTGCCCGCGCTCTCGGTCGCGGCCGGGGCCCTGGCCGTCGCAGCGGTGTCCGTGAAGCTGAGCGCGGCCACGGTCGCGATCCCCCTCGTCGCGTACGCGCTCGTCCTGCGCACGCGGCGCGAGGCCGCCCTCGCCGTCGCGGGCGCCGGCATCGCCGTGACCGCCTTCGTCCTCGGCCACGTCGGGCAGCTCGACGGGCTCTGGCGCGGCGCCGTCTCGTACCACGACGCCGCGCGCGACGTCCCGGGACCGGGCCTGCTCGACAACGCCGAGCACTTCCTGCACCTGATCGACCCGCGCACGCGGAACGCCCTCTTCTGGCTGGCGCCGCTCGGCCTCGTCGCAGCCGCGATCAGCGCCCGCCGTGGCCTGCGCCTGCGGCTCCCGCTCTGGCCCCTCTGGCTCTGGGCCGCCGGAGGCGAGGCCTTCCTCCTCCTCCACCGGCCGCTGCACGACAACCACGACGTGCTGCTCGCGGTCTCGCTCGCGCTTCCGGTCGGGATCGCCGTCGGCGCCGCCGTCGAGCGCCTGCCGCGTGGCCGCATTTTCGCCGCCGGCGCGGCCGTGGTCGCCGCGGTCCTCGCCGGCGGGTACGCCGAGGAGGTGCGCGACCGCCGGGGCTTGCACGCGCGCGAGCCGGCCGGCGTGACGTGGGCGGTCGAGCTGCTGCGGGAGCGGACCCGGCCCGGCGATCTCGTCGCCGCCGACCGCCCGATCATCGCGGTGTACGCCGGGCGCACCGTCCCGGGAAACCTCGTCGACACCGCGTACCTGCGCTTCCGCAGCGGCTACCTGAGCCCCGCGGAGGTGCTGGCCGACCTCGACCGCGAGCGGGTGCGGGCGGTCGTGACCGCCCGTGCATTTCGTGACCAGCCGGCGATCCTCGCGGGCCTGCGCAGCCGCTTCGCCACGCGTCTGCGCCGCGGCGACGTCACCGTGTACCTGCGGCCGGCCGCCGCTCGCTGAAGCCGAACGCGACGATCGCACCCAGCTGGCGCCGGTCGCCGAGCCTAGGGTCGAGCTCCTGCGGCACGAACGTGGGCGAGATCGTCACCTCGACGCGGAACGGCGGCGGGGGCGTCGGGAGCACGAAGCGCCTCGCCAGGTGGCTGTGGATCGTCCACCGCTCGAGCCCGGTGACCTCGCCGATCCGCGGCTCGAGCTTCGGCCCCAGCGAGAGCCGGCCGACCCGGACGGTCACCTTTCCGGGCACGTCCGTGCCGCCCCAGGCCTCCCTGGACACGTTCACGGTGATCCACCCGGCCCGGTCGCCCGGGGACCTGTACTCGGTGTAGGCGGCCCGCTCGCCCATCCAGCCGTCCGAGTAGATCCCGGCCTGCGCGTGGCGCAGCCGCACCGGGTAGTCGATCCGGATCAGCCGCCAGAGCGCGGGGCTCCCCGCCGCGAGGTAGCCCGCCGTCGCGACCTCCTTGCCGACGACGTCGATCCCCGGCTCTGCGAGCACGTACTTCAGCTCGCCGCGCTGCTGCTGGAGGTGCCCGTCCGTCCGGTCGACGTTCGGCGTCTCGGTCGGCCCCGGTCCGGGCGCCGTTCCGTCCAGGCTCCAGACGTAGCGGATCGAGCGGTTCCAGAACTCGAGCGACCAGAGCCCGTTCGGATCCTCGAGGTTCTGGCCGAGGTACAGCGTCGGTGCGCCCTTCGTCGCGCGGTCGACCCAGTCGGTCTGCCGGGGAAAGCCGCGGAGGAACTGGTCGGAGAACGCATTCGACGCGTTGCTCGCGGAGATCTGGCCGGCCAGGGACCAGGCCAGGACGAGGCCGGCCGCGAGCGTCGCCACCGCGCGGGCGGCGCGGCGGTGCCTGCGGAGGAGTCCCGGGAGGAGCAGCAGCAGGACCGCGACGAGCAGCGCCGCCCGCAGCACCCACTTCGCCGTCTCGGGCGTGAAGGCGAGGTTGCGGTTCGCCATCTGCAGGATCGCGAGGCCGGGCGCGTCCGAGTAGAAGCGGAACTCGAGCTGGTACGGAGTCGTGACGAGCACGTAGTACGCGAAGACCGCGGCGCCGGCGAGAGCCCCGCGCCGCAGCCGCGGCCGCTCGAGCCAGAGCGCCGTCCCGACCAGCAGCAGCGGCGCGACGTAGATCAGGTTCCGCTCGACGACGCGGGTCGAGAAGACGGTCGAGATGTAGGACGCCTTGACGGCCGTGTAGAGGCCGAAGCAGAGGATCGAGGCGGCCGTGACGGCGACGAAGGCCCGCAGCGCCGGCGTGCGCGGCTCGTCGCGCGGCCGCACGAGCGCGGCGAGGCCGGCGACGACGGGCAGGACGCCGAGGCCGATCGTGAGCGCGCCGGCGGCCCAGAGCCCGTACTCGAACATCCGCTGCTTGTAGTGGCCCGTGGCGATGTCCCAGCTGACCGAGCGGTGGCCGATCAGGGTGTTGAAGACGATCAGCGCGCCGAGCCCGAGCACGACGAGGCCGATCCAGTCGCCCGCGCTCCAGCCCGCCCGCCAGCGGCGCATCCTCTCGCTCTGCCAGAAGAGGAAGAAGGCGGCGAGCCCGAAGACGACCGGGACGAGCGCCAGCTCGCCGCGGACGGCCGGCGCGATCGCGCAGGCGACGGCGGCCCCGGCGATCCACCCGCGACCGCGCACGGCGAGCGCCTTCACGATCAGGAAGAAGCAGAGCAGCGCGTACGGGTACGCCAGCGGCTCGGGGATCAGCATCGGCGAGTAGACGAGGGCCGGGATCGAGGCGGTCGCTGCCCCGGCGAACAGCGCCGCGGGCCGGCCCACGAGCAGGCGCGCGAGCGCGTAGGCCGGGAACGCCGAAGCGGTCATCACCAGCACGCCGAGGTACTTGACCGTGTCGTAGGCGGTGTGCACGTCGTCGATCCACCAGACGGGCGCGAGCACGTAGGAGTAGAGCGACTGGAAGCCGTGCGGGGCCCCCCGTAGCGCCGGCTCGCCCGTCTCCGCGATCGAACGCGAGAGCTGCGCGAGCTGGAGCTCGTCGCCGAAGAGCCAGGGCGTTCCGTGGTGGGACGACTCCCATGCGTAGAGGAGGCTCAGCCAGACGAAGACGAGCAGGATCGGGACGGCGGCGTAGATCCGGTCGAGCGGCGCGCGCTCGCCCGGGCGCGGCCCGCGGTTCACCCCGTCCCGGGCGAGCCGAGCACGGCGAGCGGGTCGAGGTCGGTCTCGCGCCGGACGAAGCGGCAGGGGATCTCGGCCCGGGCGCAGGCCTGCACCACGGCGTCGAGCCGGTCTCTCGGCGCGTCGGGGATGGTCACGAAGACGACGTCCGGCTGCGTGCGGGCGAGGACCCAGGCCAACTCCGGGCACCCCCCGAGCACGCGCACCCCCTGGAGGCGCTGGCCGCGCAGGCGCGGGTCGTCGTCGACGAAGCCGGAGATCACCTCGCCCGGGCTCTCGCGCAGCTCGCGCAGGAGGCTGCGTCCGCCCCGGCCGGCGCCCACGATCAGGCTCCGCCGCCGGGAGCCACGGTCCTTCAGCAACGCCAGCAGCCGGAACAGCCCGCGCTCACCGAAGCGCGAGGCACCGACGAGGACGGTGCAGATCAGCGCGTCGACGACGAAGATCGACCGCGGGAAGTCGCCGAAGGTGTCCAGGGTCAGAGTCAGGAACCCGACCGCCGCCACCTGCGAGCAGGCGACCGCGGCGATCACCCGGGAGGCCTCGTTCGTGCTCGCGAACCGCCAGATCCCCCGGTAGAGGCCGAAGGGCAGGAACGCGAGGTAGCGCGCGGTGAGGATCGCCGGGAGCGCCATGTTGAAGACGTGCCGCTGCGCGGGCGTGCCCGATCCTTTGACGGCGAGCAGGTATGCGGCCAGGAACGAGGCGCAGATCAGCGCGAAGTCGACGACCGCCTCGATCAGCCGGCGGCGGTGGAGCACGAGGAGCCGCAGCGGGCCGCGCGCGGGCTCGGGACGCACGTCGCCGCCGGCGAGGAAGCCCGCGAACTGGACGAGCAGCGCGAAGGTGAGCAGCACGCCGACCAGCGTCACGCGCGAGTTGTTCAGGATCGTGTAGAGCAGGCTCGTCGCGCCGAGGCCCGCGGCGATCAGCGCCAGCAGGACGACCGCCCCCTTCTCGGTCAGGCCGCGGTAGACGAGGCGGTGGGAGGTGTGGTCGCGGCCGCCGCGGTAGACCGGGCGCCCCTCCAGCAGGCGCACGATCGTGACCAGGGCGGTGTCGAGGATCGGGATCGCGAGCAGGAGCAGGGGCAGGAGCAGCGTCGCCACGGTCGACTGCGCCACCTTCCAGCTCGTCAGCAGGCTGAGGGACGCGAGGGCGAAGCCGAGCACCTGGCTTCCGGAGTCCCCCATGAAGATCGCCGCCGGACGGCGGGGCCGCAGGTTGAAGGGGAGGAAGCCCACGCAGGCGAGCCCGATGCTGAGCGCCAGGACGAGCGCCATCCGGCTCGGGTGCTCGGTGAGGGCGTCGATCGCGAGGAACGTGCAGGCGATCGCCCCGAGGCTCGCCGCCAGCCCGTCCATGTTGTCCAGCAGGTTGAACGCGTTCGTGACGGCGACCAGCCAGAGGACGCCGAGCGCCGCCGCGAGCACGTCGTTGCTCACGACCTCGACCTTCAGGCCCGATGCGAGCACGAGGCCGGCCGCGCCGAGCTGCGCCGCGAGCTTGGCCAGTGGGGGCAGCGAGACGACGTCGTCCACGAGGCCTGCGAGGAAGAGGACGGCGCAGCCGGCGAGGATGCCCCCGAGCTCCCAGCTCGGGTCGAGGCCGCCGACCGCGAGGGTCAGGCCCACTCCGGCGAGGAGTCCGAGGAAGATCCCGACCCCGCCGAGATGCGGGGTGGGCCGCTCGTGCCAGCGGTCGCTCTTGGGGTCGGAGACGAGCCGCCGGGCGAGGGGCGAGCGCAGGAGGGCCCAGACGACGAGCGCGCTGACCGGCAGGGCTACGGCGGCGGCGACCGCGGTCATCGGTCGGAGGCTAGCCCAGCGCTGTTAAGAAGCTCTAACGAAACGAAGCACCAAGCCGCCGGAACGCGCTGGGCGGCGCGAGACTGCGTCCTCGGTCGCCCCGATAGCGCTGCTATCGGAGCGACCTGCGTCCTTCCCTCGCGCTCACCCGGCGCGCCCCGTCGGCGGGTCGTCATTCCATTAGAGCTTCGAGCCAGTGTTTGCGGGGGCGGGGAGTAGCATCCACCCGGTCCATGGTGCCTGCGAGCCCGGTCGATCAGCTCGTGGCCCGCGGTGCCCTCGCCTGCCCCCTGTGCCGTGGCCGGCTCGCCGGTGAGGGCGAGGGGCTCGCCTGCACCTGCTGCGGGGGGCGCTTTCCGGTCGAGGACGGCATTCCGCGCCTGCTGGACGCCTCGCTCCCGGGCATCGCGGCGAAGCGACGCGAGATCGAGGGCTGGGTCGAGCTGGCGCGGCAGGAGGGGTGGTACGAGCCCGACGACCAGGTCGACGCGGCGCTGCCGTTCCTGAACCGCGACCTCGGCTGGGACGACCAGAACTGGCGTGCCAACGAGCACTCGTTCTCGGTGCTGCTCTCGCGCTACGCGCGGCCGGGTATGCGAGTGCTCGAGGTGGGGGCGGCGAAGTGCTGGGGGGCGCAGCACCTCGTCCCGCTCGGCTGCGAGTACGTCGCGGCGGACATCCTCGCCGACCCGAACGTCGGCCTCGGACGGGGCGAGTTCTACGAACGGCGCGTCGGACCCTTCGCGCGCGTCCAGGCAGACGGCGAGCACCTGCCCTTCGCGGACGGCGCCTTCGACCTGACCTACTGCGTGGCGACGCTCCACCACGCCCTCGACCTCGTGCGCATGGTGGGCGAGCTGGCCCGGGTGACGCGGCGCGGCGGGATCGTGGCGGCGCTGAACGAGGGGACGCGGGCCCTCGGGCGGAGCGGCGCGAACCCCGACCAGCAGGCGGAGAAGGAGCTCGGGATCAACGAGCACGTCCACTCGCTGCCGGCCTACCTGTGGGCGTTCGCCCGCGCCGGCCTCGCCGTGGGCCGGATCGAGCAGGCCGAGGGCTACGAGGACCTCCGGCGCCGGCGGATCGCGGGTGCCCTCCTCCGGCTCCCAGGCCTCGGCCGCTCCGCGTCCACGCTCTTCTCGCAGTGCTGCCACGGCTACTCCGGCGTCAGCCTGTACGCAAAGCGCCTCGTCTGATCCGGACACGGCTCCGGGCCTGGCCCCGGGACACGTCCCGAGCGGACACGGCTCCGGGCCTGACCCCGGGACTCGTCGCGAGCGGACACGGCTCCAGGCCTGACCCCGGGACTCGTCTCGAGCGGACACGGCTCCGGGCCTGGCCCCGGGACACGTCTCGAGCGGACACGGCTCCGGGCCTGGCCCCGGGACACGTCTCGAGCGGACACGGCTCCGGGCCTGGCCCCGGGACACGTCTCGAGCGGACAAGGCTCCGGGCCTGACCCCAGGACACGTCTCGCCGGGACGGGGCAGCTGACCTCACACGGAGACCGGCCTAGACTTGGCGCCGTGTCGATCTACGCCGACCTGTTTCGCTACCGCGAGCTCTTCGGCAACCTCTTCCGTCGCGACCTGGCGGTGAAGTACAAGGGCTCGATCCTCGGGGTCGCGTGGTCCCTGGCGAATCCGCTGCTGCTGATGGGCATCTACCTGCTCGTCTTCTCGGTGCTGTGGAAGGTGGTCGACACCATCGACCACTACCCGATCTTTCTGCTCGGGGGGCTGGCCGTCTGGGTCTTCCTCTCGACGTCCCTGACCTCGGCCGCCCGGAGCATGCTCGACAGCGCCGAGCTGATCAGGAAGGTCCGCTTCCCGCGGCAGCTCGTCACCTTCTCGGTCGTGGCGACGCAGCTCGTCGCCTTCGGCGCGATGCTGCTCGTGCTCGTCGCCGTCAGCCTGATCGCGCTGCCGCGCGCGCGAGACACGGTCTGGCTCGCGCCGCCGCTGGCGCTCCTCGTCGTCGCCCTCGTCGCCGGCCTCTCGCTCGCGGTCGCCTCGGCGAACGTCCTCTTCCGGGACGTCGAGCACCTCGTCTCCGCGCTGCTCCTGCCGTGGTTCTTCCTGACGCCCGTCCTCTACTCGATCGCCGCGCTCCCGGGAGGGCTCGACCGCCACCACACGCTCAAGCAACTGCTCCGCTGGGGGAACCCGATCACGCCGCCGATCGAAGCGCTGCGGGCCCCGCTCTACCTGGGCGAGCTCCCGCGCGCGGCCGACGTCGCGTATCTCGCCGCGGCGGCTGCGCTCGCGCTCGCGCTCGGCGCCCTCGTCTTCGCCCGGGTCGACGACCGGATCGCGGTCGAGCTCTGATCGTTGGGGGTGGACATCGCCCGCAAAGACGAGTAGCGTCGCTTCTCGACCAGTCACTGAGGGCGAAAGGGGCAACAGAATGAAGCGAAGAAGCTTGCTGATCACCTGCGTCGGCGGGATCCTGATCGCGCTGCCGCTGCTCGCCGGGTTCCTGCGCGGCGGGCACACGGCGCAGAAGGCGACGCTCGCGAAGGCCTGGGCCCCGGCGATGATGCTCGCCGGCGGGCGCGCGACCCCGAGTGCGATGCCGCGCGGCTACGTGCCGGCCACGGCTGCGCAGCCGATCGTCCGGATGAACGACCACCACGACACCTCGCTTCCGCTCAGGGAGCTCGCGAAGCTGCCCGCACACCCGTCTCCGCCCAGGCCGACCTTCGAGCCCGAAGGGCCGAGGCCCGGAGGCGGCGCCGTGCGCCCCGATCCCTTCCAGCAGCCCTACCGTCAGCGGGCGGGAGGGCCGAAGATGCCCGCGCCGATCATCAACGTCCAGGGTGTGATCAACACCGACAACAGCAATCCGAATCTCTTCCCGCCCGACACCCAGGGCGACGTCGGGCCGAACCACTACTGGCAGTGGGTGAACCAGGAATTCGAGGTCTTCAACAAGTCGGGCAACAGCGTCCTCGGCCCCGTGCCCGGGAACACCCTCTGGACCGGGTTCGGCGGCCTCTGCGAGACGACGAACTTCGGCGATCCGATCGTGCTCTACGACAAGCACGCAGGCCGCTGGCTCGGGAGCCAGTTCGCCTTCACCATCGACGCCTCGGGTAACGCCGCTCCCCCGTACACGGAGTGCATCGCGATCTCGCAGACGTCGGACCCGACCGGTCCGTTCCACCGCTACGCGTTCACGATCAGCAACACGAGGTTCAATGACTATCCCAAGTTCGGCGTCTGGCCGGACGCGTACTACATGTCGATCAACCAGTTCGGGGACTACCCGGATGATCCCCTCAGCTTCAAGGGCTGGGGAGCGGTCGCCTTCGAGCGCGACCGGATGCTCCAGGGCCTCTCGGCGCAGATGGTCTACGTCGACACGAACCAGCTCTACCTGCCGATCGCGACCGACCTGGACGGCACGATGCTGCCCCCGGCCGGCGAGGGCGGGCTCTTCTTCGACTGGGAGCATCCGAACGGGTTTCATGCCAAGTGGGAGCTGACCGTCGACTGGGTCACGCCCGCGAACAGCACCCTGGTCGGGCCGACGGTCTTCGCCTCCGGCCCGTTCAACCCCTCGGGCACGGACGTCCCCCAGCCCGGCACGTCCGCGAGGCTCGACTCGATCGACGATCGCCTGATGTACCGCGCCGCGTACCGGAACTTCGGCACGCACCAGTCGGTCGTCTTCAACCAGGCGACCACGATCGACGCGAACCAGGTCGGTACTCGCTGGCTGGAGGTCCGGTCTCCCCACGGCACGCCGGTGACCCACCAGCAGGGCACCTACACGGGCGACACGGCCGACGGCCACTCGCGCTGGATGGGCTCGATCGCCATGGACAACGACGGCAACGCGGCGCTCGGGTACAGCATCTCCAGCAGCTCGGTCTTCCCGGGCGTGCGGTACGTCGGGCGGCTCGCGACCGACCCGCTCAACACGCTGCCCCAGGGTGAGGCGACGATGCAGGACGGGAGCGGATCCCAGACCGGCACCTTCAGGCCCAACCTCGGCCGCTGGGGCGACTACAGCATGATGGGGATCGACCCGATCGACGACTGCACGTTCTGGTACACGCAGGAGTACTACGACACGACCGCGCCGGTGGCGTGGCGGACCCGCATCGGGTCGTTCCGGTTCCCCACCTGCGCGGGGCCGACGATGGCGGGCGTGACCCGCTTCGCAGCCGCCCGGACGAAGGCGGGCGTCGCGCTCTCCTGGCGGAGCCAGACCGAGTCGACCGTGCTCGGCTACAACGTCTGGCGCGGGAACGCGAAGGTGAACCGGACGCTGATCGCGGCGAAGAAGTCGGGCAAGGCCGCGGGCTCGGCCTACCGCTTCGTCGACCGCGCGGCGCCCGCGGGCCGCAGCGTCAAGTACCGGCTCCAGGTCGTCGACCTGAAGGGCGGCCGCGCCTGGTACGGAGAGCGGGCGACCGCCGCCCGCTGAGCAGCTAGCGGCGCAGCCGCAGGACGATCCGGCCGTCGTAGACCCAGGGCTCATCCCCCGGGGCTACGGCGGCCGGCAGTCCCTCGACGGGATCGAGCCACTCCGGCTCGATCCCGGTCACCACCGAGGGGCAGAGCAGGGGGTGGGGGAAGCCGGGGTTCCGCCCGGTGCCCGGCCGCCAGGGTGCGAGCCCGCGGTGCCGCCCGGCCTCGATCGACCCGCCGACGAGGGCGTGGCCTTCCTGGTGGGCGTCGAGCACGCGGCGCGACCAGTCGGGGGCCGGCGAGATCCCCGGCGCGAGGTGAGCGACCGCGTGGGCCTCCTCCAGCGGTACGAGCGGCTCCTCCTGGAGGGGCTGGGCTCCGACGGCGGCCAGGCGGCGCTCGATGCGCGGCTCCACGTCGAGCTCGAGCTCCAGCGGCGCGTTTCCGACCTCGCCGAACCAGTACCGGTGCTCGAGCACGAGGTCGAGGGCGAGGCGGTAGCGGCCCGGCGGCATCGGCGCCCGGATCTCGGCTTGGGCCTCGAGCCGGCCGCCGGGCGCGGTGCCCGGGAGGCTCGTGCGCAGCCCGTCCCAGAGGACCGGGTTGCCGAGCGGGTCGAGCCAGTGGTAGGAGAGTCGGACGTCGCGCCAGGCCGCGCTGCCCGCGTTCTCGAGTGCGACCCGGAGGTGGTGGAGGGCCCCCGCGCGGAATGTGATCCCCTCGCGTGCCAGCCAGCGCACCGCGAGCGGGCCGGCCGGGACGGGGTGCTCGCCGACGCGCTCCACGCGTCTAGTCTGGCAGCCGTGCCCGCGCCGCTCGTCGTCCGCGCCGCCCGGCGGGAGCCGGTGGAGCGCACGCCCGTCTGGTTCATGCGGCAGGCGGGCCGCTCGCTGCCCGAGTATCGCGAGATCCGCAGGCGCCACGGCCTGTTCGACGTCTGTCGCCGCCCCGAGCTCTGCGCCGAGGTGACCCTCCAGCCCGTGCGGCGCCACGGGGTCGACGCGGCCGTGATGTTCGCCGACATCGTGCTCCCCGTCCTCGGGATGGGCGTGGACGTCGAGCTGGTCGAGAACGTCGGCCCCGTCGTCGAGCGCCCGGTGGAGCGAGCGGCCGACGTCGCGAGGCTGACCGTGCCGGATCCCGAGGAGTCGGTGCCGTTCGTCCTCGAGGCGGTCGGGCTGGTGCGCGCGGAGCTGCGGCCGGATCAGGCGGTCGTCGGCTTCTGCGGCGGGCCCTTCACCGTCGCCGGCTACCTCGTCGAGGGCAAGCCCTCGCGCGAGTTCACGAAGGTCAAGGCGCTGATGTACCGCGAGCCGGCGGTCTGGCACGCGCTGATGGAGAAGCTCGCCGACACCTTCGCGCGCTACGTGGCGGCGCAGGCCGCGGCCGGCGCGGACGTGATCCAGGTCTTCGACTCGTGGGTCGGCGCGCTCTCGCCCGGCGACTACGGGGAGTTCGCCGCGCCCTACTCGGCGCGGATCCTCGCGGCGGTCGACGTCCCGACGATCCACTTCGGCACCGGCACCGGCTCGATCCTCGGTGACATGCGCGATGCCGGCGGCGACGTGATCGGCCTCGACTGGCGCGTCCCGCTCGACCGCGGGTGGGAGGTGGTCGGGCCGGATCGCGGCGTCCAGGGGAACCTCGACCCCGCGCTGCTGCTCGGCCCCTGGGACCGCGTCGAGGCGGGCGCGCTCGATGTCTCGCGGCGCGCGGGGGGCCGGCCGGGTCACATCTTCAACCTCGGCCACGGCGTGCTGCCGGCCACCGATCCCGGAGACCTGGGCCGGCTCGTCCGGCTCGTCCACGAGTGGACGGCGCGCTGAACGAGGCCGCGGTGGTGCTGATGGCCTACGGCTCGCCCGAGCGGCTGGCCGACGTGCCGGCGTACTACGCGGACATCCGCGGGGGCCGTCCGATACGGCCCGAGCTGCTCGACGACCTCGTCGAGCGCTACCGCGCCCTCGGGATCGAGGACGGCTCGCCCCTGAACGCGATCACCGAGGAGACCCGGGCGGCGCTCGAGCTGGAGCTCGGTTTCCCGGTCCACACCGGGATGAAGCACTGGACGCCGCGGATCGCGGACGCCGCCGCCGCCGCGCTCGCGGCCGGCGCGCGCACGATCGTCGGCCTCGTGCTGGCGCCGCACTACTCGCGGCTCTCGATCGCCGGCTACCGCCGCCAGCTCGAGGATGCCCTCGCGGGGCGCGCCGAGCTGCGCTTCGTCGAGAGCTGGCACGACCACCCCGGCTTCGTCGCGCTCCTCGCCGATCGCGTCCGCGGCACCGATGCGCACGTCGTGTTCACGGCGCACTCGCTGCCGGCCAGGGTCCGGGCCGAGGGCGACCCGTACGAGGCGCAGCTGCGGGAGACCTGCTCGCTCGTCGCGGAGGCGGCCGGCCTCGGCGACTGGTCCTTTTCCTATCAGAGCGAGTCGCCCACGGGCGAGCCCTGGCTCGGGCCCGACATCCTCGACCATCTCGGCGACCTGAGGGCCCGCGGGGTCGCACGCGTGCTCGCGTGTCCGATCGGGTTCGTCGCCGACCACCTGGAGATCCGCTGGGATCTCGACACGGAGGCGAGCGCCAGGGCGGCCGAGCTCGGGCTGCGGCTCGAGCGGATCGAGATGCCGAACGCCGACCCGAGGTTCGTCGCCGTGCTGGCCGATCTCGTCCGCGGAGCGCTTCCGCTACCGTCGGGCGCGTGAGGCCCGGTGCGATCGCGATCGACCGCGTCACGCGGAGGTTCCGCGTCTACCCGAAGCGGACGCGCACGCTGAAGGACCTGGTCGTCTCGCGCGAGCGCTCGCGAGGAGCGGACATCCTCGCTCTCGACGACGTCTCGGCGCGGATCGAGCCCGGGGAGTCGGTCGGCCTCGTCGGCCGGAACGGCTCCGGCAAGACCACCCTGCTGCGGATCGTCGCGGGGATCATCAAGCCGACGTCCGGGACGGTCGAGGCGGGAGGCCGGATCGGGTCGCTGCTCGAGCTCGGCGCCGGCTTCCACCCGGAGTTCACGGGCCGGGAGAACGTCTACCTGAACGGCTCGATCCACGGCCTCAAGCGCCGCGCGATCACCGAGCACATGGACGAGATCGTCGCCTTCGCGGAGCTGGAGCGCTTCATCGACCTGCCCGTCCGCACGTACTCGTCCGGCATGTACATGCGGCTCGGCTTCGCGGTCGCCGCGCACCTCCAGGCGGACGTGCTTCTGCTGGACGAGGTCTTCGCGGTCGGGGACGAGGAGTTCCAGCGCAAGTGCTTCGCCAAGATCGCGGAGTTCAAGGGCCGCGGCGGCACGATCGTCTTCGTCTCGCACGACGCCTCCGCCGTCGAGCGTCTCTGCGAGCGTGCGGTGCTGCTGCGGGAGGGGCGGGTCGAGCTGGACGGCTCCACGGGGGAGGCGATCTCGCGTTACCACCGCCTCCTCGCCGACGAGCGCGACCCGGCCGAGCGGGAGGCCGGGCTGCGCGAGTGGGGGAGCGGCGAGGCGCGCATCGTCGAGGCGCGGCTCGAAGGCCCGGGCGGGGAGGAGCGTCGCCAGTTTCTCGCGGGCGAGGCTCTGGCGGTGTCGCTGAGGGTGCGGGCGGAGCGGCCGATGACGCCTCCGCGCCTCGCGTACGAGCTGCGCGACGAGGCCGGTCTGCTGCTGGCGGGCGGCACGCAGGAGACGGAGGCGCTGGGCTGGAACGGGGCGGCTTCGGAGCACGTCTACCGCTTCGAGGTCGAGCAGCTGCCGCTCGCCGACGGCCGCTTCCACCTGCGCTTCGGGCTGGTCGACTCCGCCGGGGAGCATCTCTACCACTGGCTCGACGACGCCATCGCCTTCGTCGTCTACCCGGGGGAGGACGCGCGCGGGCCGGTGCGCCTGGAGGGCCGCTGGTCGAGGGAGGAAGATCGTCCCCGCAGCGAAATGGGCAGTCGATGACCTCCCGTTCCTGCCCCGACTGGCCGGCGCTGATGGAGCTCGCGCCAGACCTCCAGTTCAAGCACTACTCGATCCCCGAGGCGCAGCTGCCGGCCGAGGCGCTGATGCACCTGCCCCAGCTGCGGCTGGACGAGATCGAGATCTGCTGCGACCTCGAGCACAACGTCTTCAACCCGGACCACACCGACCCGGCCGTCGTCTCGGCGCTCCGCCCGACGCACTGGTACGACCTCCGCGAGTGGTCGACGACGGGCCCCGGCGCGGCCTTCGGCCCGTAGACCACCTGTCCAGTTCGGACGTGTCAGGGGGCCAGGCCCGGAGACGTGTCCCGAACGGACGTGGCGCTACGGGCCTCGCCGGCCGAGGACGTGGTCGAGGCCGCGCGTGTTGACGACGTCCGCGGCGGTCGCCCAGCCGCGCCGGGCAGTCGCGACGGCCAGGCGCATGTTGCCGAGCCCCCTGACGGAGTGCGCGTCGGTCGAGACGACGATCGGGACGCCCGCCTCCACCGCCAGGCGCACGTGCACGTCGCGGAGGTCGAGCCGGTCCGGGAGGCCGTTCACCTCGAGCGCGATCCCGGTCGCGAGCGCCGCCTCGTACACGCGCTCGAGGTCGAGCTCGTTCTCCGGGCGGTGGTTGATGATCCGCCCCTTCGGGTGGCTGAGCGCCGACACGGAGGGATTCCCGAGCGCCGCGAGCACGCGGGCGGTCAGCTCGCGCCTGGGCGTCCGCTGCCCGGCGTGGATGCTCGCCTGCACCCAGTCGAGCTCGGCGAGGATCGAGTCCGGTAGGTCGAGCTCCCCGCCGGGCAGGATGTCGCACTCGACTCCGCGGAGGATGCGGAAGGGAGCGAGCTCCTCGTTGGCGGCTGCGATCTCCTCCCCCTGCCGGCGCAGGTCGTGCGCCGTCAGGCCGGGCACGACGCGCACGTTCGGCGTGTGGTCGCAGATCGCCAGGTACTCGTAGCCGAGGTCGCGGGCGGCCAGCCCCATCTCGAGCACGCCGGCCTTGCCGTCCGACCACGTCGTGTGGCAGTGGAGGTCGCCGCGGACGTTGGCGAGCTCGAGGAGCGGCGGCGGCTCCCCACGGAAGGGCGCCTCCCTCAGCTCGGGCGGGCAGAAGGGGATCCCCAGCGCGCGATAGACCCCCGCCTCGTCGGGTGCGTCGGGCAGCGGCTCGAGCGCCTCGACGTACGCGGGCGAGCCCGTCGCCCGGACGAGGGCGGTACCGAAGGCCGGCGGCTCCGCGACCACGAGCTCGACCGGAACGCCCTCGACGGTGACGCCGACGGCCCGCCTCTCCTCCCGCTCCACGACCGCGACGACTTGCGGCAGCCCCTCGAACCGCGCGAGCACGGGTTCCGGGTCGGCCGCCGCGCAGACGACCGCGAAGACTTCCGAGGCGTCCCGCCAGCGTCGTGGATCTCCGGCCGGCTCGCCGCCGAGCTCGGCCGCGACCGTCTCGACGAGGGCACGGCTTCTGTGCAGGAGCATGCCGCGCCGCGGCCGCGCGGGCCCGGTGCCGGCCAGCGCGTCCAGGAGCCGCCGCTCGGTCTTCGGCCCGATCCCGGGCACGCGCCTGAGGAGACCCGCCGCGGCGGCCTCCCGCAGCTCGGCCGCCGTTCGCAGCCCGAGCGCCCGCCCGATCTCGATCGCCCGCCCCGGGCCGAAGCCGAGGTAGCGCCCGAGGCCCACGAGCTCCGGTGAGACCTCGCGCTCGAGCTCGACCAGCTCGGCGATCTCGCCCGTCTCGACCAGCTCCGCGAGCCGGCCGCCGATCCCGGGCCCGATCCCGCGCAGCTCGGTGACGCGGCCCGCCCGCACGAGGTCCGCCACGGGAGCCCGCGTCGCCCGGATCAGCTCGGCCGCACGCCGGTATGCCCGAGCGGTGTAGTAGCCCGCGCCGGCCAGCTCGAGGAGCGCCGCGAACGCATCCAGCCGCTCGGCGATCGCCGCGTTCTCGAGGTGCTGCTGCCCGGCCACCGGAGCGGTAGTGTCCCAGTGATGGCGTCGATCGTCGTCCCGTTTCGCAGCCCGGACGCCAAGCGCCGCCTCACCCCCCTCGGCAAGGGCCTGCGAGCGCGCGTCTCCCTCGCGATGCTCGGCGACGTCCTGGCGGCGGCCGGGGCGGTGGGGCCGACCACCCTCGTCACGAGCGTGGATGCCGCCGGCGCTCGAGCGATCGCGGAGGAGCTCGGCACTGCCGTCGTGCTCGACCCCGGCGGCGGCCAGGGTGCCGCGGTCGAGGCCGCTCTCCCCGCCTGCCACGGGTCGGTGCTGATCGTGAACGCGGACGTCCCCTCGGCCCGGCCGCGGGACCTCCTCGCCCTGCTGGGCGCGCTGCCGCCCGGGGGGTTGGCCCTCGCGGCGGCCAGGGACGGGACGACGAACGCGCTGGCGCTCGCCTCGCCTCGCCTCTTCCAGCCGCTCTACGGACCCGGGAGCGCGGAGCGGTTCCTGCGGCACGCGCGCGGGCTCGGCCTGCCCGCGGCGGCCCCGAGCATCCCGGCCCTGGAGGACGACGTCGACACGCTCGCCGACCTGGAGCGCCTGGCGGGTGCGCTCGGCCCCCGCTCGCGGGCGGTGCTCGCGGACCTTCGCCTGGCCGCCGCTTCCTGAGGTGAGAGTCGTCGCCCTCTCGGGCGGAGTGGGCGGCGCCCGCTTCCTCAGCGGTCTCGCGGCCGTCCTGCCGCCGGGATCGCTGA
>JBHEMU010000190.1:0-24961 GCA_046262415.1 Gaiellaceae bacterium | reverse complement strand
GACCGGCTTCGATCCGGACGCGAGGGGCTTCAACGGCGGCAACGCGACCGTGTACGCGCTCACGGTGTCGGGCTCGACGATCTACGCCGCGGGCTACTTCGGAGAGATCGGCGGTCAGCCGCGCGTCAGCATCGCGGCGCTCGACGCCGCGACCGGCACCGCCACCGCCTGGGACCCCTCGGCCCACCTGGGCACGGGCCCCGGGGTGGTGGAGACGCTTGCCGTCAGCGGTTCGACCATCTACGCGGGAGGCGCGTTCAACTCGATCGGCGGGCAGACGCGAAACAGCCTCGCGGCGCTCAGCGCCGCCGACGGCACCGCGACGGCCTGGAATCCGAACCCGAACAGCGAGGTGGCCGCACTCCTGGTCTCGGGCGGGCTCGTCTACGCCGGCGGATTCTTCACCTCGATCGGGGGCGAGCCGCGGAACAAGATCGCGGCGATCGACGCGTCCGACGGCACGGCCACGAGCTGGGATCCCGACGCGACGGCCAACGCCAACGTCCTCGCCCTCGCGCTCTCCGGCTCGACGATCTACGCGGGAGGCAACTTCCCGTCGATCGACGGCGTTCCGCGCAAGAACATCGCCGGAATCAGGGTCGGCGACGGCACGCCCACGGAATTCGACCCCCAGGCCGGCGACCCGACCACGGGCGGGGGCGTCCACGCGCTCGCGGTACACGGCTCGATCGTGTACGCCGCGGGCTTCTTCAGCACGATCGGCGGCCAGACGCGCCACCTGCTCGCGGGGCTGGACGCGTTCGACGGCAGCGCGACGGGCTTCGACCCGCACGGCGCCCCCGGGTTCGGTGCGTTCGCGCTGGCCGTCGCGACCGACGGCACGCTCTACGCAGGAGGATCCTTTCGCACGTTCGACCTGGCGTCGCAATCCGGGTTCGCCCAGTTCACCTTCGCTCCTACCGTGGTCGCCCTGACGAGCTTCCGGGCGCAGAGGAAACGTGCGGGCGTCCACGTGACCTGGCGCACCGCCGGGGAGAGCGGCACGCTCGGCTTCAACGTCTACCGCTCGCGATCAGGGCGGTGGGAGCGAGTGAACCGAGCGCTCGTCCCGGCCAGGGGTCGAGCGACGGGCGCCTTCTATGCGCTGACCGACAGGCGTCGGGGTGGGGCGAGCTACCGGCTCGAGGTCGTCGCGCTCGACGGGTCCCGCAGGTGGCGCGGCACTGCACACGTCCCGCAGCGCTAGCCAGGGAAGCGAGGCCGGCGTCAGGTCTTTCCACAGCCCGGAATTCCGCCACCTCCCGCGGGCGGAGCCGGGCTGTGCCCGGCGGGAGCCCAGGAGCCAAGCCGCCCTCGCGCAGCGGCAAAGAAGGGGGTCCACGGGGGAAACATCGTTTCCCCCGTGAGGGTCGCCGTCGTCGGGAGCATCAACCTCGACCTCGTCACGCGAGTGGAGCGCCTGCCGCGGCCCGGCGAGACGCTCAGCGGAGCCGAGCTCGAGCGGATCCCGGGCGGAAAGGGCGCCAACCAGGCCCTGGCCGCGGCCCGGCTGGGCGCGGACGTCGCTCTCGTCGGCTGCATCGGCGACGACGTCTTCGGCACCGAGGCACTGGCGGAGCTGCAGGCCGCCGGCGTCGATCTCTCCGGCGTGCGCCGCGTGGACGCTCCGACCGGCATCGCGCTCATCCTCGTCGCCGCCGACGGCGAGAACCAGATCGTCGTCGCGCCCGGCGCGAACACGCACGTCGGTGGCTTCGACCTGCCGGACGCCGACGGGGTGATCTGCCAGCTCGAGATCCCGGACGCCGCGGTCCGCGAGGCGAGCCTGCAGGCGACGGGTCTCTTCTGCCTGAACGCGGCGCCCGCGCGGCCGCTGCCCGCCGGAGCCGACCTGGTCGTGGCGAACCGCTACGAGCTGGAGCTGATCGGCGCGCAGTCCGGCCTCGTCGCGCTGACGCTGGGGGCCGAGGGCGCGGTCCTGCTCGAGGACGGGGTCGAGGTGGCACGTGCGACCCCGCCGTCCGTCCGCGCCGTCGACGGCACCGCGGCCGGCGACGCCTTCACGGCCTGCCTCGTCGTCTCGCTGCTCGAGGGGAGAGATCGTGCCGGGGCTCTGACCCGCGCGTGCGCGGCCGGCGCACTGGCGGCCTCCCGCCCCGGGGCCCAGCCCTCGCTTCCGACCGCCGCGGAGGTGGACGCCATACTGGCGGCGTGACCGCCGTCCCGATCGTCCTCGACTGCGACCCCGGGCACGACGACGCGATCGCCCTCCTCCTCGCACTGGCCAGCCCGGAGGTCGAGCTGCTCGGCGTCACCACCGTCGCGGGCAACCAGACGCTCGAGAAGACGACCGCGAATGCCATCCGGGTGCTCGAGTTCGCCGGCCGCGCGGACATCCCGGTCGCCGCGGGGGCCGACCGCCCGCTCGTCCGGGATCGGTTCGTCGCCGCCTACGTCCACGGCGAGACCGGGCTGGACGGGCCCGATCTGCCGCCGGCGCAGGGGGAGCCCGTCGAGGCTCACGCCGTCGAGTTGATCGCGCGGACGATCGGCGAGTCGGACCGCCCCGTGACGCTCGTGCCGACGGGGCCGCTGACGAACGTCGCGCTGCTGCTCTCGCTGCACCCCGATGCGGTTCCCGGGCGGATCGTGCTGATGGGCGGCGCGATCGCCGAGGGCAACGTGACGCCCGCCGCCGAGTTCAACGTCTGGGCCGATCCGGAGGCGGCGCACCGCGTGTTCACCAGCGGGATCGACGTGACGATGATCGGTCTCGACGTCACCCACAGGGCGCTGCTGACGCCTGCGCACGCCGAGCGCCTCCGCCGCACGGGCCGGACGGGGACGCTGGTCGCCGAGCTCTTCGACTTCTACCACCGCTTCCACCGCGAGACCTACGGCTTCCCCGGCTCGCCCGTCCACGACGCCGTCGCTCTCGCGCACGTCCTGCGGCCCGGCCTCGTCGAGACGGTCGATCGCGGCGTCGTGGTCGACTGCGGCGGCGAGCCGGGCCGGGGCCGGACCTACGTCGACCTGTGGCGCCGCGCCGGCTGGCCGGTCAACGCGCACGTCGGGACGGGCATCGACGCGGACGCCTTCCTCGAGCTGCTCCAGGAACGGCTCTCGAGCCTGGACTAGCAGGAGCCCGCGGCGGCCCCGCGAACACGGCCCCATGGCCCGGAAGCGCGCCCCTGCGCGGAAGCCCCGCCCGAAGACGCCTGCCCGCGTGAGGAAGCGCAAGCGCGGGCGCAAGCTCCGCGGCCACCATCACCCCGAGCTGATCGGACTCGGCCTCGTCGTCGCGGGGCTCTTCCTGGGCATCCTGCTCTACCTCGACTGGGACGGGGGCTTCGCCGGCGATCCGGTCACGGACGGGCTCGACTCGGTCCTCGGTGGGGCCGCGTACGTCCTGCCGGTCGCGATCGTCGGCCTCGGGGCGCTGATGCTCGGCCGGAGCGCGCTGATCGACGTGCGCCCGTTCCGCACCGGGCTGGTCGTGCTCGCGGCGGGGCTGATCGTGACGCTCGGCGCCGGCCACGGAGGGTTCGCCGGCCGGATGCTCGGCGGGGGACTGGCGCGGCTCGTGGGCGAGACCGGGTCGACGCTCGTGGGCGCGGCCGCCCTGATCGCCGGGACGCTCCTGCTGACCGGCGCGTCGATCGGCTCGCTGCTACGGAGCTCGGGTCACGCCGTGCGGCGGGCCGGAGGCGCCGCGCGCAAGGGCATCGCGACCGCCAACGCCTGGGCCTCGGAGCCGGAGTTCCCGCCCGAGCCGATCCCGGTCGCGCTCACCTCACGCCGGCCGCCCGACCCGCCGGTCGACGGCGTCGACGCCTTCCCGGACGTCGTGGGCACCCCCGAGCACGGGTTGACGCCTCTGCTCGTCGAGCCGAGGGAGGACGAGCCGCCGCCGCAGGAGTCGCTCTTCGGCGACCAGCAGGCCGGATCCTCGCCGGACTACCGGCTCCCGGACCGCAGCGTGCTGCACCGCTCGAAGCCGTCCGCCGGCCC
Source organism: Gaiellaceae bacterium (assembly GCA_046262415.1). Classification (GTDB taxonomy): domain Bacteria; phylum Actinomycetota; class Thermoleophilia; order Gaiellales; family Gaiellaceae; genus JACDAS01. The sequence goes on along the minus strand of JBHEMU010000190.1, from coordinate 20,989 downwards.
GTCCGAGGCGGCGAGCGCCCGGATCGCCGAGGCCCTCGTCCAGACGCTGTCCCACTTCGGCGTCGACGCGAAGGTGATCGGCGAGATCTCCGGGCCGCGCGTGACCCGCTTCGAGCTCTCGCTCGCCCCCGGGACGAAGGTGGCGAAGGTGGCGGCGCTCAAGGACGACCTCTCCTACGCGCTCGCGACGACCGAGATCCGCATCCTCGCCCCGATCCCCGGCAAGCAAGCGGTCGGCGTCGAGCTCCCCAACCTCTCGCCGAACCTCGTCACGCTCGGTGACATCTTCGACGACCTGCCGGCGACCGCCAGCCCGCTGTCGGTGTGGCTCGGCAAGGACATTTCCGGCAACGCGGTCTGGGCCGACCTCGCGCGGATGCCGCACATCCTGATCGCCGGGACGACCGGCTCGGGGAAGTCCGGCTGCATCAACGCGATCCTGACCTCGATCCTGCTCCGGGCGACCCCCGACGACGTCCGCATGATCCTGATCGACCCGAAGCGGGTCGAGCTCGGCTTCTACGAGTCGATCCCGCATCTGCTGACCCCCGTCGTCTCGAGCCCGAAGACCGCCGCGGCGGCCCTCGCGAACGTCGTCGCGGAGATGGAGCGCCGGTACGAGCGGATGAGCGTCGTGCGCGCGCGCAGCCTACCGGAGCTGAACCGGGCGCTCCGCTCGCGGGGCGAGGAGACCCTGCCCTACCTGCTCGTCGTCATCGACGAGCTGGCCGACCTGATGATGATCTCGCCCCAGGACGTCGAGGACGCCGTCATCCGGCTCGCCCAGAAGTCGCGCGCCGTCGGCATCCACCTCGTCCTCGCGACCCAGCGGCCGTCCGTGGACGTGATCACGGGGATGATCAAGGCCAACGTCCCCTCGCGGATCGCCTTCGCCGTCTCCAGCCAGACCGACTCCCGCGTGATCCTCGACCAGCACGGCGCCGAGAGCCTCCTCGGCCAGGGGGACATGCTCTTCAAGCCGCTCGGCACCTCGCGGCTCCAGCGCCTCCAGGGCGCCTACGTGACCGAGGAGGAGATCGCGCTCGTCGTCGAGCAGTGCCGCGCGCAGCGAGGCCAGGAGCTGGACGAGAGCCTGCTCGAGTTGCCGGAGGTGTTCGCGGAGGAGGGCGACGGCGAGGACGGAGACTTCGACCCGGACGAGGATCCGCTGCTCGAGCGTGCGATCGAGATCGTGATCCAGACCCAGACCGCGTCGGTCTCGCTGATCCAGCGGCGCCTTCGCGTCGGCTACACGCGCGCCGGCCGGCTGATCGACATGCTCGAGCGGCGCGGCATCATCTCCGGCTACGAGGGCTCCAAGCCGAGGCGAGTGCTCGTCGACGAGACGCACCTCGAGCACGCAACCGGCGTGTAGGCGGAGGCGTCGACCGGAAGAGGCTGTCCCGGCGTTGCCGGGGCGGCTGCCGATCCGAGCAGGGCAGGCCCCACCGCCCGCCACCCGGAAACAGGCGAACGCGGGCGTACCATTCACACGGGGTCGGCGACGGGATAGCATCGCCGTCATCACGGCGGGTCAATCTCGAAGGAGGGCTTAGTGCGCATCAAGCGATGGATGCCCTGGACGACGCTCGCGCTCGCTGCGGTCTGCCTCTCGGTCGTGGCAGGCGGCTGGGCACGCGGACTCGTCCAGGAGAAGCAGGCAAAGCCGGCGGCTCCGGCCGCGGCCAAGAAGCTGAAGGTGGGAATCGTCACCGACATCGGCGGCCTGAACGACCGCGGCTTCAACGCGCTCGCCTACAAGGGCCTCCAGCGGGCGGTCAAGACGCTGAAGGTGCAGGGGCGCGTGCTGACGTCGAAGGGGCCGAACGACTACATCCCCAACTTCACGTCGCTCGTCCGCCAGAGGTACGACCTGATCATCGGCGTCGGGTTCCTGCAGACGGACTCGATGAACACGATGGGCAAGCAGTTCCCGAAGTCGAAGTTCGCGATCGTCGACGTGAGCGCGGTCGGGCTGAAGAACAAGCCGAAGAACGTGCAGGGGATCCTCTTCAGGGAGCAGGAGGCCGGATACCTGGCCGGCTACCTCGCTGCCCTGGTCTCGACCGACGCGATCCAGCCCAGGCGGGTCGGCGCCGCCGAGACGATCGGCTGGGTCGGCGGGCTGAAGATCCCGCCGGTCGACCGCTTCGGGGCCGGGTACAAGGCGGGCGCCCAGGCGGCCGTCCCCGGCACGAAGGTGATCCACGGCTACTCGCAGGACTTCGTCGACCAGGCGAAGTGCAAGGAGATCGCCCTGAACCAGGCCGACCAGGGCGCCAAGGTGATCTTCCAGGTCGCCGGCGGCTGCGGCCTCGGAGCCCTCGACGCGGCGCTCGAGAAGGGCGTCTGGGGCATCGGCGTCGACAACGACCAGGCGGGCGTGAACAAGAACGTGCTCACGAGCGCCACGAAGAGGGTCGACCAGGGCGTGTACCTGACGATCAAGACGCTCGTCGACCGCAAGTTCAAGGGTGGCCGGGACGTCCTCTACGGCGTCAAGAACGGGGGCGTCGGCCTCGGCAAGATCCACGCGTCCGTGCCTGCGGACATCCGCGCCAAGGTGAAGGCGCGGCAGGCGCTGATCGCCGCCGGGAAGATCAAGATCCCGACGATCGTCCCCTAGGCAGGCAGCCGTGCGGGGGCGGGCTCTGGCCCGCCCCCGGCGCTTCTGAGGTCGGCGTCGCCAGCGACGCCTGGGAGCGTAGGTCTACCCGGATGCGCTCGTGCGGTCGGCTCAGACGGAGCACGGGCAAGCCCGCGCTCCTGAGGTCGGCATCGCCGGCGACGCCTAGAATCGCCCGATGGCCGACGAGGTCGTTCTCGAGCTTCGCGGGATCACGAAGCGCTTCCCGGGCATCGTCGCGAACGACCACGTCGACTTCGACCTCCGGCGGGGCGAGGTGCACGCTCTGCTCGGCGAGAACGGGGCGGGGAAGTCGACGCTGATGAACATCCTCTACGGGCTGTACAGCGCCGACGAGGGCGAGATCGCGCTGCGAGGCGGCCAGGTGCGGTTCCACTCGGCCCGCGACGCGATCCGCGCGGGGATCGGCATGGTGCACCAGCACTTCATGCTGATCCCGGTGATGAGCGTCGCCGAGAACATCATCCTCGCCACCGAGCCGACCCACTCGGGCGTCTTCCTCGACTACGGCGCCGCCGCCGACCGCGTGCGCGAGCTGTCGAAGACGTTCGGGCTGGCGCTCGACCCGCGCGAGCTGATCCAGAACATCACCGTCGGCCAGCAGCAGCGCGTCGAGATCCTGAAGGCCCTCTACCGCAACGCCGACATCCTCATCCTGGACGAGCCCACGGCGGTGCTGACGCCGCAGGAGGCGGGGGAGCTGTTCGACATCATCCGTACGCTGAAGCGCGAGGGGACCTCGGTCATCTTCATCAGCCACAAGCTGAACGAGGTGCTCGAGATCGCGGACCGGATCACGGTCCTGCGGCGGGGGAAGAAGGTCGACACGGTGCCGCGCGAGGGCGCGACGGAGCCGGGCCTGGCCCGGCTGATGGTGGGCCGGGAGGTGCTCCTGCGCGTCGAGAAGGGAGCCGGAGCGCCCGGCGAGAGCCTGCTCCGGGTCGAGGACCTGCACGTGGTCGACGACCGCGGACTCGAGGCCGTGCGCGGGGTCTCCTTCGAGGTTCGCGCGGGTGAGATCGTCGGCGTCGCCGGCGTCGACAACAACGGCCAGAGCGAGCTGATCGACGCGATCACGGGACTGAGGCGCCCGAGCGCCGGCGCCGTCTCGGTGGCCGGACGCGACTACACGCGCTCGAGCGCGCGCGTGATGATCGACGACGCCGGCGTCGGCCACATACCCGAGGACCGGCACCTGCGGGGGCTCGTGCTCGACTTCTCGCTCGCCGAGAACATGGCGCTGCAGGACTACCGCAAGCCCCCGGACTCCCGGCTCGGCTGGCTCTTCCCGGGGCGGCTGATCGCCCGCGCGCGCAGGCTGATCGCCGAGTTCGACGTGCGGGGGGGCGGCCCGGCGACGCGCGGCGGCGCGCTGTCGGGCGGCAACCAGCAGAAGGTCGTGATCGCGCGCGAGGTGGCCCGCGACCCCCGCGTCCTGATCGCGGCGCAGCCGACGCGCGGGCTCGACGTCGGCGCGATCGAGTTCGTGCACCGCCGCCTCGTCGCCGAGCGGGACCGGGGGCGGGCGATCCTGCTCGTCTCGCTCGAGCTGGAGGAGATCCTCTCCCTCTCGGACCGGATCCTGGTCATCTACGAGGGCCAGATCGTCGGCGAGTTCACGCCGGCGGCGACCGAGGAGGAGCTCGGGCTGGCGATGACCGGCGGCGGGCGCGAGGAGCCCGCGGCCGCATGAGGCATCGCTTGCGATGCCGCCCTCAGGACGCGCGGGCTTTGCCTGCGCGTCCGTCTGCGCCGCCGACCGGGAACGCTCCAGTTGAGGGTTCGGCATGACCTCTCACGGACGAGGCCGCCCGCCGGCCGGGAGCGCTCCAGGTGAGGTGAACGTATGAGCGCCGCGCCGCCGGTCGCCGCGCCGGGCCCCGAGGGCCCGATCCCGAGCGTCGCCCGCCGGCTGGCGCTCTACCAGCGGGCGGGCGGGGTGGTGACGCCGCTCCTGACGGCGACCTTCGCCTTCCTGATGGGCGGCCTCGTCGTCCTGGCGACGGGCCACAACCCGATCTCGACCTATCGCGCGATCTTCAGGGGCACCGGGCTGACGTGGTTCGGCGAGTTCGCCGAGTGGCTCTTCCGGCTCGTCACGTTCCAGGGCCATGTGTTCCCGACGGATACGGACGCCGCGCTCAACCTCCAGCAGACGCTGATCGTGATGACCCCGCTGATGCTGACCGGGCTCGCGGTCGCGTTTGCCTTCCGCTGCGGCATGTTCAACATCGGCGGCCAGGGCCAGTACCTCGTCGGCCAGATGGCCGCCGTCGGGATCGGCACCCTCTGGGCCGGCCTGGCGGGGCCCGTCCACGTCTTCCTCGCGATCGTGATCGCGGGCCTCGCGGGCGGGCTCTACGGCGGGATCGCGGGCTTCCTGAAGGCCACCCGGGGGACGCACGAGGTGATCTCGACGATCATGCTGAACTGGATCGCGATCTTCGTCGCGTCCTACCTGGTCGGGCTGGGCGGCCCGATGCAGGATCCCTCCCAGGTGTTCTTCCCGATCTCGAGCACGATCCACGAGGCCGCGAGGCTGCCCGTCCTCTGGGGCCACGCGGAGCTCCAGGGCCTGCACGTGGGTCTGTTCATCGCGATCGGCATGCTCGCCGTCTACTGGGTGATCTTGAACCGGACGACGCTGGGGTACGAGGTCCGGGCCGTCGGCTTCAATCCCGAGGCGGCGCGCTACGGGGGCATCAGCGTCTCCAGGAACTACTTCCTGGCCATGGCGATCTCGGGCGGTTTCGCCGGCCTTGCGGGCGCGCTCGACATCCTGGGCTGGCAGTTCCGCATCGCCCAGGCCGACATCGAGGCCGCGACGATCGGCTACATCGGCATCGCCGTGGCCCTGCTCGGCCGCAACACGGCCGTCGGCATCTTCTTCGCGTCGCTCGTCTTCGCCGGCCTCTACGTGGGCACGTCGACCCGCCAGCTCGACCCCAGCACCTTCGACCCCGAGCTCGCGGGGAACCTGACGCTGATCATCCAGGGACTCGTCGTACTCTTCGTCGGGGCCGACCTGCTGATCGTCTACGCCTGGAACGCGAGGAAAAAGCTCCCCTGGGCGCGCAGAAGGGCGGCACGGGCATGAGGCATCGCTTGCGATGCCGCCCTCAGGACGCGCGGGCTTTGCCCGGGCGTCCGTCTGCGTCGCCGGCCGGGAACGCTCCAGGTGAGGACACGGCATGAGGCATCGCTTGCGATGCCGCCCTCAGGACGCGCGGGCTTTGCCCGGGCGTCCGTCTGCGTCGCCGGCCGGGAACGCTCGCAGTCAGGTGGCGGTATGAGCTCGGGCGCCGCGGCGGTCGGCGGCCGCGAGCTGCCCGGCTGGCTGGCCGTGACGCCCAGGCGGGTCGGGATCGCCGGCATCGCCCTGGGCGGGCTCGCCTACTGGGTGGCGCTGCCGCCGCTACTGACACGGTCGGTGGCCTGGCCCCTGCTCCTGGCGGCAGCCGCCGTCGCCTGCGGCGCCTGGGCCGTCCGGGCGGGCGAGCGGCGGGTCGGCTGGGGCGCCGTCGCCGGCGGGCTGAGCGGCGCCGTCGGCGGCGTCTGGGCGGCCCACTGGTCGAGCAGGGCCGACCTGGAGGAGGTCTTCGTGTGGTCGGCGCTCCTCGCCGCCACGCTGCGCTTCGCGACCCCGCTCACCTTCGCGGCGATCGGCGGCATGTTCTCGGAACGGTCCGGCGTCGTGAACATCGCGCTCGAGGGGAAGATGCTCGCCGGCGCGTTCTTCGGGATCTGGGGCGCCGACCGGTACGGCTCGTGGGAGGTGGGGCTGCTGATCGCGATGGCGGCAGGCGGCCTGCTCGGGCTGCTGCACGCCTTCTTCGCGATCCACCTGCGCGCCGACCAGATCGTCGGCGGCACGGCGATCAACTTCCTCGCACTCGGCCTCACCGGCTACCTGTTCATCGACCAGTACGGCTCCGAGGGCACGGGCGCGAACATCCCGTCGATCCCCGACGTCCACCTGCCGGGCCTCGAGGACGTCTACTTCATCGGTCCGTCGATCGGCCAGCTGAACCTGATGATCTGGCTCAGCTTCCTGCTGATCATCGTCTCCTACCTGGTCATGTTCCGGATGCCGATCGGGCTCAGGATCCGCTCGGTGGGCGAGCATCCGCGGGCGGCCGAGACGGTCGGCATCTCCGTGTACGGGATTCGCTACCTCGCGGTCACGCTCTCGGGCATGCTCGCCGCGCTCGGCGGGGCGTACCTCTCGATCGGCCTCGTCCATTCCTTCAACGAAGGGATGACGAAGGGGCGCGGGTTCATCGCGCTCGCCGCGCTGATCGTCGGCAACTGGCGCCCGTTCGGCGCTTTCGGCGCGGCGCTGCTGTTCGGATTCTGCAGCGCGCTGGCGCTGCGGCTCGGCCCTGCCTACGGAACGAACTACGGGACGCTGTTCCAGGCCCTGCCCTACGTGGTCACCCTCGTCGTCGTCGCCGGCGTGCTGCGCCGCCCGACCCCGCCCGCGGCGGTTGGACGCCCCTATCGCAAGCAGTAGCATCGCGCGGCCGCGCAACCGCGCCGCCCGGGCCTCGGTGCTGGCCGGCCTGCTCGGCCTGCTCGCGCTGCCGGGGGGCGTGGCCGCGGCCGAGTACAGCAGGCGGCTCGACCTCGTCCCGTCGCTCGGCGCCGCCGTGGGCGCGGCGTTCCTCGCGGGCATCCTGGCGCTGGCGCTGGCGCGCCGGGGGCTGGCGCGGCTGCAGTGGACGCTGGGTCGGAGCGGCGGCGCCCGGACGGCCAGAGCCGGCCGTCTCCTGGGCATCCTGGCCCTCTGCCTCGCGCTGACCGGCGGGCTCTCGCTCGGCTTCTACGGCCTCCTGGAGCTGTTCAAGGCCTGACCGCGGCCGCGTAGCGCGCGCAGTCCACGGCGGCCGGGAGGCCGTCTACAATCGGACTCCTTGTTCGAGATCGGGAACAGCCTCCGCGAGGCACGCCTCCGCAAGCGGCTGGAGTTCCGCGAGGTCGAGCAGGCGACCAAGATCCGCAGCCGCTACCTGCGGGCGCTCGAGGAGGAGGACTTCGAGGCGCTGCCGGCGGAGACCTACGTCCGCGGCTTCCTGCGCGCCTACGCCGAGTCGCTCGGCCTCAACGGCCAGCTGTACGTCGACGAGTACAACTCCCGCTTCGTCACGGGCGAGGGGTCGTCACCGCTCCGGCCCCGACGGAGTCAGCCCCCGAGGCGCGGCAAGGGGAGGGGCATCGAGACGAACGTGATCCTCTTCGCGCTGACCGCGATCGCGGTGATGACCGCGCTCGTGATCGTCGCCTGGAAGTTCTCCAGCGAGACTCCGCCGGCGGCCGAGCCCGCGAGGAAGACGGTGACGCAGCCGAACCGGCCCGCAAAGCGCGCCAAGCCCCCCGCGGTGCGGGTGACCCCGGCCAAGCTGCGCGTGACTGCCAGCGGCGGCCACAGCTGGCTGCAGGTGCACGAGAGCTCGGCGACGGGCAGGCTGCTCTACCAGGGGACGCTCGAGAAAGGGCGGACACAACGCTTCGTCGCCGCCCGTCTCTGGGTCAACGCAGGTCGGCCGGAGAATCTCCGGCTGACCCTCAACGGCAGCCCCGTCTCGATCGGGGCTAGGTCGCCCGTCGTCGTCCTGATCACCGCGAACAGCGTCACCCCGGCCTCGACCGAGAGATAGTGGATCGGCCGACCCACTAGTGCCCCGCCCGCGAGCGGTCGTCGTCGTCACCGGCAGCGAGCTCGTCCGGGGCGAGCGGACCGACCTGAACGGCCCGTTCCTGGCCGGGGAGGTGCTCTCGCTCGGCCTCGAGCCGGCTCGGATCACGATCGTGGGCGACCGGCCGGACGAGCTCGAAGCGGCGCTGCGCGAGGCCCTGGAGGCCGACCTCTGCATCGTCTCCGGCGGTCTCGGCCCGACGCACGACGACCGGACGGTCGAGCTGCTGGCGCGGGCCGCCGGCGTCGGGTTGGCCGTCGATCCCACGCTCGCGACTGAGATCGGCGCCGTCTCGCGCGCGTTCGCCACCCGTTTGGGCCGGCCGTACGCGGACTTCGAGGCCGGCGTGCGCAAGCAGGCGACTCTGCCGGAGGGAGCGATCTCGCTCGGCCTCGCCGGCACCGCCCCCGGCGTCGTGCTCGCCCTGGGGGCGCGCGTCGCCGTCGTCCTGCCGGGACCGCCGCCGGAGCTCCGCCGTCTCTGGGCGGCGGCGCTCGAGACCACGCCCGTACGGCGGGTGCTCGCCCGCGCCCGCCCGCCCGGCCGACGGCGGCTGCGCTTCTTCGGCGCCAGCGAGTCGACCGTCGCCCGGGCGCTGGCCGAAGCGGGCGGAGACGGGGACGGCGTCGAGGCGACGATCTGCGCGCGCGACTTCGAGATCCACGTCGACCTCGTCGTGGAGGAAGGGTCCGAGGCGCGGGCGGACGAGCTGGAGGCGGCCCTGGGCGGGCCGCTCGAGCGCAACCTCTTCGCCCGCAGCGAGGAGCCCGTGGAAGCGCTCGTGCTCGAGCTCTGCCGGGCACGCGCCCTCACGCTCGCCACGGCCGAGTCGTGCACCGGCGGGCTCGTCGCCGCGCGCCTGACCTCGGTTCCGGGGTCGAGCGCCGTGTTCCGCGGCGGCGTCGTCGCCTACGCCGACGAGCTCAAGCGGGAGTGGCTCGGCGTGCCGGAAGCGCTGCTGCGCGAGCACGGCGCCGTCTCGGCGCAGGTCGCGGAGGCGATGGCCGTGGGCGCCCGGTCGCGTCTCGAGGTGGACGTCGCCGTGGCCGTGACCGGGGTGGCGGGGCCGGGCGGAGGGACGGCGGCGAAGCCGGTCGGCCTCGTCTTCGTCCACGCCCTGGGGCCCGACGGAGGGCGTGGCGTCGAGTTCAGCTACGGCACCGACCGCGAGTCGATCCGCAGGCGGGCCGCCACGACCGCGCTGCACCTCGTCCGGCGACTTCTGACACGGACTCGTGACGAATCGGCGTGACGCCAGGCGGTAGCGTGCCGGCCGATGAGGAGCGGAAGCGGATCTTCTGCGGGCTGCGCCTGCCGGACCGGGTGCTGGACGAGCTCGTCACCTGGCAGCGACGGCATCTCTCCGGCGGGCGGATCGTGCCGCGCGAGCACCTCCACGTCACGCTGGCATTCCTCGGCTCGACGCCGGCCGCCCGCATCCCCGCCGTCGTCCGAGCCTTGCGCGAGGCGGCCGCAGCCGCGGGACCGATCGAGCTCGAGGTCACGGGGCGGGCGGTTCGGGAGACGCGCAGCGTCTGCATGCTCGTCCTCCGCGACGTCCGCGGCACGGTCGGCCCGCTGGCGGAGGATCTGTTCGGTCGCCTCGAGGCGCTGGGCGTCTACGAGCGGGAGCGCCGGCCCTGGCTGGCACACGTCACCGTGCTGCGCTTCCGCCGGCGTCCTCGGCTCGACGTGCCGGCGCCGGCCCTCGGGCGCTTCAGTCCGTCCGAAGCGGCTGTCTACCATTCGGTGCTGCGGTCCGGCGGAGCGCAGTACGAGATCATCGAATCGGTCGCGCTAGGAGGTTGATCAGGTTGGATCGCGAGCAGGCTCTCGACGTCGCTCTGGGTCAGATCGAGCGGCAGTTCGGCAAGGGATCGGTGATGCGGATGAGCGACCAGGCCCAGGTCTCGATCGGCGCCGTCTCGACCGGGTCGCTGTCCCTCGACATGGCGCTCGGCATCGGCGGGCTGCCGCGCGGCCGGATCGTCGAGATCTTCGGCCCCGAGTCCTCGGGGAAGACGACGCTCGTCTACCACGTGATCGCAGAGGCGCAGCGCCGCGGCGGCATCTGCGCCTTCATCGACGCCGAGCACGCGATGGACCCGCAGTACGCGCGTCGGATCGGCGTCGACATCGACCAGCTGCTCGTCTCGCAGCCGGACACCGGCGAGCAGGCGCTCGAGATCACGGAGCTGCTCGTCCGCAGCGGCGCGCTGGCGGTGGTCGCGGTCGACTCGGTCGCCGCGCTGACCCCGAAGGCCGAGATCGAAGGCGAGATGGGCGACAGCCACGTCGGCCTGCAGGCCCGCCTGATGAGCCAGGCGCTCCGCAAGCTCACGGGCACGCTGAACCGGACGGACACGATCTGCCTGTTCACGAACCAGCTGCGAGAGAAGATCGGCGTCATGTTCGGCTCGCCGGAGGTGACCCCCGGTGGCCGGGCGCTCAAGTTCTACGCCTCGGTGCGACTCGACATCCGCCGCATCGAGACGCTGAAGGAGGGCGTCGAGGCGATCGGGAACCGCGTCCGCGTGAAGGTCGTCAAGAACAAGGTCGCGCCGCCGTTCAAGCAGGCCGAGTTCGACATCCTCTACGGCCACGGGATCTCGTGGGAGGGAACCGTGCTGGAGGCGGGTCTGGAGCGGAAGGTGATCCAGAAGTCCGGCTCCTACTTCAGCTTCGAGGAGGAGCGGCTCGGACAGGGCAGGCAGAACGCAGCCGCGTTCCTGAGGGAGCACCCCGACGTCACCCAGCAGGTGCTCGGCCGCCTGCAGGCGCAGGCCGGGCCCGACGAGGTCGTCTCCGCGCGCCTGCTGCCCACCCTCCCGGCCGAAGCCCCCGCGCCGGCCGAAGCCCCCGAGCCCCGCCCGGAGAAGGTCGCGGCGGGGGCGTAGTCAGGAGCCTCGGCCCCCATCGCACCGCGGGGCGGGGATCTGAGGCTTCTTCCGTGCCGATCGTGACCCGCCTCCGGGAGCTCGGTGCCGCAGGGGTCGCGGTGGAGCTCGACGGCCGCCCGTGGCGGACTCTGCCGGCAGGCGTGGTCGTCCGGGCCGGCGTCCTGACCGGTCGGGAACTCGACCGTCCGGCTCTGCGAGAGGTCCGGCGCGAGCTGCGGCGCGCCGAGGCGCTCGACGTCGCGCTCGGCGCGCTCGCTCGGCGGGACCTGTCCCGCAGCGAGCTGCTGGAGCGACTGCGGCGACGGGGTGTTCCGGCACGGGCGGCCGTGGAAGCGCTCGGCGGCCTGGAGCACTTCGGCATGGTCGACGAGGTCCGCCTGGCCGAGCGGCGCGCGGAGGCGCTTGCCGGCAGGGGCCATGGCGACGAGGCGATCCGCGGCGATCTCGCCCGGCGCGGCCTCGCCCCGGACATGATCGAGGAGGCGCTCGGCGCGCTGGCGCCCGAGGTCGAGCGCGCCCGCGAGGTGGTGGCCGTCCGGGGCGCGACGCCCTCGACGGCGCGTTTCCTGGCCCGCAGGGGATTCAGCGAGGAGACGATCGACGCGTCGTTGCACGCGGGGTCGGACGAGCGCTACGATAGGGACGCTTCATCCGACATTTCTCCTGCACGTGAGCATTTCTGAATCGGCGTATTCTTCCGAGCCAACCAGCGAGTGACGACGAGACCAGCCAGCAGAGCCAGGAGTTCAGGCCGAAGAGCCCTGGAGTAGGGCGCCTTCGGGGAGCCTGACGGCTCCGCTTGCAACCGATTCACGGGATGCCCGCGTGCGGGCGCGATGACGGGTGGGCCCACGGCGACCGCCGTGGCGACCACGGAGGAGCGCTCATGCTCGTCGCCATCGGAATCCTGATCGGGCTCGTGATCGGCGGCGCCGCGGCAGTGCTCGCCGTCCGCGGCCTGGGCGGCTCGCGTCTGGCCGCAGCCCACCGGACCCGCCAGCTGCTGCTCGCGGAGGCGCGCCGGGAGGCCGAGGCGATGCGGCGCGAGGCGCAGATCGAGGCCAGAGAGGAAGCGGTCAAGCTTCGGAGCGCGACCGAGGCAGACCTGCAGGACCGGCGGACCCGGACGGTGGCGCTCGAGGAGCGGGCCCGCTCCGGGCTCTACGAGGTCGAGCGGAAGCTGACCGAGGTGGAGCGGAAGGAGCAGGGGCTCGCCGATCGGGAGACGCACTGGAAGACGCTGCAGGACGAGCTGAAGCAGGCGCGGGCGGACCAGCTGCGCGAGCTGGAGCGGATCTCCCGCATGACGATCAACGAGGCGAAGGTGGAGGTGCTGGAACGCTCGCAGGAGCTCGTCCGCGGCGAGCTCGCGCGCCGGGTGCGCCAGCTCGAGGAGGAGGCCCAGACCGAGGCGAAGCGGCGCGCGCGGAACCTCGTCGCGGACGCGCTGCAGCGCGTGGCCGCGAGCCACGCGGCCGAGACGACCGTCTCGATCGTCGAGCTGCCCTCCGACGACATGAAGGGCCGCATCATCGGGCGCGAAGGGCGGAACATCCGCGCCCTCGAGCACCTGACCGGCGTCGACTTCATCATCGACGACACGCCCCAGGCGGTCGTGCTCTCCTCCTTCGACGGCATCCGCCGGGAGGTGGCCAAGCTGACGCTCGCCAAGCTGATCGAGGACGGCCGCATCCATCCCGCCCGGATCGAGGAGATGTACTACCAGTCGAAGTCCGAGCTCGAGGAGACGATGCGCGCGGCAGGCGAGCAGGCCGTCTTCGAGGCGAAGTGCGGCGAGGTGCACGAGGAGCTCGTCAAGATCCTCGGCCGGCTCCGCTTCCGGACGAGCTACGGGCAGAACGTGCTCAGGCACACGCTCGAGGTCGTGCACCTGGCGGGCCTGATGGCGGCCGAGCTCGGCGCCGGCGTCAGGACGGCGAAGCGGGCCGCCCTCTTCCACGACCTGGGCAAGGCGATGACGCACGAGGTCGAGGGCTCCCACACGCAGATCTCCGTCCGGCTGGCACGCCGCTACGGCGAGTCGCAGGCCGTCTGCCACGCGATCGAGGCGCACCACTACGAGGTGCAGCCGCAGACGGTCGAGGCCGTCCTGTTGATCGCCGCGGACGCGATCTCAGCCTCGCGCCCGGGTGCGCGCGGAGAGAGTCTCGACCAGTACGTGAAGCGGCTGGAGGCGCTCGAGGAGCTCGCGGCGGCGAAGCCCGGCGTGGAGAAGGTCTACGCGCTCCAGGCGGGTCGCGAGATCCGCGTCATTGTCATCCCGGCCGAGGTCGACGACGACGCGGCGGTGCTGCTCTCGCACGAGATCGCCCGCGAGATCGAGGATCAGCTCGAGTATCCCGGGCAGATCAAGGTGACCGTGATCCGCGAGAGCCGCGCGATCGAGTTCGCCAACTAGGCAAGGGCCGCTCCACGCGCTGGCTACGATGGCGCGGCGATGAGGCGCTACCACGTGACGACGTTCGGCTGCCAGATGAACGCGCACGATTCCGAGCGCATCAAGGGGATGCTGGAGTCGCTCGGTCTGGGCGAGGCGGCCGCCCAGGACGAGGCGGACGTGCTCGTCTTCAATACGTGCACGATCCGTGAGAAGCCGGACCAGCGTTTCGCCGCGCACCTGGCCCAGGCGGCGGCGCTGAAGCAGCGCGATCCCGAGAAGGTGATCGCCGTGGGCGGCTGTTACGCAGAGGCCCAGCGCGGGCGGCTGTTCGAGCTCTACCCGTACGTCGACGTGGCGTTCGGGCCCGGCTCGATCCCGCACCTCGGCGACTGGATCGGGGCCGGCGGCGAGGCGCCGCGCGGACGCTTCGCGGAATGGAGCTCGTTCGCCGCCGACCTGCCCGCCCGCCGCGAGCGCGCCTACCAGGCGTGGGTGCAGGTGTCGATGGGCTGCAACTCGAAGTGCGCCTACTGCATCGTCCCCGCCGTCCGGGGACGCGAGCAGAGCCGCCGCCCCGGCGAGATCGTCGGCGAGGTGGCACGGCTCGCGGCCGAGGGCGTGCGCGAGATCACGCTGCTCGGCCAGAACGTGAACTCCTGGGGCCGGGACCTCCTGCCGGACCTGCGCACCGACTTCGGCGAGCTCCTGCGTGCCTGCGACGGTGTCGACGGGATCGAGCGGATCCGTTTCACGAGCCCCCACCCGAAGGACTTCCGACGCCCCGTGATCGATGCGATCGCCGAGTGCGACGCCGTCTGCGAGCACGTCCACCTCCCCCTCCAGTCCGGCTCCTCTCGAATCCTGAAAGCGATGCGCCGGACGTACACGCGCGAGCGCTACCTCGCGCTGGTGGGAGAGCTGCGGGCCGCGATCGGAGATCTCGCGCTCGGTACCGACGTGATCGTCGGCTTCCCCGGCGAGACGGAGGACGACTTCGAGCTGACGCTGACGACCGTGGAGGAGGTGGGCTTCGACAGCGCCTTCACCTTCGTCTTCTCGCTGCGGCGCGGGACGGAGGCGGCGACGATGCCGGGGCAGGTGCCCGAGGAGGTCAAGCGCGAGCGCATCGAGCGCCTCGTCGAGGTCTGCCAGCGAGTCGCGCGAGAGCGGAATCAGAGACGGGTAGGTCTCGTCGAGGAGGTGCTCGTCGAGGGACCGAGCCGGACCGATCCGACCGTCCTCCGCGGCCGCACGCGCCGGAACACGACCGTGAACTTCACCGGCGCCGCCGCCCCCGGCCAGCTCGTGCCGGTGACGATCGAGTCCGCCTCTTCGACCACGCTCCGGGGAACGCAGGTCGCCGCCGCGGCCGCGTGACGGCTCCGCCACGCCTCGTCCTGGCGCTCTTCGGGCCGACGGCGAGCGGCAAGTCGGCCGTCGCGGAGGCGCTCGCGGAGCGAATCCCGGCGGAGATCGTCTCCGCCGACTCGATGCAGGTCTACCGCGGGCTGCCGATCCTGACCGCGCAGCCGGAGAGTCCGACGCTCCTCGTGGGCGTCTGGCCGCTCACGCACGAGGGCTCCGTCGGCGAGTACGCGCAGCTCGCACACCGGGAGATCGACCGCGTCCTCGCCGGCGGCCGGACTCCCGTCGTCACCGGCGGCACCGGTCTCTACCTCCGGGCGGCCCTGGCCGACCTCGGACTGCCGCCGGCCCCGCCGCCCGCTCTGCGCCGGCGCTGGGAGGCGTTCTACGATGCGCGCGGCCCCGAGACGGCTCACGAGCGCCTCGCCGAGCTCGATCCCGCCGCCGCGGCGGCCGTGCACGCCAACGACCGCCGCCGCGTCGTGCGGGCGCTCGAGCTCGCGGAGCGCGGCCAGTCGCTGGCGCCCGACGACGGCCGGCTCTGGACCGAAGACACGCGCCATCCCACGCTCGTCTTCGGGCTCGAGCTCTCCAAGCGGACCCTCGACCGGCGCATCGCCGAGCGGGCGGCCGGGATGGTCGATTCGGGGGTCGAGGAGGAGGTGCGCGCCGCGCTCGCCGCCGGCGTCTCCGCAACGGCCCGCTACGCGCTCGGCCTGGACGAGATCGGGACGCTGCCGCGCAGGGAGGCTCTGGAGGCGCTCGTGCAGCGCACGCGCCGCTACGCCGCCTACCAGCGCAAGTGGATGCGCCGCATTCCGGGCCTTGTTAGCGTCGACGCGGAGCGCCCTCCGGGCGCCGTCGCCGATGAGATCCTCGACGTGGCACGCGCTCGGCAACCGGTACCTGCTCATTGAACGGGCGGAGCTCGGCGCCCCGCTGACGCCGCAGCGGGCGCGAGAGCTCGCCGCCGGCACCGACGGTGTGCTCGAGATCGTCTCTGCCGGCTCCGATGCGGCAGAGATCGTGATCTGGAACCCCGACGGGTCGACGGCGGAGCTCTCCGGGAACGGGACGCGGATCGCTGCGCGCTGGCTGGCGGAGCGAACGGGCGCGGGGGAGGTGCGGATCCGCGTCGGCCGCAGGGAGGTCGTCGCGAGGATGCTGCCCGGCGGGCTCGTGGAGCAGGCGATCGGCCCGTTTCGGGTCTCGGAGCCCGAGCGGATCGAGGGCCTGCCCGTCGTCGCGGTCGACGTCGGCAACCCGCACGCGGTCGTCGTGGGCGATCCCGAGGACCTGCCGGTGATCGGGCCGCTGCTGGAGACGCACCCGCGCTGGCCGGGCCGGACGAACGTGCAGGTGGTCCGTGTCGAGGCGGCCGGGCTCGTCCGCGCGCGGGTCTGGGAGCGCGGGGTGGGGGAGACCCCCTCGTCCGGGACGAGCGCCGTCGCGATCGCGGCCGCGACGCACGGCGACGGCGAGGTGACGGTGCGCTTTCCGGGCGGCGACCTGTACGTCCGGCTCGCTGGTGGATGCGCCTGGCTGACCGGGCCGGCCGAGCGCCTCGGCTAGCCGGCGCCGATCCCGAACTCGCGCAGCGCGTCGTTCAGGCTCACCTTCAGGTCGGTCGATGCGCTGCGACGGCCGACGATCAGCGCGCAGGCGAGCTCGTACGTCCCGGCAGGGAACTGCTTCGGCCGCGTGCCGGGGACGACGATCGCCAAGGGGGGGACGTGGCCGCGGTGCTCGACCGGCTCGGGCCCGGTCACGTCGATGATCGGCACCGAGGCCGTCAGGGAGACGTTCGGTGCCAGGACCGCGCCGCGGCCGATGCGCACGCCCTCGACGAGGATGCAGCGCGAGCCGACGAAGACCCCGTCCTCGACGATCACCGGCCGGGCTCCGACCGGCTCGAGCACGCCGCCGATGCCGACCCCGCCCGCCAGGTGGACGTCGGCGCCGATCTGCGCGCACGAGCCCACCGTCGCCCACGTGTCGACCATCGTCCGCGGGCCGACCCACGCGCCGATGTTGACGTAGCTCGGCATCAGGATCACGTCGCGCGAGAGGAACGCGCCGTACCGCGCGACCGCCGGCGGCACGACCCGCACGCCGAGCTCGGCGTAGTTCGTCTTCAGCGGAATCTTGTCGTGGTAGACGAAGGGCCCCACCTCCTGCGGCTCCATCCGGCGCAGCCGGAAGTAGTCGAGCACGGCCTGCTTGACGGGCTGGTTGACGCGCCAGTCGTCGCCGTCCGGCTCGGCGACTCGGATCTCCCCGCGGTCGAGCCGGGCGATCACGTCCTCGACCGCCGCCGCGTCCAGTGGGTCGGCCGGGTCGCTCACCAGACCTCCTGGATCAACGCGGCGGCACGCCTGCAGTCTTCCTCCGGAGGCACGAGCGCGAGCCTGACGTAGCCCTCGCCGTGCTCTCCCAGGTACGCGCCGGGGGCGACGACGACGCCGTGCTCGAGCAGCCGCGCGGCGAGGTCCTCGGAGGACTCTCCGGCGGGCGTGCGAGCCCAGAGGTACATCGTCGCCTCGCTGCCCGCCAGCCGGATCCCCGCGCGCTCGAAGGCGTCGAGGAAGACCGCGCGCTTGCGACGGTAGGCCTCGCGCGTCCGTTCGACGTGGGCCTCGTCGCCCCAGGCGACCACGGAGGCCAGTTGGACGAACTCCTGGGGGGCGGTGCCCACGTTCGGGCGGTAGGCGCGCAGGGCGTCGATCACCTCGGCGGGCGCGGCGACGAAGCCGGACCGGTAGCCGGTCATCGACGAGCGCTTGCTCAGTGTATTGAAGACGACGACGTGGCTCCGGTCGGAGGCCTGGAGCGCGGAGGCAGGGGCCTCGTCGAACCAGAGCTCCGAGTAGGCCTCGTCCGAGGCGACGAGAAAGCCGTGGCGCGCCGCCAGCGCCGCCAGCTGCTCGTAGAAGGCGAGCGGCGCGACGGCTCCCGTCGGATTGTTCGGGTAGTTGACCCAGAAGAGGGCGATCCGGTCGAGCGTCGCCTCGCCGAGCGAGTCGAGGTCGGGGAGGAAGCCGTGCTCGTCGAGGAGCGGCAGCCGCAGCACCTCGGCGCCGGCGAACTGAGCGCCGCGCTCGGGCACCGGGTAGCCGGGCTCGGTCGTGACGACGAGGTTCCTGCTGGTTCCCGGGTGCACGACGACCTGCGCGAAGCTGAAGATCGCCTCCTTGCTGCCGTAGGTCGGGATGATCTCCCGGTCCGGGTCGAGCCCGACGCCGAACCGCCTCGAGCACCAGGCCGCGATCGCTTCGCGCAGCTCGGGCAGGCCCTCCGCCCTCGGGTAGCTCGAGACCTCCGGCAGCGCCTCGACGAGGGCCGTGCGGATCAGAGGGTCGGTCGGCTCGCGCGGGTCGCCCATGCCGAGGTCGATCAGGTGCACTCCCTCGGCCGCCTTCCGGCGCTTCGCCTGCTCGACGCGGACGAACGGGTACGTCGTCTGGGCTGCCAGGACCGGGGAGAGGCGCACGGCTAGACGCTATCGCCGGCCGCGCGTCTCTGCAGGCAGCCGGGCGTGAGCGATAATCAACGGCGTGACTCCTCGCCAGCCGGATCCCGCGCCGGGTGCAGAGCCCGAGCGCGGGTTCGTCGTCGCGGTCCTGGAGCCGGGCGTGCCTGCCGGCGACGAGCTCGCCGAGCTGCGCGAGCTGGCGAGGACGGCCGGAGTCGAGCCGGTGGGTGAGATCGTGCAGCACCGGTCGCGTCCCGATCCGCGGACGTATCTGGGCAAGGGGAAGCTCGAAGAGCTGAAGGCCGCGCTCGCCGAGTCGGGCGCCGAGTCCGTGCTCGTGGACGGCGAGCTCGACCCGGTCCAGCAGCGGCGGCTCGAGGACGAGCTGCAGAAGCGGGTCGTCGACCGCACCCAGCTGATCCTGGACATCTTCGCCCAGCACGCGGTCAGCGCCGAAGGGAAGCTCCAGGTCGAGCTGGCGCAGCTCGAGTACAACCTCCCGCGCATGCGCGGCCTCTGGCAGCACCTCGAGCGCCTCGGCGGCGGCGTCGGCACCCGCGGACCGGGGGAGAGCCAGCTCGAGACCGACCGGCGGCTCGCGCAGCGGCGCGTCGTCCTGCTCAGGCGCCGCCTCGACGCGCTCCGGGGCCAGCGGGACGTCCGGCGCAAGGCCCGCCGCCGCTCGCAGACGCCGACCGTCGCCCTCGCCGGCTACACGAACGTCGGCAAGTCGACGCTCCTGAACGCCCTCACCGACGCGCGGGTCTCGGTCGAGAACCGCCTGTTCGAGACGCTCGACCCGACGACGCGCTCCTTCGAGCACGAGGGCCGCCAGTACCTCGTCACGGACACCGTCGGCTTCATCCGCCGCCTGCCGCACCAGCTCGTCGAGGGCTTCGCGGCGACGCTGGAGGAAACGCTGGTCGCCGATCTCGTGCTCCACGTCGTCGACGCGTCGCTGCCGAAGGAGCGCCTGGCCGAGACGGTGGCGGCCGTGGAGGCGGTGCTGAGGGAGATCGGCGCTGGCGAGCTGCCGGTCGAGTTGGTGCTGAACAAGGTGGATGCGCTCGACCCGCTCGGGCGCCGCCGGGTGGGGAACCGCTTCCCCGGGGCGCTGCAGGTCTCGGCGCTGACGGGGGAGGGACTGGAGGGGCTCCGGGCGAGGCTGGCGGAGCGCTTCGGCGACCGCTTCGCGCTCGTGACGCTGCTGCTCCCCTACGAGGACGGGGGCCGGCTCGCGGAGCTGTACGCGCTCGGGGCGCCGATCGAGGATCGCGTCGACCGCCCCGACGGCGTGCTCGTGCGCGCGCACCTCCCCTACCGGGAGCTGCGCCGTTTCGCGCCGTACCTGATCGCCGAGGGGGACGCCGCGAGCCTCTCGGCGCGGTGACCGAGCTCCCGGTCGCGCGGCTTCGCCCGCAGGCAGTCCTGCCCGTACGGGCCTATGAGGGCGACGCCGGCCTCGACCTGGCGGCGTGCGAGCGGGTCGAGCTCGGTCCGGGCGAGCGCGCGGTCGTCGCCACGGGCCTCGCGGTCGCGGTCCCCGCGGGACACGCCGGGCTCGTCCTGCCGAGGTCCGGCCTGGCCGCGAAGCACGGCCTCACCGTCGTCAACTCTCCGGGCCTGATCGACGCCGGCTACCGGGGGGAGGTACAGGTGATCCTGCTCAACACCGACCTCCGACAGACGTTCGTGGTCGAGCCCGGGATGCGGATCGCACAGCTCGTGCTGACCCGGGTCGCCGCCGCGCGGCCGGCCGAGGTCGCCGAGCTGCCCGCCAGCGAGCGGGGCGCCGGCGGGCTGGGCTCCTCCGGCCGATGAGCAGCGAGCCCCGGATCCGCGTCTCGGCGATCCTCCGCTGGGGCGACCGCATCCTCCTGTGCCGGCACGAGAAGGCAGACCGGCAGTACTGGCTGCTCCCCGGCGGCGGCGTCAACTCGGGCGAGAGCCTGGTCGACGCCGTCCGGCGCGAGCTGGCCGAGGAGGTCGGCGTCGGGGACGACCTGCTGCTCGAAGGGCCGGTCGCGATCGTCGACTCGATCGCGCCCGTGCGCAGCTTCGCGGCGAAGCACGTCGTGCAGATCATCTTCGCCGGGGACCTGACGGGCCGCTCGCTGGAGCTCGTCACCTCTGCCGATGCGGCCGTGCGCGGCCACCGCCTCTTCTCGGTCGCCGAGCTGGACGAAATCGTGCTGCACCCGCCGATTCAGCGCTTTCTGGCACGCTGGCAGCCGGGCGACCCCGTCGTCTACCTCGGTCCGCTCTGGGCGCCGTAGCAGCGTCGGTCTTTACCCGGATGCGCTCGTGCGGTCGGCCCAGACGGAGCACGGGCAAGCCCGCGCTCCTGAGGTCGGCATCGCAAGCGACGCCTAGGAGCCTGGGGCGGTAACGCCGATCGGCGCGGTTCGGGCAAAGTGATCGGCGGAGACGGTGGCGAGCGAGCGTCGGAAGCGCGCCGCGACTGAGTGGAGTACTGTCGCGAGGGTTGAAACGGGGCGGCGTTTCCCC
>JBHEMU010000189.1:0-19347 GCA_046262415.1 Gaiellaceae bacterium | reverse complement strand
CAGACGGTGCTGCTCCTCCAGCCCGTCTTCAAGTGTTGGCACAGCCGCTGCCGAACCTGCCACCAGCCCGTCGATCTCAACCAGCTCGAGCTCGCCCTCTACCCCCAACGCGAGTAACAAAGCAGTACTAGGAGCCCCTTTCGCAATGACGACTCGGCGCCGGGGTGCGATGGGCGGCCGAGGACAAGGACGCAGGGAGCCCGCATGGCAGCGCCATCCGGGCGACTGAGGACGCCGTAATCGGTCGTCCAGCGCGGCCCGGCGTCCCAGTGCTTCGTTGCGAAAGGGGCTCGTTACAGGCCGGGCAGCCCGAGCCCGCCGAGGCCCTCGAGGTTGACGGCCCCGCCGAGGCGCGACTCCATCAGGCTCTTCGCCGAACGCAGCGCCTCGTTCACCGCGGCGAGCACCATGTCGGCGAGGAGCTCCGGGTCGTCGGGGTCGATCGCCTTGGGGTCGATCCGGATCTCGGTGATCTCGAGCCCACCGGTCGCCTTGACCGTGACCATCCCGCCTCCGGCCGAGGCCTCCACCGTCTCCTGCTCGAGCTCGGCCTGGGCCTTCGCCATCTGCTCCTGCATCTGCTGCACCTGCTTCATCATCTGGTTCAGGTTCGGCTGCTTCACGTCTCCTCCAGTTCGTGGGCGTCGAATTCGTCCTTCAGCAACGAGATGAACTCGTCCTCGGTCGTGGGCCGCTCGGGCGCCGCCTCCGCGTCGCCGCCGTTCTCGCCGACCGCGAAGTCGAGCGCGAGGCGGCGGCCCGTCACCTCGTAGAGCGCGTCGGCGAGGAGAGTCGCGTGCTTCGACTCCTCGGCCTTCTGGCGGTGGAAGACGGCGTCGGCCGGGAACTCGAGCGTCAGGCGGTTCTCGACGAGCGCCGCGGGCCGCGCCTCGCCGAAGAGCGAGGCGGTCGGGATTGAGCGCTGCTGTAATGCCGGGATCACCGTGCGCTGCCAGGCGTCCTGCAGCTGCTCGAGCGCGAGCGAGGGAGCGTCTGCGGCGGGCTCCGGTGCGGGTGGAGGCTCCTCGGGCTTCGTCTCCGGCCGCTGGGGCGCCGCCGCCGGCCCGCGCTGCTCGAGCAGCTCGAGGCGGTAGGCGACGGACTCGCTCGAGAGGTCGCCGGCCGGCCGCGTCACCTTCACGAGCGCGAGCTCGAGCGGCAGCCGTGGGTCGCCGCCCTGACGCATGTCGTCGACGGCGACGGCGAGCAGGTCGCAGAGGCGGAGCACCGCCACCTCGGGCAGCTGGTTCGCCTGGGCTCGCAGCCGCTCGCGGGTCTCCTCGGTCACGGGCAGCGACTCGGGCACCTCGCCCATGTGCTGGACGAGGAGCAGCGCACGCAGGTGCTCGAGCAGGTCGAGCACGAGCCGGCCGAGGTCCTGGCCCTGCTCGGAGAGCTCCTCGACGAAGGTGAGTGCGCCGGCGGTGTCGCGGTCGACGACGAGGTCGCAGAGCCGGAAGAGCGCCTCCTCCTCCACGGCGCCGAGCAGCTGCAGCACGGCCTGGACGGTCACCTTGGCCTCGGTCGCGGAGGAGAGCTGGTCGAGCGTCGAGACGGCGTCGCGGAAGCTGCCGCGCGCCGAGCGGGCGATCAGGGCCAGGGCCGCGTCCGGCACGTCGATCTCCTCGCCGTCGGCGATCCGCCGCAGCAGCCGGACGAGCTCGGCGAGCCGCGGGCGGGCGAACACGAACGTCTGGCAGCGCGAGCGGACGGTCGTCAGCATCTTCGCCAGGTCGGTCGTGCAGAAGACGAAGACGAGGTGCGGCGGCGGCTCCTCGATCAGCTTCAGCAGGGCGTTGAAGGCGGCGTCCGTGAGCTGGTGCGCCTCGTCGAGGATGTAGACCTTGTAGCGCCCCTCGACCGGCTGGAGGATCACGCGCTCGCGGATCTCGCGGATGTCGTCGATGCCGCGCTGCGAGGCCGCGTCCATCTCGACGACGTCCAGCGAGGTGCCGTTCGCGATCGCCTGGCAGGCGTGGCAGACCTTGTCCGGGGTCGGCGTCGGCCCCTGCGAGCAGTTGAGCGCCTTGGCGAGGATGCGTGCCAGCGAGGTCTTCCCGGTTCCGCGCGGGCCGGCGAAGAGGTAGGCCTGGCGGACCTTCCCGGCCGAGATCGCGTTCTGCAGCGTGCGGACGACCGCCTCCTGCCCGACCACCTCGTCGAAGTCCTGCGGGCGGTACGGGCGGTAGAGCGCGGTCACGGATCCGATTCAACCAGACCGGCGCCCGGCGGGTCCGGGCGCGTTCGGGGAGCGGCGCCGGCCCGCTGCTACGATCGTCCCGCCCGGTCGCGCTAGGCGGGGAGCTAGCGGTTCCCTGTACTCGCAATCCGCTATAGCGGGGCCGAATACCGCCCGAGGGGCGTCTCGCTCGGAGCCTGGGCTCGCGCACGCAGCGTCGACGGTCAGGTCCCGCGCACTGGGAGCATCCGAACCGCGTCAGATCCGGGAGGAAGCAGCGCTAAGGATTCCCTCTCAGGTGCCGCGGCTCCGCCTGACCTGAGCCGGCGACGCGAGTTCCTCCCGAGTCGAGCGCAACGGAGGCGGGAGCGTGACCGGGCAACCTCTCTCCGGGACGCGGCGGGCCGGCCGGGCGGGCCGGTGGTGAGGCTGCGGTATCTTGTGCCCCGCCGGGGCGCGTAGCTCAGCGGGAGAGCGCCCGCTTCACACGCGGGAGGTCGCTGGTTCAATCCCAGCCGCGCCCATTGCTGTTGCGGGAAATACAACATGCTCTATTACTTGTGCCGCTTCGCTCGCGACGTCGGCGCCGGGTAGGCGCTACATGTAGCGCAGGCGCCCTTCGCGGCTAGCATGGCAGAAGCGCGATGAGGCTCGCGCCTAACCGCCCCGACGAGGGGCTGATGGCCTCTACCGAACGTCCGTTATTCCGACGCGAAGTAGGAGGTCACCGTGAGCCCAGTCGAACTCGCAGCAGTCCTGGCAGCGGCGGTTCTCCTCGCAAGCATCGTCTCCGTCGAGCTCGGCGTGACCGTTGCGCTCCTCGAGCTCTCGCTCGGCGTCATTCTCGGCAACGTCTTCGAGCTCCGCAGCGAGCAGTGGCTCGACTTCATCGCGGCCTTCGCGTCGATCGTCCTCACGTTCCTTGCAGGGATGGAGGTCGACCCGGCGTACATGCGCCGGCGTCTCGAAGCCTCGGTCGGAATAGGCATCGCCTCCTTCGCCGGCCCCTTCGCGGTCGCCTCGCTCGTGAGCTATTTCCTGCTCGACTGGACCCTGAAGGCGTCGCTGATCGCCGGCACGGCTCTCTCGACGACCTCGCTCGCCGTCGTCTACGCGGTGCTCGTCGAGCGCGGGCTCACGGATCTGGCGATCGGGAAGCTGCTGATGAGCGCGACCTTCGTCACCGATCTCTGCACGGCGGTCGCTCTGTCGGCGATCTTCATCAAGCCGAACCTCTGGTTCCCGGTCTTCCTCGGCGTCTCGATCGCGCTGATTGTCGCGCTGCCGCGGCTCGCTCGGCCGTTCTTCGCTCGTTACGGCGACCGCGTGATCGAGCCAGAGATCAAGCTCGTGTTCGTCTGCCTGCTCGGACTGATGGTGCTCGCCGACCTCTCGCACGGCCACGCCGTGCTACCGGCGTTCGTGCTCGGGCTCGTGATGAGCCGGCACTACCAGGAGCACCGCGAAGAGCAGAAGCGGCTGCGCGTCGTCGCCTTCGCCTTCCTGACACCGTTCTTCTTTCTCAAGGGCGGCCTGAACGTGTCGCTGAGTGCGGTCTTCGCGAACCTCGGGCTGCTCGTCGCGCTGCTCGCCATGAAGATGGTGCCCAAGGTCGCGTTCATCCTCCCGCTGGCGCGGCGGTGGGCGCCTCGCCATGCGACCTTCACGACGCTGCTGATGAGCACCGGGCTCACCTTTGGGACGATCTCGTCGCTCTACGGCCTCAACGCCGGGATCATCGACCAGACGCAGTTCTCGCTGCTCGTGACCGTTGTCGTCCTGTCCGCGGTCGTGCCGACAGCGATCGCCGAACGGTGGTTTCTGCCGGATCAGCGGCCCGAGGCGCACGACGTCGAACGACCTCCGCCAGTTCCCGCCGAGGAGTTCGTCTAGCGTCAGTCGCGGCGCGTCGGCGATAAGCTGTAGCCCCGCTTCCCGTGATACGTGAAGAGGGGCCTCGATCGCCTCGAGCCCTTGTGCAGGAAGTTCCTCACCGAGGAGCGAGAGACACCCTCGCCGAGGCACAACTCGACTGCGGCGTGGATCTCCCGCACTCGAACCGGACCGTCCGCCTGTGCCAGAACGGCGATGATCGCGTTGCCGACGCTGCGGAACGGCCTCCGCCCGTCCGACCAGCCTGCGAACTGCTTGCGCCGACGCGATGGTTGATCAGCCGCGGCAGTTGTGAGACGCTGGAGAAGGCCCGCGAGCTCGCGGTTTGAAAGAGCACCAGTTAGGTCCATCGGAAAAACACGCTGGAAATGTGAGCTTCTGCCTTTCGGGACGTGACGAAGGGTCTTCGAGCCGGTGCCTGCTTGGAAAGCGGATGGAAAGTTGCTCCGGGACGCCGTGGCCGTGCTTTGAGCACGGCGTCACGCGGATGGACCAGGGGCCGTCAGCTTGGACTGCGAGCAGGTACGGACCGCGCCTCCGTTTGGGCTGCCCCTAGAGCCTCACGCTGAAGAGAATCGGTGCGCTGAGACGGCCGTAGCCGTCTCGGATGCGGACGTCGGCGGAGTATGTGCCGCCTCCAAGAAAGAGCCGAGATGGCACCGCCCACGCAAAGGATTGGTTCGCCGCGCAATCGTAGGCGTAGACGTCGTCGAGGTCTACGCCCAGGGGCTCGAGTGACGTTCGTCGCGCCTTCGTCGTCGCTCCAACCTTCCGCCTCTCGCGCGTGATAATCACCGCCCGCGGGCCGACGTTGAGGCACATGCGAAAGCGGATCGAGACTGTGCCAGCGAAGCCGTCCCGGGCCTCGCTGCGCTTGATCGTGAGGCTCGTCAGCGTGATTGTCGGCAGCGGCTCAGTCGCGGCAGCGGGGGCCGCGAGGACGCCGGTCAGGAGCAGACATGCGAGCGCGGCACGTCGCTTCACGGGCTCACTATGTCGCTTCACGGGCTCAACCTACTAAGCCTGGAAAGGGCGTGTGCGCCGTCAACCCGTCATCGCAACATCGGTGACCTGTTCTCGAGATGCAGGGGGTTGCGATGGCGACAAGGCGGAGGGAGTACTCGGCGGAGGAGCGGCGGGAGCTGTGGGAGCGCTGGAAGCGGGGTGAGTCGGTCAGCGACATCGCCCGCGCGCTCGACCGCGCGCCCGGCACCGTCCACTGCACGATCCGCCAGCACGGCGGCGTGGCTCCGCGCGAGCGGAGGCGGAGCCCACGGGCGCTGACGCTGTGGGAGCGAGAGGAGATCTCACGCGGCGTCGCGGCCGGCCAGTCGGCGCGGACGATCGCAGCGCGCCTCGGCAGGGCGCCTTCTAGCGTCAGCCGCGAGCTCGACCGCCACGGTGGCAGACGCCGCTACCGTGCCGGCGAGGCCGACCGGCGAGCGTGGGAGCGCGCGCGGCGGCCGCAGCGCTGCAAGCTCGCGCGTAATCCGGTCCTCGCCGAGTTGGTGGCGGCGAGGCTCGCCGAGGAGTGGTCGCCCGAGCAGATCGCGGGCTGGCTGAAGGCGCAGTACCCACACGATCAGACTATGTGGGTGTCGCACGAGACGATCTACCTGACCCTGTTCGTGCAGGCACGCGGCGCGTTGAAGCGGGAGCTGCTCGGCCACCTGCGGAGATCGCGCGCGATCCGTCGACCGCGCGCGGCCACCCGCGGCAACCGCGGCCAGGGCCAGATCGTCGATGCGGTCTCGATCCGGGACGGCCAGCCGAGGCGGAGGATCGCGCGCTGCCGGGCCACTGGGAAGGAGACCTGCTCGCCGGCGGCGCGAACACGCACGTCGCGACCCTCGTCGAGCGCCACTCGCGCTTCGTCATCCTCGTTGGCGTCGACGGCAAGGACACGCGCACGGTCACGCGCGCCCTCGGCTGCCAGATCCGCCGGCTTCCCGACCAGCTCCGCCGCTCGCTGACCTGGGACCGAGGGATGGAGATGGCCGACCACGCGACGTTCACCGTCGCGACCGACCTCAAGGTCTACTTCTGCGACCCGCAGAGCCCGTGGCAGCGCGGCTCCAACGAGAACACGAACGGCCTCCTGCGCCAGTACCTCCCGAAGGGAACCGACCTCTCCCGCTTCACGCAGCCGCAGCTGGACGCGATCGCGGCCAAACTCAACACCCGGCCGAGAAGGACGCTCGGCTTCAGGACGCCAGCGGATACTCTCGAGGCAGCGTTGCGCTGAGGGGTTGAGATCGCACCCCGATTCTTTAGTTGCGTCTACGACGCCTTCTGCTTGGCGGCGAGCTCGGCCTTGATGCGCTCGATATGCCCCTGAAGCTCGCGCATTCGTGCCTCGCGGGCCTCGCGCCAAGCGCGGTACTCCTCAGGTGTCCATTTCTTCGGGCTCATCGTCCTCCGCATCGTAGCCCCCCAAAATTCCGAGGATCTGCTGCGTATCCGAGCCGATGTCCGCGAGCGCTCCCATGATCGCGAGTACCTCGCCTCGGTAGATCCCCTGGCCCTCGTCCACAGGGTCCAGCTTGCCCGCCCAATCGCCTCGACGCAAGACGACACGAAACGCCACGTCCCGCTTCAAGGTCTGCGGCTCGGAAGACTAGAAAAGCCGCGTGCCCTCGCGCGGTCGTGGCACCCGCTCCGGGAAGCGCTTGATGCCGACACCGTCGTACTCGCCGGTGCCGGGGTGGACGGCGAAGCGCGGCATCAACTTGCGCAGGTAGCCGCTCGCCTGGCCAAGTCCGCGCTCGGCGGCGGCCGTGGCGACGACGACGAGGTCGGCGCACTGCAGGCCGATCGAGTAGTGGCTCGGCCCCAGGAAGAGGCCCTCGACGAGGCGCCCGAGTTGCATGTACGGCGTGCCGTCCCGGGTCAGGTCGTCGTAGTACCGCCGCAGGCGCGTGTCCTGCTCGCGGAAGCGGCTGTCGACCACGATCATGCCGAGGTCGTCCTGCGCCGCCAGCAGGTGCTGGAAGCGCTCGGCAAGGAACATCAGGCCCGTCGCGTAGACGTCCTCCGGGCTGCGGAAATACGCGTGCTCCGCCGGCGGGAAGACCTCGGGTCCGAGGCACAGGTCGAGCAGGACGACGTAGAGGGTGACCGGTGCTCGCGCGAGCATGGCGAACACGGCGTCGGCGAGCGCCGGCGGCACCTCGCCCCTGCGGATGCCGTGCCACTTGATCTCCCGGTCGAGCGGCCAGCCTCCCGCCGAGAGCGTCTCCTGCCAGAGCCCGCGGAGCTCCGGCCAGTCCGTGTCTCGCACCGCGAGGCCGCCGAGGGCGAAGAGTCCGTCCTGGTCGATCCTGCCACTCTCGTCGAGGAAGAGCAGGTGCACCGGTGGGAGGCTAACCGCCCTGGAGAGACCGACCTGACCGGTCGCGTCTCAACCTGGTAGCGTCGCCGTCGATGAAGCGGCTCGCAACCCTTGTCCCGCTCGCGGCGCTCCTGGTCGCCGCCGCCGGCTGCGGTGGCGACGGCGGCGGCGAACGGCTGACGAAGGCCGAGCTGATCACGCAGGGCGACGCGATCTGCACCAGCTACGACGCGCGCGCGAAGCCGATCGAGGAGCGCTTCCCCAACGTCGATCCGACGTCCGACGAGACGTCGGAAGACGACGTGCGCAAGTTCGCCGATCCGCTGGACGAGCTCAACGACCTCTATTCGGAACAGATCGGAGAGCTGCGCGATCTGAAGGCGCCGGAGGCCGACGAGGACTTGTGGGACACCGCGCTCGACAACCTCCAGGCGACGCTCGATGCGCTCGCCGACTTCGCCGACGCGGCGCGTGACGCCGATCGCGAGGGAATCCGCGAGGCGGTGGAGGCGGGGCAGAAGTCGTCGGATGCCGCCGACAAGATCGCGCAGGACTACGGCTTCAAGGTCTGCGGCGCAGACGACTAGAAGCGCTCGACGAGGTAACTCTCACCAGTCGGTGGGCCGGTAGTCCTTCAGGAACTGCCCCCACACGTGCTCGCCCGTGTTGAAGCCGCTGATGATCGGATCGACGATGCGCGCCGCGCCGTCGACGATGTCCAGCGGCGGCCGGAAGCGATGCTCCGCCGCCTTCCGCTCCGCCAGCCCGGCGGCGTCCTCGTCCGTGACCCAGCCGGTGTCGACGCTGTTCATGTGGATCCCGTCGGCGTGGTAGTCCGCGGCGGATGTACGCGTCATCATGTTCAACGCGGCCTTCGCCATGTTGGTGTGCGGGTGCCGGGTCGTCTTGAAGCGCCGGTAGAACTGCCCCTCGACCGCCGACACGTTGACGATGTGCTTGTCGCGTTCGGGCGTTCGCAGCAACAGCGGCTTCAGGCGCGCGTTCAGGACGAACGGCGCGACGGCGTTCACGAGCTGGGTCTCTAGCAGCTCCACCGACGAGACCTCGGCCAGCAGCAGCCGCCAGGAGTTCCGCTCGCGCAGGTCGACCTGCTGGAGGTCCTGGTCGAGCCTGCCCTCGGGGAACAGGTCCGCCCGGCCGTCGAGATCCTCTGACAGGAGCGGCACCTGCGACAGCTCGGCCGACCGGGTGACGCTGACGAGCGGCGGCGTGCCTCCGTCCGAGTGCAGGGCGGGGAGGATCTCGGAACGGCGCAGGCCCTCGTAGGCGCCGAGCAGGCGCTGCGCGCCCGGGGGCAATGTGGACGCCGAGGCCGACTCGGACTCCAGCATGTGCCGGTAGAACTCGGCCGGCCGGCGCACGGTCTGGCAGGCGTTGTTGACGATGAAGTCGAGCCGGTCGCGCGTCGAGCTCAGGTGCGCGCAGAACCCCTCGACGCTCGGCGTGTGGCGCAGGTCGAGCCCGAAGATCTCCAGCCGGTCGCTCCACTCCGCGAAGTCGGCCTCCCGCGCGTAGCGGGCGGCGCAGTCCCGCGGAAACCGCGTCGTCACGATCAGGTGCGCGCCGGCTCGCAGGAGCTTGATGCCCGCCTGGTAGCCGATCTTCACGCGCCCGCCCGTCAGCAGCGCCACGTGGCCGCGGAGGTCCGCCGACTCCGTCCGCTTGGCGTAGTTGAAGTCGCCGCACGGTCCGCACATCTGGTCGTAGAAGGGGTGGACCTCCCCGTAGCGGCGCTTGCAGACGTAGCAGTGCTGGGGCTCGACGACCTCGCGGCGCCCCGGGTCGTCGTCCTGCTCCGTCTGCTCGAACCCGTCGGGCGGGAAGACGTTCGGCGTCGTGAACACCGGCCGGGCGCGCAGCACCCGGATCCCCGCCTCGGCGAGCGCCGTCTCGTCGCGCTCGACCCTCGCCGCCTTCGCGCGGCGCCTCTGCACCTTGGCGGCCCGCCGGCGCTGGACGACGTCCGGGTTGAAGACGTTCCCCGCGGCCGCCAGGAGCTGTGTCCGCTCCTCCACGGACAGCGCGGTGAGGAGGCCGGGGTCCCGCACCACGGCCTCCAGGGCCTCCGTGGCGAGCCGCAGGCGCTCGGCCGCCTCCTCCTGCTCCCCCGGGGTCACGCCGGTGAGGGTAGCGGGCGGGATCTACGGGTCCGGCACCTGCGTGGTGCTGACCGCAGGGCCGACTTCGCCGGCGACCCGCGAACCCGCGCGATCCGGGGGGGGGGACCCACTCGGGCCGCTCCGGTAGCGCTCGGCGGCTAGCCGTAGTAGAGCGAGTCGCGGTACTCCTCCAGCAGCTCCTGCTGGAGCGCCTTGCGGTGGCGGCTCAGCTCGGCGTCCACAGTGGCCGAGCGCTCCTCCGTGAGCACCACCTGCGCCTCGGCGGCCGGGCGGCCCTCGAGCAGGCGCAGCCGGTGGGCGGTCGGTGGGTGTGACGCACCCAGGCTGGCGCCCTCCAGCCGAGCGACCCGCCGCCGGCGCTCCCGCTCCCGCTCGGGCATGGCCGCGAAGACCGCGGCCAACTCGTCGAAGGTGTCGGTCTCCGCGGCACCGCCCTGGGCCCCACGCTGAATCACGGAGCGGAAGGTGGAGTCGAGGAGCAGCTTCTCGTGCAGGGGGATGACGGCCGCCGTGCCCGCGACGCGGGCGGCCAGCGCATCGGCCAGGTACTCCGCCCGCTGGGAGTCGCGGGCGAGCAGGTGGAGCTGCAGCAGCAGGAGCCAGTAGACCGGCCGCGAGAGCACGTAGAAGAAGGCGTTGAGGATGCCGTCGAGCCCGCCGAGCTCCCAGCCCTGCACCTCACCCCGATCGTCCGGTGCGACCAGCAGGTAGAGCTCCCCCAGGCCCTCGAGCGCCGAGCCGACGAGAAAGCTCCGGGAGGAATCGCCGTTGCGGCCGTGGGCCAGCTCGTGCGCGATCAGCGCGACCCGCTCCTGCGGCCCGAGCGCACAGAGCAGCGGCAGCCCCAGCTTCAGGAAGCGGCGCCTGCGCCACCCGAGCACCGCCCAGCCGGCGTTGTACTCGTGGTCGATCACGATCAGGTCGGCCGAGCGCGTCTGCAGCGCCGATGCCACCTCGTCGACTAGCGCGTAGAGGAGCGGCGCCTCGGCACGGGTGACGATGCCCTCCTTCGGCGGCTTGCCGGGGCGCGGGCGCATCAGGAAGCCGGTGCCGACCATGATCACCGAGGCGACGAGCGCCGCGGGGTTCGGGAACGCGACCACGGCGAGTGCGACGCCTCCCACGAGCAGCGCGAGGGTGAGCGCGTACACGGCGACGGCGATCGCGGCTGCGGCCAGGCGCGCGGGGGTCAGGCGGGGCTCGAGCTGCTCCGCGGCCAGCATCTGGCCGACCAGGCGCTCGCCCAGGCGCCTGCCCGCGGCCTCGTAGAGGCGGTCGAGGCGCCCATGTGCCTGCTCTCGCTCGGGCGCCTTGAGGTTCCAGCCGCACTGGTGGCACCAGGAGGCGAAGCCCTCGGCCACGGGCAGGTCGGTGCCGCATTCGGGACATTCGCGGTTCTGGACGAGCGCCACCCGATTCCCTACGAGAGCCGCTTCCGGAAGCAGACGCTGAGCGGGTCGTTCACGTAGGGCCCGTAGCAGGGAATCTGCTCGAAGCCCGCGCTCGCGTAGAGGCCGAGGGCCTCGTGCTGGCGCTGGCCGGTCTCCAGACGGAGGGCCTCGTAGCCGAGCCCGCGGGCGGCCTCCTCGAGCGCGCCGAGGACGGCGCGGCCCAGCCCGCGCGCGCGCGCCCCCGGGGCGACGTACATGCGCCGGATCTCGCCCTCGCGCTCGTCGTAGCGCGCGAGGCCGCCGCAGGCGACCGCGCGGCCCTCGTCGAAGGCGACGACGAAGTGCCCGTCCGGGGCGGCGAAGGCGCCCGGCTCCGGCTCGGTGCCGGCGCCGGGCTTGCCATGGCGCTCGAGCAGCTCCGCCGCGAGCGCGTCCGTCAGGGGACGCGTAACGGCGCTGCCGTACCGGTCCGCCCGGAGCTCCAGGGCTACACCGCGGAGTCGAGGATCTCTGCGTGCTCGTGCTCGGGCGGGGTGCCGTAGGCGTAGACGAGGAGATCCTCGTCCCCGTGGTTCACCGTCTGGATCTCCGTGCCCGGCCCGACGTGGATGAGCCCGCCTGGTGGCACGTCCTGACGCTCCGGCGGATCGCCGAGGTACATCGAGAGGATCCCGGCGAGCACGACGAACGTCTCCTCCTGGATCGGGTGCCGGTGGCGTCGCCCCCTGGCGCCGGGCTCGAAGCGCCAGACGTTCGCGCGCGTGTGGGCGAAGCCCGCCCGCTCGCTCAGCTCGGCGACGTGGCGGGGCGGCTCCCCGGGCTCGTGAGGCCGCGTCGTCCACTCGAGCTCGTCGGGACGGATCACGCGAAAGGCCACGGCGCGCAGAGTAGACCCCGGGGGTCAGGTCTTGCGTTCGACGCGGCTCGAAGATCCCGCCCGCGGAGTCCAGGCGGCCTACCCCACGCCGGCGGCGGGGTACGGGAACCCGGCGGGCGCGACGGCGCCGGGCTCGACCCACCGCCGCATCGCCACGTCGCAGATCGCGTAGCCCCAGTTGATCAGCCGCTCCTGGAGCACCGCGTCCATCCGCTTCAGCCGCGTCTTCGTCTTCGCGAGCACGAGGGTGGCGGCGTGCGGGCAGGGCAGGGTCCCCGCCGCCGGCCCGTAGTCGGAGACGTCTCCGCGGATCCCCCAGTACGTCCCCGTCCGGTCGCCCGCCTGGAAACCCGCGACGACCTGTCGCTTGCGCAGGCTGCGCACCTGGTTGTCGATCAGCGAGTTGATCCGCAGCGCGTGCCGCGCCCAGTCGCGGTGGGGCTCGGCCTCCGGGGCCATCTGCCCGCCGCCGTCGCTGACGAGGACGGTCTCGTACCGCTTCCAGGCCGTCTCGAGGCCGAGGTTGTCGTACACGCCTCCGTCCGCCAGGACGATGTCGGTCGTGAACGGCGGCTGGTGCAGGTCTCCCTTCGTCGCCGGGTCGTACCGGTCCGGGTCGACCTCGAAGCGCATCGGCGACAGGATCGGCGGGAAGGCCGACGACGCGGCCACCGCGACGGCCAGCTCCTCGGTCGGGTTCGGGATGGTGCCGACCCTGTAATCGGCCATGTACGGCTTCGAGAAGCGCCACAGCGCGCCCGTCTGGACGTTGGTGGCGTTGATGACGAAGCGCGGCCGGTCCGGCAGGGCCTGGAGCGTGCCGTTGCCGAAGAGGTGCTTGCGGTACGCGTCCGCGACCTTGTCGGCGATCGACCCGGGCGTCAGGAAGCCCTCGACGATCGAGCCCTCGTCGATCGTCCTCGAGGCGAGCTCCCGGAGCGGCTGGACGTACTGCTCGTCGAGGTTTCCGGCGACCCCGTCGGCGCCCGTCTGGAGCGCGGACCAGTTCATGCCCAGCACGGCCGCGGCGATCGAGCCGCCCGACACGCTCGAGATCCGGTCGAGCCGCGGCAGGTAGCCGAGCTCGTTGAGACGCCAGACTGCCCCGACGTGGAACAGCATCGCCCGGTAGCCGCCGCCGGAGAGACAGAGCGCGATCCCCTGCTCGAGACGTTCCGGCTTCCCCGTGTCGACGGCCTCGACGGGGGAAGTCGCGTCCGCCTTCGTCTGTTCCGGCATGAGGCTCCTTCCCTCGTGTGCGACTGACGGCGCGCCAACTATATGACGGTCGGTCAGGCGGAGGACCGAGCTATCGTGCACCGCATCATCGGGCGACGGGGGAGGAGAACATGAAGGCCCTGGTTTGCAGTTTCCGTTCGGTCGGTCGCGCGCGCCGCGGCACATTCCTGCGCGCCGGCGCCGCGGCACTCGCCGTCATCGGCGCGGTCGGGCTGGCGAACGCGTTGCGCGCCGACACCCGTCCGAGCCCGCTGGGCGCTTTCGCGCTCGTGCGCGAGGAGGCCGCGCCCTCCCGGCCAGCCAGCCCCGGCTTCGCCGTGCCGACTCTCGGCGGAGTGCCGTACTTCCGCTCCGCCCCCACGGGGCCGAGCGCCACGAGCGCGTCTCCCACCTTCGGCCAGCCCACGATCAGCGGGATCCAGGGCAGCGGTTTCGAGCAGGACCTCCGGCTCGACCTCGTCAGCGACCCGAACCGCATCTACACCAGCGTCCCGGGCGCGCTCTCCTCCGACGACAGCTGGATCTGGTACTCGAAGGACGGCGGCAGGACGTTCAAGTTCGTCCCCGCCTCGAAGCCGAAGGCGGGGAAGCCCGTCGAGTGCGCCGGCGGCGGCGATACGGAGCTTGCCGTCGACGTGAGGGGCCGTCTCTACTTCGCCGACCTGACGCTCGCGAACTTCAGCACCTCCCGCTCGGACGACGGCGGCCGCACCTTCCCGGGGTGCAGCAACACCGGCGTGCCGGCGAGCGTCGTCGATCGGCAGTGGTACACGATCGACGGGGACCCGCTCGCGCTCGGTCCGGACGGGCCCACCGCGAACACCTCTACCTCGCCACGAACCGCTTCGTGCAGGGAAACCCGGCCTGTCCCGGCGGCGTCACGATCAACAACGAACTCGTCATGTTCCGCTCGGTCCCGGGCCCCAGTGCCGGGATCCAGTTCGGGCCTTTCCACTCGATCAGCGCGCCGTGCGACGAGGCGATCATGGGCAACGTCGAGGTGAGCCCGGTGGCGACGACGACCGGCGAGGTCGGGCAGGGGCAGCTTCCGATTGCGAAGAAGCACGTGTACGTGATCCACGACAACAACGACGTCGACGAGATCCTGATCGCGCGCTGCTTCTGGGTAGCCTTCGGCCCGCCCGTGGCGAACACGAGCGACCCGAGCGGCGTGCGCTGCGACGACCTCCCGGTCGCGAGCTTCCCCGGCTCGAAGACCGGCGCCAACTTCCCCTCCCTCGCGATCGACAAGGCGGGGAACCTCTACGCGATCTGGCAGCAGGCACCCCCGGACGGCGATACGTCGCTGTACTTCAGCTACTCCACCAACGAGGGGACGACGTGGTCGGCGCCGGTGCAGATCCCGACACCGGGGCTGCTCAACAACGTGTTCACGTGGGCCGCAGCCGGCGACGACGGGCGGGTCGGGTTCGCCTGGTACGGCTCGCCGTCGCCCGAGGGATCCGCGCCCGAATGCCCCGAAGGGCCTGACGCCGTCAAGGGTCCGTGGGGCGTTTACTACACGATGACTGCGAACGGACACGGCCCGGGGCCGGTGGTGTTCGAGCCGCCGGTCCTCGCCAGTCAGCACCCGATCCACGCCTCGACCATGTTCACGCTGATCGGCGGCCAATGCGGGAACCGCGATCTCGGCGACTTCCTCTACATGCAGGTCGGCGCCCAGGGCGAGGCGCACATCGCCTACGCGTCGACGCTCACGCGCTCGGACTCAAAGGGCATGTACGTGCGGCAGAACGGCGGTCCGGGGCTGTACGCGAACCAGACCGTCGCGGGCGACCCGATTCTCCTGAACTCGGCGACCGACCCGAGCGGCGACGGCAAGTACGAGCTCGGCGGCATCGACGATCCGAACAAGACGAATCTCGACGTCGTCGCCTCGAGCTTCACGAAGCCGCCGAACGCCGACTGCCATCCCGTGGGCGCTTGCTACCGCATCACGATGACTCTGAACAACCTCAGCCTGGCGCCCCAGCCCGTCTCGGAGACGAACCTCGTCTGGCTGACGCAGTGGTTCCTACCCTCCGACCCGGCCTGCTCGGGCACGAGCGTCTCGTGCGCGCGAGGCGGTAAGAACTTCTTCGTCTACGGCGAGTCCACCGGCGGGCAGGCCCTGCGCTGCTGGGTCGGGGAGGGAAGGAGCCAGCGCCTCGGCGGCGGCCTGACGAACACCTATCCGGGCGCTACCGAGATCACGGCGGCGGGGGCGTGCGCCGCCACCACGGGGCCGAACGGGAAGATCACGATCGACGTGCCGATCGCGGACGTCAGCCTCGATGCCGGCGTCAATCCGCTCGGCGCGACCCGCTACAGCGTCACCGCCAGCACGATGACGCTGCCCCAGCCGGCGAATCAGCCGCCGGTCGTGAGCGGCTTCGGCGGCTCGCCGCCCGACGTCGCCGACGTCGTCCGTGCCTACAACGCTGTCGACACGCCCACCGCGGCGGCTCTCCGGTCGCTGACGGCGGTCGCCGCGCCGCGCAGCGTCACGATCCGGTGGCGCACCGGAACGGAGGTGTCCGTGGCCGGCTTCCACGTCTACCGCGAGGTCGCGGGCAAGCGCGTGCGGCTGAGCCGCAGGCTGATCCCGGCCTCGGGAGGAGCTGCCGGGCGGACGTACGCGTTCCGGGAGCGGCGCCCGGACCGCGGCGCCCGGTATTGGGTCCAGGCGCTCGGCGTCGACGGTGCGAGGCACTGGCTCGGGTCGACGACGGTCGGGCGGGCCTGAGGCCCGCCCGACCGTCCCGGGCAGCGCGCGGGCGGTCGGCTGAGGGCGCGGCCGTCCGTCGCCGTGCCGGCCCACCGGGGGCTCGCGCTGCGGCGGTCTTACGTCTCCTCGGTCAGACGCTGGGCGAGTAGCCGCTTGCACTCCTCGGCGCCGCGCTTGCTGTGCTCCTGCATGCGCCGGAAGAGCGAGGCGAGCTCCTGGTCTCCTTCCCGCTCGGCATCCTGGGCGTACTGATCGAGGCGCCAGACGTGGTCGAGGCACAACTGGGCGACGGTGATCAAGTCGTAGTTCTTGTCCTTCGTGCCGCTCTCGGGGCTGCCGTTGCCGGTCATCTTCCTCCTCCTCCGTTGTCGATGTGCTTTCCCATGCCCGGGTCCCACGTCGTTCACACGCGCCGCGGCCCCGCGGCGGGGTCCCGGTGCCCGCGGGCACGCCGCAGCGCGTCGTGCGGGCGTCGCAGAGCCCGTCGAGCCGGGTTCGGCGACGGAAAACCCGGGTCTGCTCGAGTATGATCGCGGCCTCGGAGGGGTCGTCGAGCCAGCCGTTCCTACCAGGGAGAGCATGTCCGTACGCGCAGGCCTGTCGCCGAACGGCGGCCACGATCACGACCCGTGCTAGGAGTGTGGGTCTCTACCCGGATGCGCTCGTGCGGTCGGCTCAGACGGAGCACGGGCACGCCCGCGCTCCTGAGGTCGGCGTCGCAAGCGACGCCTAGGCGCGGGGCCGTGAGGAGCGCGCTGCTCGGTGCAGCGCTGCTCCTCGCCCTGCCCGGCCTCGGCCACGGAGGCCCCCACGCGCCGCCGGCTGGGACCTGGACGAAGCAGCCGGCGCCGTTTCCGGTCGAGCGGGACTCGGCCGGCCTGGCGTACGACGCCGCCAGGCAGGAGCTCGTCCTGTTCGGCGGCAACAACGCCGACGCGCCGAACCAGCGGAACGACACCTGGACCTCGGACGGCTCGAGCTGGAAGGCGCGGACTCCCGCCGCGTCTCCGTCCGTGCGCCAGCTTCCGGCCATGGCCTACCATCCCGGCTCGCAGCGGGTGGTCCTGTTCGGCGGGTTCGACCGCTTCGGCCCGGGTGGCGGCGAGCTCGGGGACACCTGGACGTGGGACGGCGACACGTGGACGGCCAGGGCGCCGGCGGTCTCGCCGCCCGCGCGCTACGGGGCCGGAATCGCGGTCGACCCCGGGTCGGGTGAGGTCGTCCTGTTCGGCGGGTACGGCGCCGGCGGCGAGCTCGCGGACTCCTGGACGTGGAACGGCTCGACCTGGAAGCAGGAGCATCCGGCGATCTCGCCGCCGCCGCGCGTCTACCCGGCGATGGCTCCCCACCCCGACAGCGGCGACGTGGTCCTGTTCGGAGGGTTCAACTTCTTCGGCGGGTACTCCCTGGGAGACACCTGGACGTGGGACGGCACCACGTGGCTGGCGAGAACACCGGCGGTCTCCCCTCCCGGGCGCTCCCAGGCCGCGGTCGCGCACGACGCCGGCGGCGACGTCGTGCTCTTCGGCGGCAACACGGGAGCGTTCCGCGACAACGGGGACACCTGGACCTGGGACGGCTCGTCCTGGACGCCCCGCTCGGCCTCCGGCCCTCCGCCTCCTCGCTCCTCCGGCGTGATGGCGTTCCACCAGGGGGTCGGCAAGGCGGTCCTCTTCGGCGGCCGCAGCTGCACCGTCTCGTGCGACTACCTCGACGACACGTGGGGTTGGGCCGGCGGCGCGTGGACGGAGCTTCCGGTCGGCCACGTGCCTCCCGGCCGCGGCGAGGCGGGCTTCGCCTACGACGCGGCCAGGACGGAGGCGGTGCTCTTCGGCGGCTGGAATCACATGGAGGATCTGGGCGACACCTGGGTGCTGCGGAGCGCCGGCTGGCTCGAGCGGCACCCACAGACCTCGCCGCCCCCTCGAAGCCTGGCCGGGATGGCCTACGACGCGCCCCGGGGGAACACGGTGCTCTTCGGAGGCTCCGGGCCGGCGCTCCGCCTCGGCGACACCTGGACCTGGGACGGGGTGAGCTGGACGCCTCGCGCGCCGGCGACCTCGCCGCCTCCTCGCTACGGCGGCGCGATGGCATACGACCCGGCCCGCCGGGAGGTGGTGCTCTTCGGCGGCAGCGGCACCGCGGGCTACCTGAACGACACCTGGGTCTGGAACGGCACGACCTGGTCGCAGCGGAGCCCGCCGACGTCGCCGCCTGCCCGGTACCGGCCGGGGATGGCGTTCAACTCCGCGCGCGGAGAGATCGTGCTGTTCGGCGGTTTCGACTCGGGGCCCGGGCTGCTGAACGACACCTGGGTCTGGGACGGCTCCACGTGGACGAAGCGGACCTCCCCGGCGGCACCCGAGCCCCGCTACAGCGCGGCGCTCGCCGATCACGCAGGCCTCGGCGTGACGCTGCTGTTCGGGGGATCGGACGAGGCGGTCGAGTTCGGCGACACCTGGGCCTGGGACGGCGCGGCGTGGACGAAGCTCGCGATCCCGG
Organism: Gaiellaceae bacterium; assembly: GCA_046262415.1. Lineage (GTDB taxonomy): Bacteria > Actinomycetota > Thermoleophilia > Gaiellales > Gaiellaceae > JACDAS01. The sequence goes on along the minus strand of JBHEMU010000189.1, from coordinate 1,066 downwards.
GGCCGTCGGCCGCCCACAGCGCCAGCATGACGTACGAGCCCGCGGGGCAGCGTGTCGTTCTCTTCGGCGGCTCCAGCCTCGAGCTCGGCGCCCTTCGCGACACCTGGCGGTGGGGAGCGGCACCGACGGCGGCAGCCCTCCTGTCGTTCGAGGCCCGCGCCACGCGTCGCGGCGTCGCAGTGCGCTGGCGCACCGGGTCCGAGGCGCGGCTCGCCGGCTTCGACGTCCTCCGCACCGACTCGCGCGGCACGAGGCGCGTCAACCGCGCGCCGATCCGCGCGCGCGGGGCCGGCGGCGGCGCGCTCTACCGCCTCGTCGACCGCGCCGGCCGCAGGGGCGCCCGGTACCGGCTGCAGCTGGTCGACCTGAGGGGCGGCCGGAGCCCGTCGGGCCTCGGGACGGCGACGGCGCGTTAGGCGTCGCTTGCGACGCCGACCTCAGGAGCGCGGGCTTGCCCGTGCTCCGTCTGAGCCGACCGCACGAGCGCATCCGGATGGAGACTCACACTCCTAGCGCGGCCCGCGCGGTGTCCGTTCGCGCGCGCGAGCATGATGCAGTGGTGGAGACCTTCCCCTTCACCCACCGTGAGCGCGTCCGCTTCCGCGACGTCGACTCGATGGGCCACGCCAACAACGCTGTCTACTCGACCTACCTCGAGGAGGCGCGGTTCGCCGTGCTCGGCGGGCTCTCCGCCTTCATCCTCGCACGCGTCGAGATCGATTTCCGGTCGGAGCTGAAGGTGGGCGAGGAGGCGGAGATCGGCACCCGCTGCTCGCGGATCGGCACGAAGAGCTTCGACCTCGAGCACGAGATCCGTGCCGGGGGACGGCTCGTCGCCGCCGCGAGGAGCGTCCTCGTCGCCTACGACTACGAGCGCGGGACGAGTGTGCCGGTGCCGGACGACATCAGGCGCCGGCTGGGGCAGGACGCCTAGGTGTAAGTCCTAACCACGTTGTTCCATCCGGCCCTCCTTGGAGGCTGGGGGTGTCAGAGCCACCAGACCCAAGGAGGGGACCGGATGAAGCTCCACCGTAACGCCAGGACCTGCCCGCACAGCCGCGAGTTG
>JBHEMU010000188.1:0-4807 GCA_046262415.1 Gaiellaceae bacterium | reverse complement strand
CACAACCAATCCGGCATCCGCCAACCATCATCCCGACTGACCATGTAGCCCATCACGGACCTCCTGATCGAGTGGCACGACGACCGTTCGCTCAGAAGTTCAACGCCGCGCTACACAACCCTTCCGGGATGGGCCCTAAGCCCAGAACAGCTCGAAGGCGGCCGGATCGGTCGGCACCGCGATCACTCCGGCCCACCGGCCCGCGCCGAGCTCGATCAGCAGCACCTGGTCGATGTCCAGGACCCGGTCGCCGCGTCGTCCCCGGGCCCGGTAGACGGCGACGGCGTGGTCGTCGTCGGCCAGGGCCCAGCGCAGCTCGCTCCGGTACGTGCCGTCGGTCAGCCGCCGGGTCAGGCGGAAGAGCTCGAAGATCTCCGTGCGCCCGCTGTACGTGCGGGCGACCGGGGCCGTTCCGAGCACGTGCCAGACGGCGTCCTCGGCGATCACCTCGTGCAGCGCCCGCACGTCCCCGCCCGCGAACGCGTCGAACACGCGCCTGACGCCGGCGACGTGCGGATGCTCCCTCACGCGTCGAAGGTCGCGATCAGCGCCTCGGCGACGACCTTGAGCGGACGGCCCGACAGCTGGCTGGCCTTCCGGAGCCGCGCGAACGCCTCCTGCTCGGTCAGGCTCTCCTTCTCCATCAACAATCCCTTCGCACGCTCGATCGACTTCCGGGCGGCCAGGGCGTCGGCCAGTGACTCGGCCTCGGCGCGGAGCGCCGCGAGCTCCTCGTGGCGGGCGCGGGCCGTCTCGATCGCCGGCAAGAGGTCGGATTCGCGAAAGGGCTTCACGAGGTAGCCGAAGACGCCGGCCTCCACGGCCCGCGCTACGAGCTCCTCCTGGCCGTACGCGGTCAGCATCACGATCGGGATCGGCCGCTCGCCGGTGATCCGCCGCGCCGCTTCGATGCCGTCCAGCTTCGGCATCTTGACGTCGAGGATGGCCAGATCGGGCGCGAGCTCGCGCGCCAGCGCGACCGCCTCCGCCCCGTCCCGAGCCTGCGCGCACACCTCGTGGCCGGCGCGGTCGAGGAGCTCCGCGAGGTCGAGGCGGATGATCGTCTCGTCCTCGGCGATCAGGATGCGCACGCGAGCACGCTAACGAGCACGAGGAAACGCTGCTTCCCCCGTGTGCCCCTCGCATGGTGCCGCCCCTCCGCCGGATCGCGTCGCTCGACTCTACGCCGGAAAGACGACCTCGGCCAGTGTCCCGGCGCCGCTTCTGAGCGAGAGGCTGCCCTGCAGCTCGTCGCGGACGAGTGCTCGCACGATCGACAGGCCGGTGCCGCTCTCGGGGTTGTCCGGGCCGTCGCCGTCGTCGGCGATCGAGAGCACGACGTCGCCGTTCCGGCGCGTGAGCGCGACCCGAACAGAGTCGCCCCCGTGCTCGAGCGCGTTCTGGAAGAGCTCGCTGAAGACGAGCGCGAGCGCGGTGGCCCGGCTGCCGGCGAGGGCCACGCTCTCGAGCTCGGCCTCGACGTGCTTCCCCGCGCCGAGCCCCTGCACGAGCATCGCCCGGAGCCGCTCGAGCAGGTCGCCCAGGTCGACGTCGTCGTCGCGCCGCTCGGTCAGCACCTCGTGCACCGCCGCGATCGAGAGGATGCGGTTGACCGAGTCGTCGAGCGCCTTCCGCGCGTCCACCTCCGCCCCGGCGCGCGCCTGGAGGCGGAGCAGCGAGGCGACCGTCTGGAGGTTGTTCTTGACCCGGTGGTGGATCTCCTGGGCCAGCACACCGCGCAGGACGGCGCGCCCGTGCTCGAGCGCGACCGCCGCGTGGTGGGCGATCGAGGCGAGCAGCGCCTGCTCGTCCTCGGTGAAGGGCGTGTCCCGGTCGCAGACGAGCTCTCCGATCCGGCGGCGCTTCCAGCGGAGCGGCAGGCGAACGGCATGGGCGCCGCGGCGACCCTCCGGCTTGGCGATCCGACCGTCCTCCAGCACGAGTGCCGCCCCGGTCGCCCCCACCGCCTCCACCGTCGTCCGCACGATCGCCTCGAGCGACTCCTCCAGGTAGAGCGACTCGGAGACGGCCTCCGAGATGCTCGCCAGCGCCTCGAGCTCCTGGACGCGCCGCTGCGCCTGGGCGTAGAGCTTGGCGTGCTCGATCGACTGCGCCACCTGCGCGGCGATCGCGAGCAGCAGGTCGACCTCGGCGGCGGTGAACGCGCGGGGCTCGCGCGTGCGCACGTTGAGCGCTCCCTCCAGCAGCTCGCCGCGGGCGAGGATCGGGACCGCCAGAATCGACTGGTACTCGTCCTCAGGCAGGTTCGGGAAGGCCTTGAAGCGCGAGTCGAGGTGAGCCTGCTCGGCCAGCATCACGGGGGCGCGCTCGGCGGCGGCCGTGCCCGTGATCCCCTCTCCCGGACGCATCCGGGGGCGCAGGGTCATCTCCTCGACCCGGGTCCCGTGCGTGGCGCGCAGGACGAGCTCCCCGCTGCGCTCGTCGTAGAGGTAGACGAAGCACGCGTCGGCCTCGAGGGCGTCCGCGACCTTGGTCGCGACGAGCTCGAGCACCTCTTCCAGGTCGAGCGTCGAGTTGACGGCGGCGATCGTCTCCGTCAGGAGACGCAGGTGCCGCTCGCTCGCCTCCACCGCCTCCGATTGTAGGCGTCCTGGCCAGCGACTAAGCTGCCGCCGCGTGAGGACCTACGACTGGCTCCTGTTCCTCCACGTCCTGGCGGCGTTCCTCTTCCTGGGCGGCGGGCTCGTCTACCACGTGGTCCACGCGGTCGCGCTCCGCAAGGAGCGCCCGAGCGAGGTCGCGGCGCTGCTCGACGTCGGCCGCATTGGCATCCTCGCCCTCCAGGTCGCCTCGCCGTTGACGCTCGTGTTCGGCATCTGGCTCGCCTACGCGAACACGCCCGACTACGGCATCTTCGACGAGTGGATCGTCGCCGCGATCGTGCTGTGGGTGGTCAGCGTGGCGCTCGGCATCCGGGGCGGCAAGACCTACCAGGAGGCCCACAAGCTGGCGCTGAAGCTCTCCGGCGAGGGCGATGCGCCGTCCACGCAGCTGAAGGACCTGGTCGCCGACCGCCGAGCGCTCGTGCTCACGTACGCCTCCACCGTGGCGCTGCTCGTCGTCCTCGTGCTGATGGTGTGGAAGCCGGGGGCGTACTAGATGCTCGCCATCCTGCGACCTGACAGCTGGAACTGGCTCCTGACCTTCCACCTGCTCGCCGCCGCCGTGCTCGTGACGGCGTCGATGATCGTGACCCTCGCGTCCCTCCTGGCGATGCGGTCGGCCGAGGCGGGGCGAGTGACCGTCCTGCGTGGCCTCGCGTTCCGCACCAACCTGATCGGCGTGCTACCCGGCTACATCGCCACGATCGTCCTCGGCCACGCCCTCGCGGAGAAGGAGTACGGCGAGGGCGAGGAGCCCGACTGGCTCGGGCCCTCCATCGGCATCACGGAGCTCGGCGGGGTCCTCGGCGGGATCGTGCTCTCCGTCCTGCTCTGGTTCGTCGTGCGAAAGGCCAGGAAGGGCGAGCTGCGGGGCGCGCTCGCGGCGATCACGAGCTACATCGCGCCGCTGATCCTCGTCAGCCTCCTCGTCGTCCTCTTCCTGATGACCGCTAAGCCCGAGTGAGCTAACAAAAGCTTTACCGCGGCCGCGGGATTTTCCGCACAGACGGCGAATAGGTTGGCCCTGTGAGCTCGCTCGCCGTCGACCTTCGCTCGACCTCCGGCTTCCTCGTCGCGGACGTGGACGGCCGGCTCGTCGGCAGGGTCGAGTGCCCGATGTACGGGACCGCCCCGGACGTTCCGGACGCGCTCTCCGTCCGCAAAGGGTTCCTCGCGCGCCGCCGGCTCGTCCCGGCCGACGCGATCGAGCAGGTGGACGGCTCGAACGGCGTGATCGGCCTCCGGGTCGAGCGCGGCGCGATTCGCAAGTTTCTCTAGATCGGGTCTTCCTCCGAAGAGTCGAGACCGGCGCGGAGGGGCGCCCCTCTCGACTGGACCACGGCCGGGCTCCGGCGGCGCGTGGAGCCAGCGCGGAGAGCCAGGGTCTGACCCTCGAGGTGCGCCGGAGGGGACATGGTGTTCGTGCCGAGGGTGTGACGATCCTTCCACGGGACTGACTCGAAGGGACGGTCCGGGGCTGCCGGGAGGCCCGTTCGCCGCTAGCGTGGCCTGGGCCGGCGCGGTTCGGGCGGTCGGGCGACCCTGCGCCGTGAACCCGGGAGCGCAACCTCACATCGCCCCGAGAACGACCACGAGCTGCGGAATGCAGCTCGCGGTCGGCCGTCAGAGGTTCCGCGCCGCAGGCGGAACCGTCCTCATTGTCCTACTTTCCGGCCTCGAGTTTTGTAAGGACTGCGTTGCCTTTAGAGCACGGGCAGATAGCGCTCCAACTCCCATTGCGTCAGCTGGACTCGGTACTCGTCCCACTCCTTCCGCTTCAGCTCGACGTATCGGTCGAAGATGTGCGGCCCGAGCGCGGCCCGAGCGAGCGCCGACTGCGCCAGCTCGTCGATCGCCTCGCCGAGCGTCTCGGGCAGCGAGACGATCCCGCGCTCGCGCCGCTGCTCCGCCGTCAGGTGGTAGAGGTTCGTCTCCATCGGGTCGGGGAGCTCGTAGCCCTGCTCGATCCCCTCGAGGCCCGCGTGCAGGAGGGCCGCGAACGTCAGGTACGGGTTGCACGCGGGATCCGGACAGCGGATCTCGGCCCGGGTGGCCTGCTCGGAGCCGGGCTTGTAGAGCGGGATCCGGATCAGCGCCGAGCGGTTGCGCTGCGACCAGGCGACGTACACGGGCGCCTCGTAGCCCGGGACGAGCCGCTTGTACGAGTTGACCCACTGCGCGAA
>JBHEMU010000187.1:0-2656 GCA_046262415.1 Gaiellaceae bacterium | reverse complement strand
CTCGGCAGCGAGATGAGCCGGCCGTCCTCACGATCGAGCCCGGGCGCACCCTCCAGCAGGCTGCCCCCGGCGATGACCAGGGCCGGCGTCGCGGTCGTCGTCATGGACCCTGACCAGCCCGGCCCCGGCATCGTGACCGAGCGCGACATCTCGCGGGCGGTTGGGGAGGGCGATGCGAGACGGCGGCCTTCGGCACCTCGCGCTCGTTGACGGAACCAAGCTCGTCGGAGTCGTCTCCATGCGCGACGTCGTACGGCGCTGGGGCGAGGATCGCGGCGGTTGACGCAGCCCTCGGCTCGCGCAAGAGAGCAATCCGCGGCGTAGGGACACGGGTCGGCGTGTGTCCGAGCGGGTCGGGTAGCGACCGCGAAGCGGTTACACTCCGGCCGCTCTCGACGAGCTTTCGTGGGGATGACGACCCTCGCCGTGAGCCGGACACAACCGCCCGCGATGCGTCACTCCGGCGTGTCCGCGTAGTAGGACGACGTGACTTCGCTGATCAATCGATCCCTCACGAGGCTCGGGAGCTTGCCGTCATCGCTCGGGAGGCGCCGGGCGTCGGCGCCTCTCGCCCTTGCCTGCCTCATGGTCCCGGTCGCGTGCTGGCTGTACCTCGAGGGTCGAGGTCTGACCTTCTACCACGACGAGTGGGCTTACATCATCAAGCGCCAGGAGTGGGACGCCGACTCCCTATTGAAGCCTCACGTCCACAACCTGTCGCTCGTGCATGTGGTCGTGTACAAGGTCATGCTCGCCACGGTGGGGTTGGACGACTACGGCGGATTTCGCGCCATGGTCATCCTCTTTCACCTGGCTATTGTGACGTTCGTCTTCGCCTACGCCCGCCGGCGCGTCGGCGACGGGGGAGCGCTGGTGGCCGCGTCCCTGCTCCTGGTGATGGGCGCAGGTTGGGCATTTCTCCTGCTCCCGTTCCAGGTCAACTGGGGGATTTCCCTCCTCACCGGCCTCACTGCCCTTGTCGCACTCGAGCGACGCCATGGGCCCGGCGACGCCGCCGCGTCTGTGTTGCTAGCCCTCTCCGTAGGGAGCTCAAGCGTCGGCCTGCCTTTCCTCGCGGGGGCAGCCGTCCACCTACTCTGGACACCGCCCCGGCCTCGCCGCCTCTGGGTCCTCGCCGTTCCGATCGTCCTGTTTGTCGGGTGGTACCTCATGTGGTACCTCCCCTACGCCCCGCCGGCGGGGCGACCCGAGTCCGTCGACCTCGTGCGCCTTGCGGCCTCCATGGCGAAATCCTTCGCCGCCGCCGTCGGGGGGCTCACTGGGCTCGGGACCGCGCTCGGGGCGCTCGTCGGCTTGCTCGCCGTGATCCTCGCCCTGCGTCGTCTGCGACGGAACGGGCGGTTCGCCGGGCTAGTCGCCTTGGTTGCGACCCTCCTCTCCTACTGGTTCCTTACCGCGCTGTTGCGTCCCGGGGAGGGGGAGGGAAGTCGGTACATGTACGTCGGCGCGCTGTTACTGGCCATCATCGCGGCCGAGGTGCTTCGCGGGACACGGATGCCGCGCCCGGTCGCCGGGGCAGCCGTCGCCGCGGTCCTGGTCGCGACCGTCGCGGGCTACTTCGAGCTGCAGGAGGCCTCGGCCAAGCTTCATCGGACGGCCGCCACCGTCTACGCCGGCCTGGGCGCCCTCGAGATGGCCCGTGCCACGGCCCGTCCCCGGCTCCGCCCGTTACCTCATCTGGCCGGCCCTGTCGTTGTTGAGCCGTACTTCCGAGCCGTCGATCGGTTCGGCTCGCCGGCGGCCGCGCCGGCTGAGATCGAGCGGGCGCCCGAGAGGGCTCGGCGCTCGGCCGATGCGGTCCTGGCCATAGCCCTCGGCCTGACGCTCGAGTCTCGGCCGGCAGCATTGACGCTCGAGAGACAGGCGCCCCGGGTCGAGGCGATGCCCTCGGGCTCGCTCGACGTACGCGGGCCGTGCGTCGACCTCCGCCCGGCATCGGGCCGCGCTGAGCTCGACCTCGACCTGTCCGTTCCCGGCTCGAGGCTATCCGTGAGCGCCCGCGGGAGCTCGCCGGTGGACGTGACCCTCCGTCGCTTCGCGGACGGCTTCCCCACCAAGGGCCCCTCTCCTGAGCAACTAAGGCACTACGAGGCAACGCCGCTTACGCCCTCCGGCCGTATCGCCGTACCCCGGGGAGCATCGCCGCTCAGTACCCCGCCCCGCCCGTCTCCCAGGGGTCTGATCGGACCTCGGCAGACAGCGGCGCTCGAGCTGCCGCCGGATCGAGCGACCGGCGGCGGATGGCATATCCGACTCACTTCGCAGGGACCCTTCAGCGCCTGTCAGCCGCGATAGGTCCCGCGCCTCGGGACGACCATGACGCCGCGGCGGCTGGGACAATGACGGGATGGTCACTGCCACCGCCGAGGCGTCTGTCACGGAACGCACCGAGGCCTTCGAGACCGCCTTCCTCTCGTCGCTCGCGACCCGGTCCTACCCCGCGCGACGCGTCCGGCCCGAGGACGACTCGCCGGCGCGGACTCCCTTCCAGCGCGACCGCGACCGGATCGTCCACTCGAAGGCGTTTCGGCGTCTCAAGCACAAGACCCAGGTCTTCATCTCCCCCGAGGGCGACCACTACCGCACCCGGCTGACCCACACGCTCGAGACCGGCGGGATCGCGCGAACGGTGGCG
>JBHEMU010000186.1:0-31996 GCA_046262415.1 Gaiellaceae bacterium | reverse complement strand
CGCTCGCCGGAATCAAAGAACGCATCCTCCAACGCTTCCTCTGCCTCGCCGCCTGCATCAACCTCAACCACCAACTCGGCCGATCCAGCCGCGCACTCGTCGACTATGTCGCCTGAACGCGTGGAATCACTCATCTAGACTCGGAACAGTTGACTGACCGTTCAATCGCCCCCGCCCAGGAGCAGCGACGGCGGCAGATCCTCGCCGCCGCGGTCAAGGTCTTCGCCCGCAAGGGCTACCACACCGCGCGCGTCGGCGACATCGCCGAGGAGGCGGGCGTCGCGCACGGCCTCCTCTACCACTACTTCGCCTCGAAGGAGGCGCTGCTCGAGACGGTCTTCCGCGAGACCTGGTCCGAGCTCCTGGACGCCGTGCACGCTGTCGAGGGATCGGGCGATCCCCCGCGCGAGCAGCTCCGCCAGGTGGCCGCGATCCTGCTGCGGTCCTGGCGGCGCGATCCCGACCTCGTTCGCGTCCTCGTGCGCGAGGTCGCCCGCAGCCCGCAGCTGCAGGAACGCGTGGACGAGGTCGGCGAGGCGTTCCGGGCGATCGAGCGCATCATCGTCGCCGGCCAGGCCGGGGGTGCGTTCCGCGGCGACCTCGATCCGCGTCTCGCGAGCTGGATCTTCTATGGCGGCCTGGAGGAGATCCTGACCGGCTGGGTGCTGGGCCAGCTCCCCGACGGCGACGAGGCCGTCGCCCTGGCCGAGAGCACGATCGTGGAGGTGGTCTGCGCGGGCCTGACCCAGCCCGGCTCTACCGGCAGGCCGGGACCGAAGCCCGGCTGAGGCCGAAGCCCCACACCTTCTCGGCGCGGATGTAGAAGGCGGTGGTGACCGGGCCCGGCTGCGTCAGCGCGTAGTAGCCGCCGCACTCCAGGCGGGGCAGCGCCCCGTACAGCTCGGTGACGCGCGCGACGGCGTCGCCGATCCGCAGCCGCTTCGGCGTGTGCCAGCTCGAGGGCGACCAGAGCGTGAAGATCGCTGCGACGCGGTTCCGGCGGAACTCGACGCCAGCGCCCTTCGGCGTGAACGGGGCGTAGTTGTAGTACCAGGTCGGGTTCCGGCACCGGCGGCACGTTCCGAAGTCGGAGCCCCACGCCGCACGGACCTGGGCCGGGGTCATTCCGAGGTGGAGCCCGCCCAGGCTGCGGCCGGGCACCAGCACCCCGGCCGGCGGAGGCTTCGCCGCCGCGACCGTTGCGGCGGCGAGCGCGGCGGCGGTGCAGGCGAGCAGCTTCATGGGAAGATGATGACTGTGGAGGAGGCCCTCCCGCGGACCGCCGTCATCGTCGCGTGCTTCAACGACGGCGCGACGCTGCCGGAGGCGCTGGACTCCCTCCGGGAAGAGGAGCCCCTCGAGATCATCGTGGTGGACGACGGCTCGGATGACCCCCGGACGCTGGCGGTCCTCGACCGCGTCGAGCGCGACGGCGTCCGGATCCTCCGCCAGGCGAACCAGGGGCCCGCGGCGGCCCGGACGGCGGCGCTCCACGCGACCTCGGCGCGGTACGTGACCGCGCTCGACGCGGATGACGTCCAGGCACCCGGCTCCCTCGCGGTGCTCGCCGACACGCTGGACGCGAACCCGGACCTCTCCGCCGTCTGGGGCGACGTGCAGACCTTCGGCGAGATCGAGGTCGCCCAGCCCGCCACGCCGACGCTCGATCCTTGGCTCCTCACCTACCTCAACGACGTGCCCGCCGACGCGCTCGTTCGGCGGGAGGCCCTGCTCGAGGCGGGCGGCTGGCGGCTGCGCGGCGGGTACGAGGACTGGGATCTCTGGCTCGCCCTCGCCGGGCACGGGCGGCGCGGCATGCGCGTGCCGGTGCTGACCGGCTACTACCGCGTGCGAAGCAGCGGCCGGATGCAGACGCAGGCGGTGGCCCGTCACGACGCCCTCTACGCCGAGCTCCGCACGCGGCACGCGGCTGTGTTCGCCCGACGGAGGGAGCTGCGGCGCCGGTCCGGCGCCCCGTGGTGGGTCAAGCTGCTGTTTCCGGCCGTGGAGGCACTGCCGGGAGCCTCGAGCTACACGAAGTACCGGCTCCAGAACCTCATCCGTCATCCTGGCCGGCTTGTGCGGGCACGGCTGCAGCGCCGTCGCGCCGGCGGCGCGTGACCGCGGCCGCGGCGCGCGTCAGAAACGGCTTCGGGTCGCGCCACGAGAAGAGAGCGTGCGTCGTGCGGCGCCTGGGACGAAGGGCGTCGAGCGCCGCTCCCCAGCGCCGCTCACGGGCCAGCCGGAGGATCGCCTGGGCGTCGCGCTCCTCCGATCGGTAGCGGACCCCGGGGTGGTAGTCCCCGACGTGAGGCGTGCGGCCGAGCTCGAGGTCGACCCAGATCGCCGGCAGGTTCAGTCCGGCCGCGACGGCGAGAGCCAGCGACCCGTAGAAGCGCGTGTTGAGGTCGATCACGTACCGGCCCGTCTCGGTCCGGATCAGCTGGAGCTCGAACATCCCTCTCCAGCCGATCGCGCGCAGGATGGCCGCCACGCGCTCCTCCAGGTCCAGGTCGCGTGGCACCGTCTCCGCGTAGGCGCTGATCCCGCAGACGGGCGGCCAGATCCGGTGGGCGACCTGGTGGGACGCGCAGACGAGCTCGCCGGCCCAGAAGACGCCCGCGACCGCGCAGAGAGTCCCGTCGACGAATTCCTGCGCCACCCACTCCTCGCCCGCCGTCTCCTCGGCCGCGGCTTCGAGCTCGGCGACCGTGTCGATCCTCCGCACCCAGCCCAGGCGGTGGGTGCCACCGCCGGCGACGGCGCTCCGCAGCGGCTTGAGGATCAGCGGCGGGTGCATCGCTCCGAGCTCCCCGGCGCGCACGTGCACCGTCCTCGGAGACTGGAGCCCGACCTGCGTGGCGAGCGAGCCGAGGAGGGCCTTGTCCGTGGCGCGCCGGACCACGTCGGCCCCTGGGATCGCCAGCACGACCCCGGCCGGGAAGTCGGCCTCCCGGCCGGCGAGGACGGTGAGTGCGGTCTCCGTCCCCGGGAGGACCGCCGCGATCCGTAGGCGCCCGGCCGCCGCCGCGAGGGCCTGCACGAAGCCCTCGGGATCCGGGCCCGCGTCCGGCACGGCCACGACGCCCGCGGTGGCTCGCGAGCGGCTCGCGTAGGCGCCGGGAACGGCGGCCGCGATCCAGGGCTCGTAGCCCGCGGCGCGAAGCGCGCGCGTACCGGCGAGGACGGCCGTGAACACGTCGTCGGGGATCAGCAGGCGGCGCCCCACCGGCGAGCCGGTCGCGGGGTGTCTGTGCATGTCCTGCCCTCCCTCGATCGTCCGGAGGGTATCCTCAGGGGGCTTCGGCCGGCCCCAAGAGCTCCCTTCGGAATGAAGCACGGGCCGCCTGGCCGCGCCGGGCGGCGCGATGCGTCGTCCTCGGGCGCCCCCGTGTGCGGCGTCCGCCCTGTGTTCCGCCCTGCGTCCTAGCCTCGCACTCGCCCAGCGCACCCAGTCAGCGCGTGGTCATTCCGAAGTGAGCTCCCAGAGCACTCTCCAGATCGACCGTGGGCGGCGCTTGCAGGAGCTGGCCGGCGAGTGGGATGCGCTCGTCGATCGCCTCGGCGCGCCGCCCTGGGTCCGGCCGGGCTGGATCTCCGCGTGGTGGGGGAGCTACGGCGCCGAGGGCCTGGAGCCGATCGCGGTCCGCCGCGCGGGCGAGCTCGTCGGGCTCGCCCCGGTTGTCCGCGCCCGCGGCAGGGTCTCCTCGCCGACGAACTGGCACTCGCCCTCGTTCACGCTCCTCGCCGCCGACCCGGTCGCCGGGCGGGCGCTCGTAGAAGCGCTGTTCGAAGGCACGCCGCGACGCGTCAGCGTGGGGTTCCTCCCCACGGACGATCCCTCCCTCGCCGATCTTCGGAGCACGGCCGCGGTACGCGGCTACCGCGCGCGGGAGCGCTTCCTCCAGCGGTCGCCGTACGTGGAGCTGGCCGGCTCGCTCGAGCAGTACCTCGCCGGCCTCGACCGCCACCAGGTGAAGGAGACCCTGCGCCGGCGACGCCGTCTCGCCGGCCTCGGCGAGCTGACCTTCTCGGTGGAGGACGGGCGGGTGGGGCTCGACCGCCTGCTGGCCGAGGGGCTGCTCGTCGAAGCCTCCGGCTGGAAGGGGGAGCAGGGCACCGCGATCCAGTCGCGCCCCGAGACGCTGCGCCTCTATGGCGACGTCGCCCGCTGGGCGGCGGGACGTGGGAGCCTGCGGCTCGCCTTCCTCCGGCTCGACGGCCGGGCGATCGCCTTCGAGCTCGCGCTCGAGGAGGGTGGCGTCGTCTACGCGATCAAGGCCGGCTTCGACGTCGAGTTCCGCCGGTTCGGACCCGGAGCGCTGATCACCTACGAACAGATCGCGCGGGCCTTCGCGCTCGGGCTGCGGCGATACGAGCTGCTCGGGAGCGACGAGCCGTACAAGCTCGTGTGGGCCCGGGAGGCGCGCGACCACGTCGCCTTCGACGGGTTCGCCCCGAGCGTGGCGGGGCGCCTGGAGTGGGTCGGCGAGACGTACGGACGCCGGATCGCCGGACGCGCCCGTACCCTCCTACGGCGGTGACCACACCGACCGAGCCACCGATCGAGCCGCGCCCGAGACGCTCGCCGGTCGCGGCCGTGGCGGGCACGTTCGGGGCCAACGTCGGCGCCGCCGTGCTCGGGCTCGCCAACGTGCTGATCATCTCTCGCGCGCTCGGTCCCACCGGCCGCGGCAGCGTCGTCTTCCTGATGACGATGGCGATGCTCGTGTCGACGCTCGCCACGCTCGGGATCCAGAAGGCGAACGGCACGTTCGGTGCGGCGCGGCCCGCCGCCCGCAGTGCGCTCGCGACGAACTCGGTGCTCTTCTCGGTGCTGCTCGGCGGCCTCTCCGCCCTGGCGGTGCTCGCGCTGATCGCGGGCGTTCCCTCCGTCGGGGCCGACAGCGACCCGAAGCTGCGCTGGCTCGTGCTCGGCTTCGCGCCCGTCGCGATCCTGAGCAACTACCTGTGGAACCTCGCGCAGTCGGACTACCGGTTCGCCGTGACGAACCTCGTGTGGCTCCTGCCGCCGGTCGTCAACGTTGCGGTGAACGGGGTCCTCGCGGCCATGGGTGCGCTGACGGTCACGAGTGCGATTCTCGTGTGGCTGGCCGGCCAGACGGCGGGAACGCTGGTGATGGTCTGGTACGTGGCGCGCCGGCTCTCGGGCTTCGGCCGTCCCGATCCGCGGCTCGGGCGCGAGACGCTCGCCTTCGGCGCCAAGACGCACCTCGGGACGGTGGGGATGCTTGGCAACTTCAGGCTCGACCAGTGGCTGCTCGGCTCGATCGCCGGCGCGCACGCGCTCGGGCTCTACAGCGTCGCCGTCGCCTGGGCCGAGGTCCTCTTCTTCCTCCCGACAGCGCTCGTGATCGTCCAGCGCCCCGACCTCGTGCGCGCCTCGCCGCGCGAGGCCGGCCGGCAGGCGGCGGTCGCCTTCCGGGCCTGCGCCGTCGTCACGGTCGGCCTCGCGGGCGCGATGGCGCTCGCGGCTCCGTTCCTCTGCGTGACCGTCTTCGGCGACGAGTTCCGCGGCTCGATCCCGGATCTCCGCCTGCTCCTGATCGGCGGCCTCGGCGTCGTCGCCCTCAAGCTGCTCGGCAACGCGCTCACCTGCCAGGGCAAGCCGCTCCTGGAGACCGCCGGCGTGATGGTCGCTTTCGCGGTCACGGTCGCGCTCGACATCGCCCTGATCCCGCTCTTCGACGACCGCGGCGCCGCGGTCGCCTCGGCCGCGGCGTACTCGGCGGGCGGCCTCGCCATGGCGGTGATCTTTGTGCGGCGGCTCCGAACGCCCCCGAAGGAGCTCCTCCCGCGCGGCGACGAGGGCGCCCTCCTCTACCGCAAGCTGCGCGGGACCGTGCGCCGGCCGGCCGGCGCGAGCCGGTGAGCGCGGCGGCGCCCGGCGCGGCGCAGCTCGTCGACGCCGCCTCGGCGGGAAGCGTGCTGGTGTTCGGCTCGCTACCTCCGGAGGGCCGCGATCTCGACCTGCTGGTGCGGCCGGCCGCGGAGGCGGCGGCCGCGCACGCGCTCGCGTCCGCGGGCTTCCTGCACCACGGGGTCGAGTGGATCCGCTTCCGGCCCTGGCCGCCCGAGGTCGTCGACCTCGTGCCGGCGTCGGCGTGGGGGCTCCCCGCGGCCGAGCTCGACTCGCTCTTCGCGGAGGCGCTGCCGGTCGAGCCCTTCTCGACCCTCGTCCGCCCGGCGCCCCACCATGCTCTGCTCGTCCTCGCGCGGCTGGCCGCCGGGGGAGGGCTGTCCCCGGGCCGCCGCCGCCGCGTCGAGGCGGCGCTCGCGGAGAGCGCCACGGCGTGGGACGACGCGGCGCGGCGGGCAGGCCGGTGGGGGGCCTCGGCCAAGCTCGAGGCGCTGCGGGCCGCGTACGAGGAGCGCGGGGCGCCGGAGCGAGGCCTCGCCAGACGGGGGCCTCGCGTCCTGCGCCGCCTCCGGCGGCCCGCGGTCGTCGCGCTGTCCGGCATCGACGGGTCCGGGAAGAGCACCCAGTCGGCCGCGGTCGTCGAGGCCCTCGCCCTGCTCGGCCACGACGCGGTGGTCGAGTGGATCCCCCTCGGGTCGAACGAGTGGCTCGACCGGCTCGCTACGCCGGCGAAGCGGTTGCTGGCGCGCAGGGGATTCCAGCCGCCGCCGCGCCGCGAGGGCGAGCCGAGGTCGGGCAAGGATCGCAATCCCGGGACGGTTCTGCGCCAGCGAAACGCGGCCGTCAACGAGGCCTGGGCGTCTCTCGTCGCAGTCGCGAACGGGGTGGCGCACCGCCGACAGGTGCTCCGGCACGCCGCGCGCGGACGCGTCGTCGTGTTCGACCGCTACGTCCTCGACTCGGCCGTCCGCCTCCGGTTCCTCTACGGGGAGCCGCGCCGCTTCAGGGCCCAGGCCTTCGTGGTGAGGCTGCTCTCGCCGCGGCCGGTCGTCGCGTTCTTCCTCGCCCTCGACCCCGACGACTCGCTCGCACGGAAGGACGACCGGTGGTCGCCCGGCGATCTCGCCTCACAGGCCCGGCTGTACGAGGAGGAGTGGGAACGCCACGGTGCCGTGCGCCTCGACGCCCGGCGGCACCCCGAGGACCTCGCTGCGGAGGTCGCGGAGAGGGTCTGGCGAGCCCTGCGAGGCGCATGACCCCCGTTCCCTCGGACTGAGGGATCCAGTGATCTGCCGAGGGCTACGAGGCCGTCCCCACGGGGCGCGCCTGCGCGAGCACGGGCGCCCAGGCCGCGACCGGCGAGAGCTCGCCGTCTCGGCCGTTCAACCGGCGGTAGCCCAGCGCGTGCTCGGCCTGCATCAGCTTGTGGATCTGGGTCGTGCCCTCGTAGATGATCGGCGCCCGCGCGTTGCGGAAGTAGCGCTCGATCCCGTACTCAGCCGAGTAGCCGTAGGAGCCGAAGATCTGGATCGCCAGGTGCGACGCCTCGAAGGCGGACTCGGTCGCGTGCCACTTCGCGAGGGAGGTCTCGCGCGTGTTCCGGCGGCCCTCGTCCTTCATCCACGCGGCCTGCAGGACGAGCAGCTTCGAGGTCTCGTAGCCGAGCACCATCGTCGCGATCATGTCCTGCACGAACTGGTAGCGGCCGATCGCCTGCCCGAACGTCTCCCGCTCCCGCGCGTACTCGACCGAGCGCTCCAGGCAGGCGCGGATGACGCCGCAGGCGCCGGCGGCGACCGTGAAGCGCCCCTGGTCGAGCCCGTACATGGCGATCTCGAAGCCCTGCCCCTCCTCGCCGACGAGGTTCGCGGCCGGCACCTCGACGTTCTCGAAGAAGAGCTCGCCGGTCGAGCCGGCCCAGATGCCGAGCTTGTTCTCGGTGTCCCGCGTCGTCACGCCGGGCCAGTCGCGCTCGACCACGAAGGCGGAGATGCCCTTGTGCTTCGCGGCCGGGTCGGTCTTCGCGAAGACGAGCTGGTGATCGGCGACCGAGGCGTACGAGATCCAGTTCTTCTGGCCGTCGAGCACGTAGGAATCGCCCTCGCGCCGCGCGGTGGAGCGCATCGCGGCGACGTCCGAGCCGGCTCCGGGCTCCGTCAGCCCGAAGCAGGCGAGCTTCTCTCCGCGCGCCTGCGGCACCAGGTAGCGCTGCTTCTGCTCCTCGCTGCCGTAGCGCAGGAGCGAGAGGGAGTTGAGCCCGACGTGCACCGAGATCAGCGTCCGCAGGGCGGCTTCGCCACGCTCGATCTCCTCGCACACGAGCGCCTCGGAGACGAAGTCGAGCCCCGCGCCGCCGTAGGCCTCGGGTATGACGATCCCGAGCAGCCCGAGCTCCGCCATCCCCTCGATCGCTCCCCGGTCCAGCCTGTGGGCGATGTCGTTCTCGACCGCGTTCGGCAGCACGCGCTCGTCCACGAAGGCGCGGACGGTTTCCTGGATCAGGCGCTGCTCGTCGCTGAGCTCGAAGTCCACCGTCCGGAGCCTACTTGAGCCCGGTGCACCGGCTGCGTTAGGATTGACTGACGAGTCAATCGAGGGGAGAGAGATGGCCACGGAGCAGCTGACCGCGGGCGGGGTCTCGTTCGCGCTGACCGACGAGCAGGAGGCCCTCCGCGAGCTCGCGCACGAGTTCGCCGAGAAGGAGATCCGCCCCAGGGCGGCCGCGTACGACGAGCACTCGACGCATCCCGCGGACGTGATCGAGCAGGCCTTCGAGCTGGGGCTGATGAACGTGCACGTCCCGGAGGAGTACGGGGGCCTCGGGCTGCCCGTCTTCGACGGGATGCTGATCGGCGAGGAGCTCTCCTGGGGCTGCTCGGGCATCGCCGTCTCGATCATCTGCAACACGCTCGGCGCCGGGCCCGTGCTCGTCGCCGGGACGGACGAGCAGAAGCGCCGGTGGTTGACCCCGCTCACCGAGGCGCCGATCCTCTGCTCGTTCGGCCTCAGCGAGCCCGACGCCGGCTCCGACGCCGCGCGGATCAAGACGACCGCCGTCCGGATCGGCGACGAGTACGTCCTGAACGGCTCGAAGATGTTCATCACCAACGCCGGGTACGCCGCGTGGACGGTCGTGTTCGCCTCGACCGACCGGTCGCAGGGCCACAGGGGCCTCTCCGCGTTCATCGTCCCGATGGACGCCGAGGGCGTCACGATCGAGGGGCATCTGGACAAGATGGGCCAGCGCTCGACGGACACGTCCGCGTTCGCGATGTCCGATGTCCGCGTGCCCGCCGCGAACAGGCTCGGCGAGGAGGGCGAGGGGTTCAAGATCGCGATGAAGACCCTCGACCTGACGCGGCCGGGCACGGCGGCGGGGGCGGTCGGGGTCGCCAAGGCGGCGCTCGACTACGCGAAGGACTACGCCGCGGAGCGGGTCACCTTCGACGTCCCGATCGCGATGCACCAGGGCGTCGGCTTCCTGATCGCCGACATGGCGACCGAGATCGAGGCCGCCCGTCTGCTCGTCTGGCAGGCCGCGTGGCTGCTCGACCAGGGTCACCGGGCGACGCTGCAGTCGTCCTTCGCCAAGCGCTTCGCCGCAGACATGGCGATGAAGGCCACGACCGATGCGGTCCAGGTCTTCGGCGGTTACGGCTACATGAAGGAGTACCCGGTCGAGAAGCTGATGCGCGACGCCAAGCTCTTCCAGATCTACGAGGGGACGTCGCAGATCCAGAGGCTGGTCATCGCCAAGGAGCTCTTCCTCCCGCGTGGCGCTTGAGATCGACCTCACGGGCCGCGTCGCCCTCGTCACCGGCGGCTCGCGCGGGCTGGGGCGGGCCGACGCGCTGACGCTCGCGCGCGCGGGCGCCGACGTCGTGCTCGCCGACATCCAGGTCGAGTCGGACGCCGCGGCGGAAGAGGTCGAGCGCTACGGCCCGCTCGCGCAGGTCGCCCGTGCCCAGGGGCTCGTGTACACCGAGGCGACGGCAGGGGAGATCCAGCAGCTCGGCCGCCGCTCGGCCGCGGTGAAATGCGACGTCACCGACCGCTCGCAGGTCGACGAGGCGGTCGCCCGCGCCCTCGCCGAGTTCGGCTCCGTCGACATCCTCGTCAACAACGCCGGCACCCTCGACCACGTGGCCCAGCTCCCGGACCAGTCGCCCGAGCTGTGGGAGCGCGACCTGCGCGTCAACCTGACCGGCGCCTTCAACTGCGCGCAGGCCGTGTGGCCGCACATGCGGGAGCGCGGCTGGGGCCGCATCGTGAACATGGCCTCGGTGGCCGGGACGCTCGGCGGCTTCGGCCAGGCCAGCTACTCGACGACGAAGGCGGGCCTGCTCGGCCTGACGAAGACGCTGGCGCTGGAGGGCGCTCGCCACGGGATCACCGCGAACGCGATCGTGCCCGGCATCATCGGCACCGAGGCGTTCGCCTTCGGGCGGCCCGAGATGAACGAGCGGATGGTGAAGCGGACGGCGATGCGCCGCCCGGGGGAACCGCAGGACATCGCGAACGCGATCGCCTTCCTCTGCTCCGACCTCGCCGGTTACATCACCGGCGCCGAGCTGACCGTCACCGGCGGCATCGAGCTATTTACGTTTTGAATTCGCCCGAAGTGCTGCGCACTTCGGGCGACCTTGGGCACCCCCTTCGGGGGAGCGGGTGACGGGGAACCCGCCACCCTCTTGGAGAGTCAGAACCGGAGGGGTCGAAGCGGGGCTGATCCCCCGAGGGGTCTCACCGCTACCATTGACGTCATGCGTCGCCGGACGAGATCTACTCCTGCCCTCCGCGCCCAGCTGCGCCGCCGCAAGGCGCGCCGCGCGATGATCCTCCGGCGCACTCTGGTGGTCCTCGTGGCCGTGCTGGCCGTCGGCGGCTTCACGCTCGGGTTCGCCTTCGCCGGCTCCCCCTCCACGATCGCGGAGGGGGTGCGGATCAACGGCGTCGACGTCGGCGGGCTGACCGCGGACGCGGCGACGCGCGCGCTCGAGCAGCGCAGCCGCGAGCTCGCGGACGTGCCGGTGGTCTTCCGGACCGGGAAGCGCCGGTGGCTGATCCGCCCGAGCAAGGTCGGGCTGAAGGTCGACTGGCGCTCGGCGGTCGAGACGGCCAGGCGCGACGGCGACGGATTCGGGCCAGTGCGCGGATTCCGGCGCCTGCGCGTCCGCTTCTTCGGCGAGGACGTGATCCCGTCGGCCGAGGTGTTCGCGCCCGCCCTCGACGTCCGGCTCCGGACGATCGCGGCGGTGCTCAACCGGCCGCACCGCGAGGCCGCGCTCCGCCTCGAGGGGCTCCGGCCGGTGATCGTGCCGGCGAGGCCGGGCCGGCTGCTCGACCGCAAGGCCGCCGAGCGCGCTGTCGTCGCAGCCCTCGTCGAGTTCAAGCGCGCGCCCGTGCAGCTGCCGTTCCGGGTCGACCGGCCGAACGTCACCGCGAGGGACCTGCGGCCCGTCGCGGCCCAGGTGCGCACGGCGCTGTCCGCGCCGGTGCGCTTGACGCTGGGCACGACCTCGCTTCGACTCCCACGCTGGCGGATCGCGCAGTTGCTGAAGCTCCCCTCCGGCGGAGCGAAGACGCTCCGCATCGGCGGGCGCGGCGCGGATGCCTACTTCGCGAGGCTGGAGCGGTTCGTGAACCGCGAGCCCGAGAACGCCGGGTTCGCCGTCTACGCGGACGGGGTGCGGATCGTCCCGGCCAAGGAAGGCCGCGCCCTCGACGTCCGTGCGACCGGCAAGGCGCTCCTGGCCGCGGCGATCGCGCCCGCGGCCAGGCGGGCGCGGCTGGTGGTGGCGACGCAGGAGGCCGACCGCACCACCGCGGAGGCGAAGGCGATGGGGATCAAGGGCGTCGTGGGAGCCTACGAGACCGTCTACGGGGGCGACCCGAACCGCATCTCGAACGTCCAGCTCGTCGCCCACCTGATCGACAACCACCTGATCGCGCCCGGCGAGGAGTTCTCCTTCAACCAGACGACCGGCGAGCGGACCGCCGAGCGGGGGTTCAAGGAAGCGCCCGTGATCATCAACGGCGAGCTCCAGAATGGGATCGGCGGGGGCGTGTGCCAGGTCTCGACGACGACGTTCAACGCCGCCTACGAGGCCGGGCTCAGGATCACGCAGCGCTCGAACCACGCTCTCTACATCAGCCACTACCCGCAGGGCCGTGACGCGACGGTCAACTACCCGGACCTCGATCTGCGCTTCGTGAACGACACGGGCAACTGGCTGCTCCTGCGGACCTGGGTTGGCTCGGACCGCCTGACCGTCGCCCTCTACGGCACGCCCGTCGGGCGCCGCATCGAGACCCAGACGTCCGACCTCGATGTCACCGGCGACCCCCCGGTGAAGAAGATCCCGGATCCCGACCTCTACCGTGGCGAGACCGTTGTCGAGGAGTCGGGCACGCCCTCCCTCGCCACCAGCGTCAGGCGCCTCGTCTACGACGCGGAGGGAGAGGTGCTCTACGACGACACCTGGAGCTCCTCCTACCGGGCCGAGCCGAAGGTCGTCCGCGTCGGCACCAAGCCGAAGCCGAAGCCGAAGCCGCCCGTGACCACCGAGACGACCACCGAGCCGACCGAGACGACCACCGAGCCCACGACGACGGAGCCGACGACCGAGCCGACGACCACCGAGCCGACGACCACCGAGCCGGACGACGTCGATCCCGCGGCGACCGAGCCGCCGTCGGGCCTGTAGCCGCGGTCAGCGCCCGAGGCGGGCAGGCGCCTCGGCGTCGGCGATCTCGGCCGCCAGCCAGGCCGGGAACCGGGTGGGGCGGAAGGTCTCCGCCTCGACGACCGCGTGCAGCGTCCACCCGTCCGCGACGAGCGCGCCGCTCCTCTCGAGCGCGTAGTCGAAGCGGAAGCGCGCCCCGCGCAGGTCGCCGCAGCGAGCGTGGATCCGAACCCGGTCGTCGAACCGCAGCGGAGCGAGGTAGCGAACGTGCGCCTCGATCGTCAGCGCTTCGAGCCCGCCCGCCTGCAGGCCCCGGTACCCCTCGCGGAAGCGGGCGAGGTAGTCGATCCGGGCCACCTCGAACCAGACCAGATAGACGGCGTTGTGGACGACGCCCTGCGCGTCGGTCTCGGCGAACCGCACCGCGATCTCCGTCGAGAAGCTGAAGCCGTCCACGGCGGACGCAACTCTCCGATGGACGCATGGGCGCCATGGAGCTCGCCGCGCTGATCCGCCGCGCCCAGCCCTGCGTCGTCCTCACCGGCGCCGGCGTCTCGACCGCGAGCGGCATCCCGGACTTCCGCTCGCCGACCGGGCTCTGGGCCGAGTTCGATCCGCTCGAGTACGCCTCGCTCCGCACGTTCCGGGCCGATCCGGAGAAGGTCTGGCGCTTCTACGCGCCCCGGTTCTCGATGCTGACGACCGCCGAGCCGAACGCCGCGCACCTGGCGATCGCCGAGCTCGAGCGGCGTGGGCTGGTCGCTGCGGTCGTGACCCAGAACATCGACCTCCTGCACGAGCGGGCGGGCAGCCGCGACGTCGTCGAGGTGCACGGGTCGATCCGCACCTGCAGCTGCCCCGGCTGCGGGCTCCGGCAGCCGCTCGAGCGCGCGCTCGCGCTGCTCGGCGAGTCGCCCGCCCCGCGCTGCCCGGAGTGCGGGCGGGTGCTGAAGCCGGATGTGGTCTTCTTCGGGGAGCTGCTGCCGGCGGCTGCGATCGACCGCGCCTACGAGCTGGCCCGAGCCGCGGGGCTCCTCCTCGTCGTCGGCTCCGCGCTCGAGGTCCACCCGGTTGCGGCGCTGCCGCTCGAGGCGCTGCAGGCCGGCGGCCGGCTGGCGATCGTCAATCGCGGTTCGACCCCCTACGACACGCGGGCCGACCTGCGGATCGACGCCGACGCGGGCGACACGCTGCGCTCGGTCCTGGCGGCGCTCGGGTGAGGGGTTTCGCCGTCCGCGCTACGGTGCCACAATGAGACGGATGAGCAGGCTGATCCTCCTCCTCGGCACCGTGTGCGTCTGCGCCGGGTCGCTCGCGACGGAGACGGCGTCGGCGGCCGGGTGCGCCCCGAACCGGATCTACCCGATGACGTCCTCGAAGCAGGCGTACTACGCGGTCGTGACCGACCGGGTGACCGCGTACGTCCGTCCCGGCGGCAAGGCCGTCGCGCGCTTCGGGCGGCTGAACGTGAATCGCGCCTCGACCGTGTTCGGCGTGCTCGGAGCCGTCGTCCGCCCCAACTGCCGGCCCGCCTGGTTCCGGGTGCAGCTGCCCCTCCGGCCCAACGGCGCCACCGGCTGGGTACGGGCCGACGCGGTCGCCGTCGGGGTCGTGCGGACGCGGGTCCTCGTCGACCTCTCCGAGCGCCGCGTCAGCGTCTACAGCGGCGCCCGCGAGGTGCTGCGGACGCGGGCCAGCATCGGCGCCCCGCGGACGCCGACGCCGACCGGCCGCTTCTACGTCAACCAGCGGCTCCAGACCCTGGACGCGAGCGGGCCGTTCGGTCCCGGCGGCATCGGCATCTCCGCCTTCTCTCCCGTGCTCAGAAACTGGCCGCAGGGCGGGCCTGTCGCCATTCATGGGACGAACCAGCCGTGGCTGATCGGGAGAGCCGTCTCGAACGGCTGCATCCGCGTGGAGAACTCGGTTCTCGCGCGCATGTGGGACCTGGCACCCGAGGGGACGCCGGTGGTCATCCGGCGATGACCCCGTCAAACGACGACCGAAAGGCAGGCGAATGACACAGGAACCGAAGGACCTGCTCAGCAAGCTGACCGACCGCGGCGAGGGCGTGATCGGGAAGATCAGCGACCTGCCCGGCGCCCAGGGGCTGCTGGATGCCGTCAACAACCTCCCGGAACGGCTGGACGAGCTGGGCAAGCGGGTCCGGGGGCTGGACGCACTCGAACGGCGGATCGAGGAGCTCGAGCGACGGCTGGACGAGCTGGGTTCGACGTCGAAGTCCGATGGAGGGGCCGCGGCGGCGACGCCGAAGCGCGCTGCCCCCGCCGCGAAGCGGTCCCCCTCGACGGCGAAGAAGGCCGGCGAGGCGAAGGGCGCCGGATCGAAGCGCGCCGCGACCAAGCGCTCCGACGGCGGCAAGAGCTAGGAACGGTGGGTCTACCCGGATGCGCTCGTGCGGTCGGCTCAGACGGAGCACGGGCAAGCCCGCGCTCCTGCGGTCGGCTCAGACGGAGCACGGGCAAGCCCGCGCTCCTGAGGTCGGCGTCGCAAGCGACGCCTAGGATCGTGGCTCTACCCGGACGCGCTCGTGCGGTCAGCTCAGACGGAGCACGGGCAAGCCCGTGCTCCTGAGGTCGGCGTCGCAAGCGACGCCTAGGATCGTGGCTCTACCCGGACGCGCTCGTGCGGTCGGCTCAGACGGAGCGCGGGCAGGCCCCGCGCTCCTGAGGTCGGCGTCGCAAGCGACGCCTAGTCTAGGAGCGTGGGTCTCTACCCGGCTGCGCTCGTGCGGTCGGCTCAGACGGAGCACGGGCACGCCCGTGCTCCTGAGGTCGGCATCGCAAGCGACGCCTAGCAGCGTGGGTCTCTACCCGGATGCGCTCGTGCGGTCAGCTCAGACGGAGCACGGGCAAGCCCGTGCTCCTGAGGTCGGCGTCGCAAGCGACGCCTAGGGACCCGGCACCCGGACGCTGAGGGCGGCGGGGACGACGTCGAAGCGCACCGGCGTCGTTCCCGGTTGCTCGCCGTCGAGCTCCACCGGCAGCGCCTCGTCCGAGTCGACGCTGACCACGGCGCCGCGCAGCAGCTCGGCCTTCGGGTGGGGGAGGTGCGTGCCGCGGTAGGTCTTGGGCAGCGTCCGCATCAGGTCGGCCTTCGTCAGGTCGCCGATCAGGAGCACGTCGAAGAGCCCGTCGCCCGGGTCGGCGTCGGGGCACATCATCATCCCGCCGCCGAAGTACCGGCCGTTGGCGACGACGACGTCGTGCATGCGGCCGCCGCGGATGTCGTCGTCGACCGAGACTCGTAGCTCCGTCGCGCGCCACCGGGCGAAGACCGCGAGCGTGGCCCAGAGGTAGGAGACCTTCCCCCCGAGCGCCTTCGAGGTCTCGTTCGTGCGCTTCGCGATCGCGCCGCTCATCCCGACGCTGGCGATGTTGGCGAACATGGACTCGACCGGGTCCCCGTTCCAGGAGCGGTAGGCAACCCGGCCCAGGTCGATGCGCCGCTGCCGGCCGCCGACGGCGACCCGGACCGCCCGCTCGAAGTTCGTTGGGATCCCGTACGTGCGGACGAAGTCGGTGCCGGTCCCCCGCGGGAGGACCGCGAGCTCCACGTCCGTGGAGCCGACGAGGCCGTTGACCACCTCGTTCACGGTCCCGTCGCCGCCGACCGCGACGACGACGCGGGCTCCGTCTGCCACGACCTGGCGCGCGAGATCGGTCAGGTGTCCCTGGTAGTCCGAGAGATAGGCCTCGCCCCGGAGCCCGTGCTCCGCCGCGCGGCGCGCGAGCTCGGGCCAGCGGCGGCCGGTGGCGCCGTTGTCGGACGCCGGGTTGACGAGGAAGGCGGGCGTGCTAATCGGCGGTCGCGACGGAGAGGGCGATCTCCGTCATCCGATCGACGGCCGCGCGGAGGTCGTCGTCCGAGATCCGCGTGAAGACTCCCTCCACGACGATGTCGCTCACGGTCAGGAGACAGCCGGCCTGCACGCCGCGCAGGGCGCCGACGGTGAACAGCGCCGCCGCCTCCATCTCGACCGCGAGCACGCCGCGCTTCGACCAGCGCTCGTACTGGCCCTCGTCCGGGTTGTAGAACAGGTCGCTCGACACGATCGGGCCGACGTGGAGCGCCTGGCCGGCCTCCTTCGCCGCGTGCACCGCCCCGTGGATCAGCTCCCAGCTTGCCGTCGGGCAGTGGGGTTCGTTCGCCACGAGGTGCATCGCGGTCGCGTCCGCGGGGACCGCGGAGAGCGCCACGATCAGGTCGCCGAGCGCATGGTGCGGCTGCAGGCCGCCGCAGGTGCCGACGCGGATCAGCCGCTTGCAGCCGAGCTGGATCAGCTCCTCGAAGACGATCGTCGCGCCGGGGCAGCCCATCCCCGTGCCCTGGACCGACACGGGGCGCCCGTTCCACTCACCGGTGTAGCCGAGGAGTCCCCGCTCGGCGTTCCGCTGGACGACGTTCTCCAGGTAGGTCTCGGCGATGTACTGCGCCCGCAGGGGGTCGCCGGGCAGGAGCACGGCCTCGGCGTACTGTCCCGGCTCGGCGCGCAGGTGGATCGGCACGTCCGGGACCCTAAATGTTGGCCTGCCCGGGCGGCGTGGTGCACGATGGTGCGATGGAGCTGGTGGAGCCGCAGCTCGGCGAGATTCTCGCCTTCTGTGCGGAGGAGCCCGTGGAGCGCGTGTTCCTCGAGGACGTGGCCCGGAGGGGGCTGGGACGGTTCACGGCCACGGCGACGAACGGGCGCCTGACCGCGCTCTGCCATTCGGGCGCGAACGTCGTCCCCTCGGGGAAGGGCTGCGCCGCCTTCGCGGAGATCGCGGCTCTGGGGCGCGCGCGGATACTGATCGGCGAGGAACTGGCGGTCTCCGAGCTCTGGGATGCGAGCGCACGGCGGTTGCCTGCCGCTCGGGAGGACCGTGCGGGACAGCCCGTCTACGTGCTGGAGGCGCCGCCGGAGGCCGGCGACACAGGGCTGCGCGCCGCGACGGCCGCCGATCTCGACCGGCTCGTGCCGGCCTGTGCCGCGGCCCATCGCGAGGAGCTCGGCATCGACCCGATGCGGCGGGACCCCGAGGGCTTCCGCTGGCGCACGCGGGCCCAGATCGAGGAGAGTCGCTCGTGGCTGTGGCTCGACCGGGGCCGGATCCTGTTCAAGGCGGAGGCCTCGGCCTGGACGCCGGCGGCGGTGCAGCTCCAGCAGGTGTGGGTCGACCCGGCGGCGCGGAACCGCGGGTACGCGAGGCGGGGCATGCGCGACCTGTGCCGTCTGCTGCTCCGCCAGGTGCCGCGGGTCTGCCTGTTCGTGCGGGCGGAGAACGCGCCGGCGATTCGCGTGTACGAGGCGATCGGCATGCGGCGCACCATCTCGTACCGCTCGATCATCCTCTGAGCCCCCGGCCCGAAGCCCACCTCGTCCGTTCGGGACAATGTCTCCGGGCCTGGCCCCCCTCCATGTCCGGAACGGCGAGGTGCCGACCCGAGCCGGGCGCGCGTGAGGGATGCCGCGACCCCGCCGCGGCCGTGGGTTGCGGCCGACCACGGGTCCACGCGGGACGCGGCTCCGGGCCTGGCCCCTAAGATGTCCAGAGCGGCGGGGCGGGCGCCGGCCGGCGGCGCCCGGCAGAATGTCGCGGTGGACGCGGCCGAGCTTCGCCGGCGCATCGAGGCGCACGTCCGGCGCCACGAGCTGATCCCTCCGGGCGGCGAGATCTGCTGCCTCGTCTCGGGCGGAGCCGACTCGACGTGCCTCTGGCACGCGCTCCGCGCGCTCGGCTACAGGGTCTCGGCGCTCCACGTGAACCACGCGCTGCGCGGGGCCGCCTCCGCCGAGGACGCCCGCTTCTGCGCCCGGGCCTTCGGCGCCGAGGTCGTCGAGGCGCCGCCGGCCGCCACCGAGGCGGAGCTGCGCGACCTGCGTTACGGCCTCACCCGCGGCCGCCTCCGCGCCACGGGCCACACCGCCTCCGACCAGGTCGAGACGGTTCTCTACCGGCTCGTCTCGAGCGGCAACGCGCGCGGCATCAAGCCGAAGCGCGAGGACGGAGTCGTCCGCCCGCTGCTGACGCTCTGGCGCGAGGAGACGGCGGCCTACTGCCAGGCCGAGGCGCTGGAGACCCGCAGCGACGCCTCGAACGCCGGCACGAAGCGCGGCCTGATCCGCGACGAGATCCTGCCGCTGCTCCGGCGCCTCCACCCGGGCGCGGAGCGAAACCTGCTCTCGCTCGCCGACGGGCGCCCCCACCTGCCCAGGAAGCTCGAGGAGGCGCTGCAGGAGCTGCTCTCGAGCCGGGAGGGCACGAAGCACGCCGATCTCGGTGGCGGCATCAGGGCCACGCGCGAGTACGAGAGCCTGTCGCTCGAGCACGGCCCGGTGCGCTGGGGCCGGTGGCGGATCGAGTCGGCCGACCCGGGTCTCGAGGTCCGTGCCCGGCGCCCCGGCGACCGGCTGGCGGGCCGCAAGCGGAAGATCCAGGACGTCCTGGTCGACGCGAAGGTGCCGCGCGCGGCTCGCCGGGACTGGCCGCTCGTCGTCCGCGACGGCGAGGTTGTCGCCGTGCCCGGAATCGTGGAGGATGCCGCCGTGCGCGTTCGCCGTGAGGACGGTCCTTGACGTGACGCAGACCGAGCTGCAGCGAGGCGTCGGTGAGATTCTGATCGAGGAGAGCGCCCTCCGGGCCCGGATCGAGGAGCTGGGGCAGGAGATCTCCGAGGAGTACGCCACCCGCGAGCTGCTGCTCGTCGGCGTCCTCAAGGGCGCCGTCTTCTTCATGGCCGACCTGATGCGTCACCTGACGGTGCCGTGCGAGGTCGACTTCATGGCCATCTCCAGCTACGGGGCGGCGACCGACTCCTCGGGCGTCGTGCGGATCCTCAAGGACCTCGACATCAACATCGAGGACCGGCATGTCCTGGTCGTCGAGGACATCATCGACTCCGGCCTGACGCTCTCCTACCTCGTGCGGAACCTCGAGTCGCGCGGGCCCGCGTCGCTCGAGGTCTGCGCGCTGCTGACGAAGCCCGATCGCCGGGAGGAGGACGTCAACGTGCGGTGGATCGGCTTCGAGATCCCGAACCGCTTCGTGATCGGCTACGGACTCGACTTCGCGGAGCGCTACCGCAACCTGCCCTACGTCGGCGTCCTCAGCGAGGATCTGCTCGCCGAAGCGACCTGAGAGTTCCTGCGCTGCAGGGAATTTGGCGCGAATCCAGGCTGCTACCCTGACCTTGTGCCCAGGCACCCGGTGACCGCGTGAACCGCTTCTTCCGCAGCGCTCTCTTCCCCCTGATCGTGATCGTGCTGCTCGTCTACCTGGCGAGCCAGACGCTGATGCGCACGAAGGAGGCGCCGAAGCACACCTACTCGGAGCTGATCGCCCTCGTCCAGAAGGAGCCGAAGACGATCGAGTCGATCGTCTTCCACCCGCGCCGGCGGCAGATCGTCGCGGAGATCAAGCAGGCCGGCGACAAGGTGACGAAGTGGAAGGTCAACTACCCGAGCGACCAGTCGCAGCTCGCCTTCGAGCGCGTGTTGCAGCGGAACTCGGTCTCGTACGACTCCAAGGGCACCGGCGGCTTCTCGTGGGTCTCGCTGCTCGGCTCCCTGCTCCCCTTCGTGATCCTGATCGCCTTCTGGATCTTCCTGATGAACCAGATGCAGGGGGGCGGGTCGAAGGTGATGAGCTTCGGCAAGAGCCGCGCCAAGCGGATGGCCCCGGACTCGCCCAAGATCGGCTTCAAGGACGTCGCCGGCGTCGACGAGGCGGTCGAGGAGCTCCAGGAGATCAAGGAGTTCCTCGAGAACCCGAAGAAGTTCCAGGCGCTCGGGGCGCGCATCCCCAAGGGCGTGCTGCTCTACGGCCCGCCGGGAACCGGCAAGACGTTGCTCGCCCGCGCCGTCGCCGGCGAGGCGGGCGTCCCCTTCTTCTCGATCTCGGGCTCCGACTTCGTCGAGATGTTCGTCGGTGTGGGCGCGTCGCGCGTGCGCGATCTGTTCGAGCAGGCCAAGCAGGCGGCTCCGTGCATCGTGTTCATGGACGAGATCGACGCGGTCGGACGCCACCGCGGCGCCGGCCTGGGCGGCGGCCACGACGAGCGCGAGCAGACGCTCAACCAGCTGCTCGTCGAGATGGACGGCTTCGAGCTGAAGGACAACATCATCCTGATCGCGGCCACGAACCGGCCCGACATCCTCGACCCGGCTCTCCTCCGCCCGGGCCGCTTCGACCGCCAGATCGTCGTCGACCGGCCCGATCGCAACGGTCGGCGCAAGATCCTCGAGGTGCACGCGAAGGGCAAGCCGCTCTCCCCCGAGATCGACCTCGACACGCTCGCGGCGGGCACGCCCGGGTTCACCGGCGCCGACCTCGCGAACCTCGTCAACGAGGCTGCGCTCCTCGCCGCGCGACGGGGCAAGAAGGTGGTCGAGCAGGAGGAGCTGGAGGAGGGGATCATGCGCGTGATCGCCGGCCCGGAGAAGCGGACCCGCCTCTTCTCCGAGCAGGAGCGGAAGATCACCGCCTACCACGAGATGGGCCATGCCCTGGTCGGCCACTACCTCGAGCACACCGACGAGGTGCACAAGATCTCGATCATCAGCCGCGGCCAGGCGCTCGGCTACACGATCTCGCTCCCGCGCGAGGACCGCTACCTGACGACGCGCTCGGCGCTGATGGACCAGCTGGCGGCGTTCCTCGGCGGGCGGGCGGCGGAGGAGCTCGTCTTCCACGAGGTCACGACCGGCGCCGCCAACGACATCGAGAAGGTGACCTCGACTGCGAAGCAGATGATCATGCGCTACGGGATGAGCGAGAAGCTCGGCCCCCGCGTGCTGGGCCGGAACCACGACATGCCCTTCCTCGGTCGCGAGATGTCGAACGAGCCGGACTACTCCGAGGAGATCGCCCGCGAGATCGACGACGAGATCCGCCGGGTGATCGAGGAGGCGCACGACCGGGCGACGGCGGTGCTGCGCGAGCACATGGACGAGCTGCACAGGCTCTCCGGGATCCTGATCGAGCGCGAGACGATCGACAAGGACCAGTTCGAGCGCCTGCTCGCAGGCGAGCCCGAGGAGGACGTCTTCCTCGAGGAGGTGCCGCCGGCCGCGGAGGAGCAGCCGACCGAGGAGCCCAAGCGCGCGCCGCGGCCCCAGCCCAAGCCCTTCCCGCTGCCCGGGGCGCTCTCCCAGCCGCCCCCGCCCGAAGGCGCAAAAGGCTAGAAGAGAGCGGCCGGAGCCCTTGCCCGGCCGCCGCTCCCCTTGCTACGCGGTTGCCCCCTTGCTCTCCCAGAAGCGGTTGAGGGCCCCCTGGACCTTCACGATCCAGATGATCGGTCCCACGATGATCAAGATCCCCGGGAAGACCCACAGGCCGGTCTTCCCGGTCACCGGCGGGGTCTCACCCTCGCGTGAGTAGAGCTTCCCGACCTCCGAAGCCGTGATGTACGGCATCACGGACTCCGACGATGACGGCCAGCACGAGAGCCATCGCTCCGCCGAGACCGTCCTTGGCGTAGATCTTCATCTCCTCGTGTGTCTTGTAAAACCAGTAGAGCCCGTAGATCCCGAACGTGACGATGTACAACAGAACGACGAGACCCACGCTGCGGGGCTGGCCGATCTCCTTCCCAGTAGCGGCAGTGGCTATGCCGGCTTCGCTCATTTGCTTCCGCCTCCCTCTTCACCCTTGGTGAGCTGACGGATGACCTAAGCACGGCGGGAGCCGTGCGGTCAACTACCCTGCGCCGCGTGCGCCGCGACCGAGCGCCGATCGAGGAGCGCTTTCCACGACCCTCGGTGATGGGGATCCTGAACGTGACGCCGGACAGCTTCTCCGACGGCGGCGTCTATCTCGAACCCGCCGAGGCGATCGCGGGCGCCCGCCGGATGCTCGCCGACGGGGCGGCGATCGTGGACGTCGGCGGCGAGTCGACGCGTCCGGGCGCCGCTCCGGTGCCGCTGGACGCCGAGCTTCGGCGAGTCGTGCCGGTGCTGGAGGAGCTCGTGGGCCTGCCCATGTCGATCGACACCTCGAAGGCCGCGGTGGCGCGCCGCGCCCTCGACCTCGGCGCCGAGCTGGTCAACGACGTCACCGCCCTTCGCGGCGACCCCGCGATGGCCGGGGTGGTCGCCGACACGGGCGCCTACCTGTGCCTGATGCACATGCGTGGTGACCCGAGGACGATGCAGCTCGAGCCGTGCCACGGCGACGTCCCGGAGGTCTGCGCGTTCCTCGAGGAGCGGCTGGCGGCCGCGGTCGCCGCGGGGATTCCCGAGCAGCGGATCTGCGTCGACCCCGGCATCGGCTTCGGCAAGACCGTGGCGCAGAACCTCGAGCTCGTCCGGCGCCTCGACGAGGTGGCGGCGCTCGGTCGCCCGGTCCTCGTCGGGCTGTCGCGCAAGAGCACTCTCGGCCGCGTCCTCGGCGATCCGGACGCCCGTACGGGGACGGCGGCAGCGAGCGTCGGGGCGGCCGTGGCGGCTTTCGACCGGGGCGCCTGGATCCTCCGCGCCCACGACGTGCGTGAGCACGTCGAGGCGCTCGCCCTCGCCGCCGCGATCGGGGCTCCGTGATCCGGCTCGAGCTTCGCGGCGTCGAGGTCTTCGGGCATCACGGCGTCGAGGAGGCCGAGCGGGAGCAGGGGCAGATGTTCCTGTACGACCTGTGGCTCGACGTACGGGACGGCGCCCTCACTGACCGGATCGAGGACGCCGTCGACTATCGGGCGGTCGCGGAACGCGTCCGGGCGATCGGGGCGGGCCCCCCGTTCCGGCTCGTCGAGAGCCTCGCTGCGGCCGTAGCCGACGCGATCGCGGCGGAGTTCCCGGTCGAGCGGGTGCGGGTCCGCGTGCGCAAGCCGGGGGTCCGGCCGGCCGGGCTCGAGGCCGAGCACTCCGCGGCCACGGTGGAGCGCGCCGGCGTCAGCCGCCCGTCGTCGTCCTGACCGAGAAGCCGTAGCTGGTCGAGCGGACCCGCTTGCCGAGGAAGACGTCGGCGTAGACGAACATGCCCCGCGTCCCCGGGTTCCGGAAGCGGACGAGCTCCTCTCGCACTCCACGGCGGGCGCTGGAGCCGAGCAGGTCGCGCTCCAGCTCCTCGCCCTCCTCGAAGACGCTCCTCGTCTGCGGCCCCCAGACCTCGAGATCGACGTCGCGCTCCCCGCGGACGAAGACGACGACCGTCCGTCCGGCCGGGACGTAGACCCGGTAGACGTCGTCGGGATCCTCGCCCGCGTCGAGCCTCGCCCGCAGCGCCGCGGCCGGCCGGCTCGGCGTCGTCAGCGGGTTGCGGCCGCGTGCGAAGAGGCCGTTCGGCTTCACCTGGTCGACGTCGTCGTTCGGCTCCTGGGGATCCGGCTCCGGCGCCTTGAACCGGAGGGCGCGGGGGATGTCGAGGAGACCGAAGCCGGTCGCCTCGTCGTAGCCCCGCTTGCCGATGTCCCGCGCCGAGCGCCGCAGGAGCGTGAAGATCTGCGTGCTGTCGAGCTCCGGCCGTGCCGTCCACACCCACGCGGCCGCCCCGGCGACGAGGGGAGACGAGAAGCTGGTGCCGTCCTCGACGCCGTAGCCGGACGGCTTGTACTCGAACGGCAGCGCGACGGGAATCGCCTGTCCCGGTGCGGCGAGGTCGACGGATGCGGACGAGCTCGAGAAGTACGCGGGCTCGTCGCCCTCGTCCGTGGCCCCGACCGTGAGCACGTGATTGAGGCTCGCCGGGTACTCGATGGGATTGCCCTCCTGGAACTCGTTCCCCGAGGACGCGACCACGATCGAGCCGCGGCTGAGCGCCACGAGCACCGCCTCCTCCTCGATCGGGTCGTACTCCTCGCTGCCGAGGCTGAGGTTGATCACGCTCGGGCCTCGCTTCGCGGCCGCGAGGATGCCCCGGATCTCGTTCGACAGGTTGCCCGCGCCGCGCGGGCTCGCGTCCCAGACCTGGAGGATCGCTTCGGGGTAGACGCCGACCAGTCCGATCCCGTTCGCGGGCGCGGCGACGACCGAGCTCACCGCGGTGCCGTGGTCGTCGTCGGCCCCGACGACGACCTGCCGGTTGAGCGCGACCGTGCCGGGCCTGCCGGCGAACTCGGGATGCGAGAGGTCGACGCCCGTGTCGATCACGGTCACGGGCACGCCGGGGCCCGGCGGCTCGACGCGGTCGGCGCCGATCTTCTGCAGCCAGTACTCGCTCGCGAGCAGCGGGTCGCCGGCCTCCAAGTGGGTGCGGACCCGGCGCATGGGCCGATCGGGCCCGACGCGGCGCAGCGTCGCCCCGAGCGAGAGCTCCGGGATGATCCGCCGCGCGACCTCGGTGCGCACGCGCCACAGCCGGAGCTCCTGCGCGACGAGGGTCGCGCCGCTTCGCCGCAGCAGAGGCAGCGCCAGGTGGCCTCGCGCGCGATCGAGCTCGATCAGCGCGTAGGGGTGAGGGTCGAGCGTCTGCGCGGCGAGAGGCCCGACGTGCGGGGTGGCATACACCTGTCCGCTGCGCGCAGGGTGGGCCGCCGCCGGGGCGGCCAGGACCAGAGCCACCAGGAAGGGCGAGAGTCGCCTCATCGTGGCCAGCGTAGCCGCCGAGAAGCCAGAATCGAGCCGTGACGCGCGCCTTCGTCGGCCTCGGCTCGAATCTCGGTGAGCGCGAGTCCACGCTGCGGCGGGCGCTGGAGCTGCTCTCGTGCAGGGACGGCGTCGCCGTCGCCGCGGTCTCGTCCTTCCGCGAGACCGATCCGGTCGGCCACGTCGACCAGCCTCGGTTCGTCAACGCCGTCGCGATGCTCGAGACCGAGCTGTCACCGCGCGGCTTGCTCGCGTGTCTCCTCGCGGTCGAGCGGGAGCTCGGCCGGACTCGCGACGGCCCCCGCTTCGGGCCGCGGACGCTCGACCTCGACCTGCTCCTCTACGGCGGCGAGATCGTCGACGAGCCCGGCCTGCGGGTGCCGCACCCGCGGCTGCACGAGCGCCGCTTCGTGCTCGAGCCGCTCGCCGAGCTCGATCCGGACCTCGTCGTGCCCCGGCGCGGGCGGGTCTCGGACCTCCTCGCAAGGCTAGACGCGTGATTGACATTTCCCGCGGCGCGCGAATTGCCAACCTCGCATCTAGACTCTTCGTGATGTCGCATCTCGACGAGCTCGACGAGTTCGAAGCGGAGCTCGAGCTCCGGCTCAAGAAGGAATACACCGCCGTCTTCGGGCTCTTCCGCTACTGCGTGCTCACGCAGGACGCCACGTACCTCTGCAACCGGCTCGACCTGAACTACGTCCCGCAGCCGAGCTACCCGTTCTTCCACCTGAAGATGGAGGACGTCTGGGTCTGGGACAAGAACCGGCCGACCCGGATGATCCCCCGTGCGGAGGTCTACACATCGAGCGACGTCACGGTCGAGGAGCTCCGCGGCGAGGGTGAGGAGCCGAAGCTGACCGCGGAGACCCTCGCCGAGCGGATCGGCGAAACGCTGGCGACAGACGAGGAGAGCTAGGATCCGCTCGTCCATCAGGGGTCGGAAAGCGGGGAACGCATGACCAACAAGGACATCGTCCGTCGGGTGACGGAGGAGCCCTGGACCGGCGACTACTCGGCGATCGACGAGCTGGTCGCACCCGACTTCATCGGGCACGATCCGGCGCAGCCGGACATCAGCGGACCGCAGGGCGTGAAGGAGTTCTACGACCAGTTTCGCACGGGCTTTCCGAACGCCCGCGTCAAGATCGACCAGCAGCTCGAGGACGGCGACTACGTCGCCAGCCGCTGGACGGGAACCGGCACGCACCAGGGCGAGGTGTTCGGGATCGCTGCGACCGGCAAGCAGGTGACCGTGACCGGCACGACGATCAGCCGTCTCGCCGGCGGCAAGCTCGCCGAGGAGTGGACGAACTGGGACACGCTGGGCATGCTCCAGCAGATCGGTGCGATTCCGGCGATGGAGACTGTGCCGGAGACCGCCAGGGCTCAGGAGCTCTAAGAGCTCCGACCGGCCGAAAGGGGCATCCAGCCGCGGCGCGGAACCGCCGATGCCGCGATGGATGCCCCTCGGGTTTCCCCAGCCCAGCCACATGCCCTGCGGCGAGTGCGGAGCGTCCGTGGCCCGCGCGGACGTCGACGTGCACGAGTGCGACGGGGAGCGGCTGCTCGACTACCGCCTGTTCCACCACCGCGAGGAGCTCGAGGCCTTCGAGGCGGAGCTCGGCAGCTACCTCGTGACGCCTCGCGGACGCTTCGAGCTCTGGTACGCCTCGCGCCGCCCCGCTGCCTAGGCGGCGCTTGCGACGCCGACCTCAGGAGCGCGGGCTTGCCCGCGCTCCGTCTGAGCCGACCGCATGAGCGCATCCGGGTAGAGACCCACGCTCCTAGTAACCGGCTCAGTAGAGTCGAGTGGGTGCTCCTGGCAGTCGACGTCGGCAACACCCAGACGGCCCTCGGGCTCTACGAGGGCGAGCGGCTGGCCGAGCACTGGCGCCTGGCGACCGACCCGCGCCGGACGGGCGACGAGCTCGGCGTGCTCCTGCGTAGCCTGCTCGACCTCGACTCGCTCGGCGGCATCTGCCTCTCGTCGACCGTGCCCCAGCTGATCCGGGCGTACGAGGAGTTCGCGGGCCGGTTCGCGCCGGCGCCGCTGCTCGTCCTGGGACCGGGGACCCGGACCGGGATCCCGGTGCGCTACGACGACCCGCGGGAGGTCGGGCCCGACCGGATCGCGAACGCCGTCGCCGCGCGGGAGCGGCACGGAGCGCCGTGCATCGTCGTCGACTTCGGCACCTCGACGAACTTCGACGTCGTCTCGGCCGAGGGGGAGTACGTCGGCGGGGTGCTCGCTCCGGGCGTGGAGATCTCGATGGACGCGCTCTTCGCGCGGGCCGCCCGGCTCGTCAAGGTGGACTTCAGCGCGCCGGCGACCGTGATCGGCAAGACGACGGCGACCGCTCTCCAGTCCGGCCTCGTCTACGGCTTCGCGGGCCAGGTGGACGGGATCGTCGAGCGGATCCGCTCGGAGCTCGGCAGCGAGGCGCTCGCGATCGCGACCGGAGGCCTGGCGGAGCTGATCGCGCCGCACTCGGCCACGATCGCGCGGGTCGACCCGTTCCTGACGCTCGAGGGCCTCCGGCTGATCTGGGAGCGGAACCTCAACCGACCGTGAAGGTCGCGTGCGCCGCCGCGCCCAGGTTCCCGGCGCGGTCGCGCGCGACCGCCGTCACCCGGTAGTCGCCCGGCGCAAGCTGCGTCCTCAGAGGGACGACGTTCCGGCCGGTCCTGCCGCCGACCGCGAGCCGGACGATCCGGCGCGCGCCGCGCTCGACCGTCATCGTGACCGCGGCCGGCTCGGAGAGCAGGAACCGGACCGAGCCGCTCGCATCGGCCCTCAGTCTCGAGAGCCGGGGCGGGGTACGGTCGACGTCGTCGTTTCGGATCGTGGCGACCGCGCGCCGCCGGCCGAGCGCGGCATTCGCGGCGGCGGAGAGGTGCAGGAAGAAGGTTTCGTGCCGCTCGACCACGCGATCCGCCACGATCCGGACGCGCAGCCGCTGCTCGGTCTGGCCGGCCGCGAAGGAGAGGGTCCCGGCGGCCGGCACGTAGTCGCGCGCGGCCCTCGCGGTCCCGTCGGCGGTGCGGTAGGCGACCTCGACCGGGCCGGCCGCGGCGGGAGCGAGCTTCACGACGAACGCCAGCGTCGTGGTGCCGCGGTCGCCCTCGCGCCCGGAGGCGTCCGCCGTCGAGAGGGACGACGGCCTCCCCGGAGCAGCGGCACGGCGGGCGGCGAGCACGTCGATGCGGCCGAAGCCGTAGGTGTTATTGGGGAGCTGGCTCGGCGTGTCGCCGCCGCAGCTGTTCGGCGCGGCCAGCCTGACCGCGGTCTGCCGCAGGAGCTCCTCGGTGCGGTCGACGTTGCCCCGCAGGCCCGGGATCGCGGACCAGAGCAGCAGCGCGGCGGCGCCGACGTGGGGCGCGGCCATCGAGGTGCCGCTCTTGAAGCCGTACCCCTCGCGCACGCTCGAGCGGATGTTCACGCCCGGCGCGACGAGGTCGGGCTTGCGCCGGAGGCTGCCGTCCACGAGAACAGGCCCGCGGCTGCTCGTCGTGGCGATCAGGTCGGTCGGGCCGGTCGAGCCGACCGTGACCGAGGCGTCGTAGACCGACGGAGGGAACGCGATCGTCGAGCAGCCCGGCCCCTCGTTGCCGGCCGAGACGGACATGAAGATGCCCGCGGCCCGCACCGTCTCGACCGCCTGCTGCAGGCTGCCGACGGTGCAGGCCTCGTCCGGCGGGCAGGAGTACGAGTTCCCGATCGCGTTCGGGCGCTTGCTCGGGTCCGGGTTCGCCCCGCTCAGGTTCGTGGGCGCGAGGAAGAACTGCA
Source organism: Gaiellaceae bacterium (assembly GCA_046262415.1). Classification (GTDB taxonomy): domain Bacteria; phylum Actinomycetota; class Thermoleophilia; order Gaiellales; family Gaiellaceae; genus JACDAS01. Next base: position 3,119 of record JBHEMU010000186.1, on the reverse strand, counting down.
GGCACTCGATGTACGTGCTCGGCCGGCCGATGCCCTCCTCCATGTTGCGGCAGGAGATCCAGCGCGCACCGGGGGCGACGCCAATCTGGTTGCCGGCACCGTCGTCGCCGACGGCGGTGCCCATCGCGTGGGTGCCGTGCGAGCCGCGGTCGTCGTCGCAGGGAGCCTTCAGGTTGAAGCCGCACAGGTTGGCGCCGAGACCGTCGATGTCCGCGTGGACGGCGTCCCACCAGTTGTAGTCGTGCGTCGCCGTGACGCCGTTCCAGCCCCGGTACCGGGCCTTCAGGGCGGGGTGGTCCCAGACGACTCCCGTGTCGGCGTTGGCGTAGACGGTGTTCTGCCCGGTCGCGCCGAGCGCCCAGAGACCGGGCGCCTCGATCTTCGCGACGTTCCACTCGACCGCGCGGGGTCCGACGGGCGCCGCCCGGCCCGTCTCCGCGGTGAGTCCGCGGAAGGCCCGGTCCGGCTCGATCGCGAGGACGTCCGGGCGGGCGGCCATCGCCTCGACCACCGCCCGCCCGCCCTCGACGGCGAGCGCGTTCACGATCCAGTAGGGCCGCACCCGCGCTCCCAGGCGGGCGAGCTCCCGCATCGCGCCGGGCTGGGCCGTGGCCGCCGTCTCGCGCAGGGCGTGGACGATCGCGCCGGGCCGGGGCGAGCGCTCGGCGCTCGCACGGAGGCGGACGAGGAAGTGGCCGCTGCGGCCTCCGGCCGTGTCCTCGAGCACGCGGTGGTCGACGTGGGCGAGCGTGGATCGCCCTTCCGGGTCGGCGTGGCCCGCGCCGGCCGCGACCAGGCTCAGCCCGCCGAGGAGAAGGGCGAGCCGGCCCCGCACCTACCCGCCGCCGTAGATCGAGATCGGCAGGTCGAGCAGGACGTCGTCCCCTCCGGGCAGCCCGTCCTCGAGGACGTCGAGCAGCTCCCTCGCGCCGGGTGCGGCGACGAGCAACCGGCGCTCGACCTCGGCCGTCGTCTCGCAGAGCACGAGCTCCTGCTTGAAGGGCCGCGGGAAGCGGCCGGCGCCGAGGTACCACCCGTAGAACTTCTTCAGGAACCCGCTCGCCCGCCGCTCGCCGAGCTCCCGCACGGTCTCGCGCACGAACAGGATCAACTCCGCGACCACCTCCTCGCGCGTCGGCTCGGACGCTCCCTCCTCGAGGATGGCCCGCAGCCCCCAGGGATTGCCCTGCGCCCCCCGGCCGACCATCACCGCCGCCGCGCCCGTCGTCTCGAGCACCGTCAGCGCCTTCGCCCGCGAGACGACGTCCCCCGAGGCGATCACGGGCACGTCGACCAGCTCGACCAGCTCCGCCGTCAGCGCGTGGTCGGCGACGCCCGTGTACATCTGGCGGGCCGAGCGGGGGTGCAGCGTCAACGCCGACGCGCCTGCGCCGACGAGCCTGGGGCCGACGTCCAGGCAGGCCCGCGACCCGTCCTCGAGGCCGCGGCGCATCTTCGCGGAGACCGGCACGGACACAGCGGCCGCGACTGCGGCCACGATCCGGCAGGCGCGCTCGGGATCCTCGAGCAGCGTCGCTCCCGCGCCCGTCTTGGTCACCTTTCTCACCGGGCACCCGAAGTTGATGTCGACGAGGTCGGCTCCAGCGTCCTCCACCATCCGGGCGGCCTCCGCCATCACCGCCGGATCGGACCCGAAGATCTGAACTGCGAGCGGATGCTCGTCTGCCGCGATCCTCAGGTAGCCGAACGTGCGCTCGTTCCCGTGCTGGAGGCCGGCGCAGCTGACCATCTCCGAGCAGACGAGCCCGGCGCCGAACCGGCGTCCCTGGCGGCGGAAGGCCTGCACGCTGACGCCGGCCATCGGCGCGAGCACGAGCCGGGTCGGCACGGAGACGGTGCCGATCGACCACGGAGTGCGGAGATTCACGTGCACGGGGCCGGAATCGTAGCCTCCCCGGTGTTGCGGGCCGCCCGGCGCGAAGGTAGTATCCGCGCCCGCGATGGCGCCCTTGCGCCGCGCGTTTTTTTCGATGTGGGGGTCAGGAGGCCCGGTCGTGAAGGAAGTAATCCTCACTCCTGAGGGCTACGAGAAGCTCAAGCAGGAGATCACCTACCTGTCGAACGAGAAGCGCCGCGAGGTGGCGGAGCGCATCCGGACCGCGCGCGAGTTCGGTGACATCTCCGAGAACGCGGAGTACGACGACGCGAAGAACGAGCAGGCGATGCTCGAGCACCGGATCGCCCAGCTCGAGGAGCGTCTCAGCGCCGCCCGCGTGATCGCGAAGGGCGACGTGAAGAAGGACGTCGTCTCGGTCGGCTCGAAGGTGAAGCTCCGCGACATCGACGCGAAGAAGACGGTCGAGTACCACATCGTCGGCTCGGCCGAGGCGAATCCGACGGAGAACAAGCTCTCGAACGAGTCCCCCGTCGGCAAGGCGATCATGGGCCACAAGAAGGGCGAGACAGTCGAGGTCGCCGCGCCCCGCGGCTCGCTCAAGTTCAAGATCCTCGAGATCAAGGCGGCGTAGCCGCCTCGCCCGAAGTGCTGCGCACTTCGGGCGACCTGGGCACCCCTTTCGGGGGAGCGGGTGGCGGGGGACCCGCCACCCTTCTGGGAAAGTCAGAACCGGAGGGGTGGATTCGGATTGGGTGGCCTCGCCCCGATTGCCGCGGGGCGGTGTCTCAGCCCCTGGTGCATGTGCTAACAATGACGTGCGGTTACGGCGCCGCGCGAGTAAGGCTCGAGGCTCTCCTGCCCGGGTGACTCGATCTTCTGAGAACGTGGACGGAGCCTCTGTGCAAATCAATCGGGAACTCGCCTGGCGACCGCGGCCCCGTCGGTTCGGCGGGCCGCGCCACCTCGCTCTCGTCTTGGCCGGCTCCCTCGTCGCCGCTCTCGTCGCGGGGATCGCCGGCGCGACCGATCCGACCTTCACGCCTGCTCCCGGTTCGCCCGTCGCGGTCGGCACCTACCCGGAATCGGTGGCGGTCGCCGACCTGAACGGCGACGGCAAGCCCGACCTCGCCGTCGCCAACGCCTGGTCGGACGATGTCTCGATCCTGTTCGGGAACGGCGCCGGCGGCTTCAGCGAGGCGCCCGGCTCGCCGGTCGCCGTCCGCAGCTTCCCGATCTTCGTCGCCGCCACCGAGCTGAACGG
>JBHEMU010000185.1:0-9565 GCA_046262415.1 Gaiellaceae bacterium | reverse complement strand
TGGTCGCCGCCGGGAACGACTTCGACACGTTCGGGCGTGGCTCGGTCGGATCGCCGGGAAGCACGCCGAAGGCGATCACGGTGGCGGCCGCGACGAAGCGTCGCGAGATCGCCTCGTTCTCGTCCAGCGGCCCGACGCCCGTCTCCCACCAGCTGAAGCCGGACGTGACCGCTCCGGGCGCCGGCATCCTCTCCTCGATCCCGGCGGACAAGGGCCTCTTCAGCGAGTTCAACGGCACGAGCATGGCCGCGCCCCACGTAGCGGGCGGGGCGGCGATTCTGCGGCAACGACATCGCGAGTGGACGGTGGCCCAGGTCAAGTCCGCGCTCGTCTCGACCGGCGACCCCGTCGTCTCGGAGGCGACCGGCCGGGAGATGCCGACGACGCGCGAGGGAGGGGGCTTCGCCGATCTCGTCCAGGCGGACGAGCCGCTCGTCTTCACGAGCCCGACCAGCCTCTCGTTCGGCCTGCTCGCCCGTGGAGCCAGAGCAAGACGGACCGTCCGGCTCGCCGACGCGGGCGGCGGCGCCGAGCTGTGGGAGGTGTCGCTCGCGCCTCAGACCGCAGACCCGAACGTCGTCCTGACCGTACCCGACACCGCCGTCGTCCCCGGGGCGCTCGAGATCTCCGTCCAGGTCGGCGCGGCGGCGAAGCAGAAGGAGCTCACCGGCTTCGTCGTGCTCAAGCTCTTCGACCAGACGCGCCGCATCCCGTACTGGCTCCGTGTCGCGGCGCCCGCGCTCGGCCGCGAGCCACGCGGCACGCTGCGAAAGACGGGAACCTACCGGGGCAACACGAAGGGCAAGCCTTCGCTCGTCCGCAACTACCGGTACCCCGAGTTCGGCGGCAGCTTCGCCGGACCGGAGCAGGTCTTCCGCGTCACCCTCCGCAGGCCCGCCGCCAACTTCGGCGTCGCGGTGACGAGCCGTGGAGCGGGGGTCGCGGTCGAGCCGCGAATCGTCTTCGCCGGCGACGAGAACCACCTGACGGGATACCCGGCGTTGCCCCTGAACCTGAACCCGTACCTCGCCGGGTTCCAGAAGCGGGTGCTGGTCTCGGGCGCGATTCGCCCCGCGGCAGGGGCCTACGACGTCGTCTTCGAGACGCGGAACGCTCGCCGGGCGGGGCCGTTCACCTTCCGCTTCTGGATCAACGACCAGACCCCGCCCCGCGTCCGCCTGCACTCGAGGACGCTCCTGCGGGGGACTCCCCTGCGCCTGACGGTCACCGACTCCGGTTCGGGCGTCGATCCCGACTCGATCTCGGCGATCGTCGACGAGGAGTTCGTCCAGGCGGCCTACGTCCCCGAGACCGGCGAGGTCGAGCTCGACTTCGACCAGCTCAGGCCGGGACGTCATTCGCTCCTGTTCCAGGTGTCGGACTACCAGGAGACCAGGAACATGGAGAACGTCGCCCGGATCCTCCCGAACACGCGGCAGGTGCGGGCGGTCGTGATCGTGCCGGAGCCCTGATCGAAAGAGCCGATCGAGGATCGAGACGATCGATCGCCTTCTAGCGTCGCTTCCGGTCCCGCTCCTCGATCGTCGGCAGGTTCGCGAGGTCGCGCTCGACGCTCGCGACGAAGTCGTCGCTCTCGGTCGGCTCGGACCGGACGACCCGTAGTCCCGGGCGCCGCCGCCGCAGCAGTCCGTGCGGGGGTCGCACTCGACGCCCCGGGCTCCGCGACCGCCTCGAGCCGCCCTCGAGACCGAGGCGCCTGGCGAGCCGCGGCCATTCGGCGCCGACGAGGGCGGCGAGCGCGAGACCGAGCAGGGCGACCATCAGCCAGCTCACTCGAGCCATTCTAGTCCGAGACCCGATCGCCTCTCCGGCCCTCGCCCCCGTGGGACGACGTCTATGCCGTCGAGCTCGCCGTCGAGCTGAACCGGGAGGGCGCGTCCAGCTTCGTCAGCGGCGCCTCCCTATGCGGGGCGCGCGAGCTCGAGACGCCGCCGGATGCCCACGCGGGCCCGCTGCATCGAGCCCGGGTCGCCGTGCAGCTGGAAGGCCGTGTTCGCCATGCCGAGGAGCGCATGCACCTCGAAGGCGAGCTGGGCGGGGTCCTCTGCCGCGTCGAGCTCCCCCTGCTCCTGGCCTTCCCGGAGGAGCTCCTCCAGCTTCTCCAGCCACGCGCGCTGGAACTCGGCGAGCCTCTCCTTGACGAGCCCCGGGTGCGTGTCCAGCTCGGCCACGGCCGAGGCGAAGAAGCAGCCGCCGGGGAACACCTTGCGTTCGAGGTAGGAGAGGAACGAGTCCGTCAGGGCGTGGACGCGGGCCGTCGGTCCGGTCGCCGAGCGCGTCGGACGGACGACCTCCTCGACGAAGATCCGCCCCGCCGTCTCCACGGTCGCGAGCTGCAGCTCCTCTTTGGAGCCGAAGTGGGCGTAGAGGCCGCTCTTGCTCATCCCGATGTGGTCGGCGAGGCGGCCGATCGACAGGCCCTCGAGCCCCTCCACAGTGGCGAGACGGGCCGCCGCGTCGAGGATCGTCGCCCTGCTCCGCTCGCCGTCGGAGCGCTTCTTCCTCGTGTCGGTCGTGCTGCTCATTCCTTGACAAGTTAGCACGATCGGTCGTATTATCCAAACGGAGAACGAACGATCGTGCTATTTCACCCAGACCACGACGCTCCGGCCCCACGCTCGGTCCGTGAGCTGGAGGAGGAGCGGCGCCGAGAGCAACTCGGAGCCGCGCTGGCCGTCCGCCGCATCGCCGGATTCCTCTGGCGTTCGCGGCAGCAGCGCGGCTCGCCGCCCGCTCCTTCCGGCTCACGCCCCGAACCGCGCTGGCAGCCGCGTTGACCTCTCAGCTCGGCCGACAGTCGTTGCTCGGGAAGTTCTTCGCCTGATCGGCGTTCGCGGCGTCGTCCTTGGCCCTGTTGTATCTCCCCGGCGAGGTGCCTTGCCAGTACAGGTCGGGCAGAGCGCCGACCATCGAGACGGTCATGCGGTACTTCGATCCCTTCCCGGCGGGCCGGCCGCCACGGGGCGCCAGCTCGCTGCAGAAGACGCCATTCGGCTTGTGGGTCACGAAGCTGATCGCGCGCTTCCAGCCCGCCCCGTACGCGGAGTTGAAGGCGTCCAGGTAGAGGAGCACGCCGAACTTGTCGAGCGGCGCGCCGAAGCGGTTCGTCTTGAACCCGTAGAGCGGCTGCCCGTTGTAGACGAGCGAGCCATAGAGGTGCTCGTACCTGCCGGAGAGAGCCCAGTCCGTCTTCACCGTGAGCACGGGCAGCTCGCCGCTCCAGTGCGAGAGGCGGAGCTCGGACTGACGCTGATTCCCCCTCGGCGCGAGGCCGTAGTTCGGCAGCATCCGCTGCCACCGCTGGAGGACCCAGTAGGAGCCGTCGGGAGCCTTGCAGGCCGCGACCATCCAGGGAAGTCTCGGCCCATCGTAGCGCCTGCAGGCGTCGGGGAAATTCCTGCCCAGCTTCGCATAGGGAGTGCCGAACCCGTTCGAGTAGTTCACGGTGAACACCTGCTGCTTCGCCCCAGGCGCCGGCAGCGTGGCGTTGGCGGCCCCCCAGGCGAGCACCTTGAACTTCCGGCCGCGCGCGGCGTAGCTGACCTGCGCGATCCCGGCCTTCGTGACGCGGATCTTCACGTTGCCGGCGTTCCGGTCGATGATCTGTGACGCCTGCGCGATTCCGGCTGCCGAACCCGCCACAGCCGCGGCGCGGCCACGATCAGCAAGCCTCGCATGATCTCTCCCTCCTTCGAACGGCAGAACCTCTCTCGACGCGACTCTACTCTGCCCCTCCGCCCGCGCGCGTCGCACCAGCTCCGCTCGAGCACCCGCGAACTCCGCTCGCGCCAGCGCGTAGAGCGGTCGGGCTCGCGCTCGAGCTTCGGCATCGTCCGCCAGAGACATCGCTCGGGTTTGCCGTCGCCGTGGGAGGGAGGATCCCTACCCCGGCGAGTAGACCGGCGCGCCTCTACGCTTCGTCTCGGGCGACCACCCGGAGGCCTGCGGTCCAGGAGGGTCGTGCGACTGCCGATGAACGGGTACGGATGACGATCGGGCCAGGGAGGAACGAGCGATGAGCGTGACCGAGCAGATGACCAGGGACGAGCACGAGGTTCTCTCCGCCGAGCTCGCCGAGCTGGAGGGCCCGGAGCGCCGTGCCGCGATCGAGACGATCGCTCGCGCTCGCGAGGAGGGCGACCTCTCGGAGAACTTCGGCTACCACGACGCCAAGAACGCCCAGGGCCTGCTCGAGCGGCGGATCACCCTGCTCCGCGACCGGCTCGCATCAGCCTCGATCGTCGACGCGGTCGAGTCCGGCACCGTCTCCACCGGTTCGCATGTCGTCATGACCGACGAACGTGGGGAGACGCTCGAGTTCGAGATCTCGAACGTCGGTCGCCAGGGCGCGATCTCCACCTCCTCGCCGCTCGGCCGGGCGCTGTTCGGCAGACGGGTCGGCGAGACGGTGCAGGTCCAGGCCCCGCGGACGACCTGGAGCGCCACGATTGTCGAGATCCGGGCCGCCTGAGCGGCCTGCGGGTACGCCCCGCGCAGGTTTAGCCCCCTTGGGCGCGGGGGCCCGAGACCTCGTCAATCACAAGCTCCCCGCCCTTCGTCATGTCCGCGAGGGCGCAGGCCATGAGACCGCGTACGACATCGGCTTCCTGGTACTCGGGGCCTTGCTCATGATCGGAGGGTGGCTCCTCACACGGTCCCGCGAGGCCGACCCCGCCACCCGCTCCTAACGCACGACTGTTCCGGCCGCGGCCGTGCTTCCCCGGCCTCTTTCTCCGCAGGCCCTTCCTACTCCCCGGGTTGGACTCGAACCAACAACCCTCCGGTTAACAGCCGGATGCTCTGCCAATTGAGCTACCGGGGATCGGCGCTCGGCCGGCGGCAATTGTAGCCGCGCCCTCTCAGCGTCCGTCCGCGGGCCCCGTGTCGAATACGGTCGACTCGGCGTTCGACGGGTCGTCGAGGAGCTCAGGCGATGCTGCCGAGGGCCTCGCGGACCTTGGCGAGCGCGGCGCGGCGCTCGTCCATCTGCTCGAGGCCCGCCGAGGCGAGCTCGCGGCGCAGACGCCGTTCCCGGAGCCGGAGGAGGAGCTCCCGTCCGGTGCGGGCGTCGAGCGCCCCCGAGGCGCCGCGGGCGTCCAGCTCGGCGAGCAGGCCGGTCAGGTGCTCATCCGCCGGCGCCCCCTCGACCAGGTGTGCGCGGACGAGCCGGTGTGACTCCTCGTCGAAGTGCTCGGGCGTGAGCTCGGCGAGGAGCGGTACGAGCTCCTCGTGGGCCAGGCAGGCTGCGAGCGCGTCTCGCTCCCGGTCGAAACCGGCCGCGAGCGACTTGGGCGACAGCGTCCCGGTGGCCGAGGCAGCGCCGCGCGGCGCGAGCCCCGCCTGGATCTCCCGCGGCAGGTCGAGCCGGTCGGCGGCGAGGCGGGCGGCGTCCTGGCGCTCCGGCGACTCCTCGAACCGGGCCAGCACCTCCCGGACCCGGACGAACGCCTCCTGCCGATCCGCCGCCCGGTCGAGCTCGAGCCGCACGCGGTGCATGACGTAGCTCTCCGCCGCGCCGAGCAGATGCTCGAAGCGCTCGGCGACGTCGGCGGGGTCCTGGCCCGCCGGCAGGCGCACGACTCGGACATCGAGACCCTGCCCCGCTGCGAGCTCCATCCCGCGCAGCGTCGCCGCCTCGCCGGCAGCATCGCCGTCGAAGCAGAGGTAGAGGCGTCGAGTCGCGCGGGCGAGCTCTCTCAGCTGCCGCTCGGTGAGAGCCGTGCCCATCGAGGCGACGACGGGCTCGAGACCCGCCTGCCGCAGCGCCAGCACGTCGGTGTTCCCCTCGACGACGATCGCACGGTCCTGCCGCGCGATCGCCCCCCGAGCGCGGTCGAGCCCGTAGAGGAGGTCGCCCTTGCGAAACAGCTCGCTCTCGGGCGAGTTCACGTACTTCGCCTGGAGCGAGTCGTCGTCTCGCAGCTTCCGCGCCTGGAATCCCAGCACGCGTCCGCGGGCGTCCGCGAGCGGGAAGAGCAGGCGGCCCGAGAAGAAGTCGTTGCCGCGACGGTTGGCGAGCCCCGCCGCGAGCAGCTCCTCCCGCGTGAACCCCTTGTCGACCGCCTTCCTCGCGAGGGTCGCCCCGCCGGGCGCGAGGCCGAGGCGGTACTCACGGCACACCTCCTCGCTCAGGCCCCTGCCGGCGAGGTAGTCGCGGGCGCCGGCGCCGGCGGGGGAGTCCCAGAGGTGGCGTTCGTAGAAGGAGGCGGCCTGCTCGATCACGGCGAGGAGGCGCGAGCGCTGCCGCCTCTGCTCGTCCTCGTGGCCCGTCGATTCCTCGTATTCGAGCTGGACGTGGAAACGGTCGGCGAGCCACTCGATCGCGCCGGCGAAGTCGAGCTGCTCGGTCTCCCGCACGAAGGTGATCAGGTCGCCGCTGGCTCCACAGCCGAAGCAGTGGTACAGCCCCTTCTCGGGGCTGAGCGAGAAGCTCGGCGTCCGCTCCTCGTGGAACGGGCAGCGGCCGGTGTAGCGCCCCCCCACCTTGCGTAGCTGCGTGCCCGCGCCGACGACGTCGACGATGCTGGCGGCCGCCTTCACCGCCTCGACCGACGAGTCCTTGATCCGGCTCACAGCAGTCTCGCCGCGTACGTGAGCGCGAAGCGGTCGGTCATGCCGGCGACGAACTCGGTGATCTCGTCAGGCCCCTGCCCTGCCGCGGCGAGATGCTCGAAGATCGTGCGAACCGTCCGGCGCGCCCGCTCGTGCTCGCCGCGGGCATGCTCGCCCAGGTAGACCCGCTCAAACATGAACGCGCGCAGCGAGAGCATCGCGGCGCCGACCTCCTCGGACTGGCGGATGTCGCCCGCCTCCTCCGAGGTCTCGACGAGGTCGTGGACGAGCGTGTCGATCCGCCTCGCGCCGGTCGGCCCGAGGCGCTCGATCTCGGCCTTCGGCAACTCCGCCTCGTCGAGGGTTCCGTACCGGATCGCGTCGTCGATGTCGTGGTTGATGTACGCCACGCGGTCGACCAGCCGGACGATCCTGCCCTCGAGCGTCTGCGGCTCGGCCGGTCCGGTGTGGGTGAGGATGCCGTCTCGGACCTCGGCGGTCAGGTTGAGTTGCTCCGCGATCCGCAGCGATTGCTCGTTGTGTCGGAATCGCCGCCCGAAGCGCGCGTCGAGCGCGGCGTCGAGCGCCTCTTCGCCCGCGTGGCCGAAGGGCGGGTGGCCCATGTCGTGCCCCAGGCCGATCGCCTCGGTCAGATCCTCGTTCAGGCGCAGCGCGCGGGCGACGCCGCGGGAGATCGCGGACGTCTCGAGGGTGTGCGTCATCCGCGTGCGGTAGTGGTCGCCCGCGGGGTCGATGAACACCTGCGTCTTGCCTTTGAGCCGCCGGAAGGGCTTCGAGTGCACGATCCGGTCGCGGTCGCGCTGGAAGGGCGTCCGGAGGCGGCATTCCTCCTCCGGCTGGAGCCGACCGCGCGTCTCGTAGGAGCGAACGGCGAGCGGGGAGAGCCAGCGTTCCTCGTGCCGGCGGAGGCGTTCTGCGAACGCGTCGGCGACTCGTCCCGCGAGTTGGGGCACCGACTCAGAGTACTGCGGCTACACGATGATGGGGACCGTGCCGCCGTCGGCGCTCCAGGCCGCCCCCGTGACGTACGCGGCCCGCTCGGAGCACAGGAAGGCGATCACGGACGCGATCTCGAGCGGCTCCGCGAGGCGGCCGAGCGGGCGGCCCGCACCGACTGCCTCGAGCACCTCGGCTCGAGTCTTGCCCGACCGTTCGGCCTGCTGGTCGGCCAGGCCGCCGGGGGCGAGCCACGCATCCGTCGCAGTCGGCCCGGGCGTGACCGCGTTGCAGCGAATCCCCTCTCCCGCGTAGAGGTCGGCGACGAGCCGGGACAGCGACAGGACCGCCGCCTTGGTCACGGAGTAGTTCGGCATCGACGTCGAGGGCCGCTTGCCCGCCGTCGACGAGACGTTGACGATCGCACCGGTCCGGGCCGCGCGCATCGCCGGCAGGGCGGCCCGGATCGTCCGGACGTAGCTCATCACGTTGAGCTGCCACATCGCGTCCCAGTCGGCGTCGGTGAGCTCCTCCAGCGTGGTCTGGTAGGCGACCCCGACGTTGTTGACGAGGATCTCGGCCGGGCCCAGCTCGCGCGCCGCGTCGGCGAGCAGCGCCTCGGGCGCGGACGGCTCGGCCAGGTCGCACACGACGCCGAGAGCCGCGCCGGCGTCGGTGCGCGCTCGCTCGACCCGCTCCGCGTCCCGTCCGCAGACGGCCACGCGAGCCCCCTCGTCCGCCAGCAGCCGGGCGGTCTCCAGGCCGATACCCGCCGTCGACCCGGTCACGACGCAGACCCGATTGCGGAGGCCGAGATCCACGCGCGGCTAGCGTACAGCCCGTGACGACGATCCTCCTGCTCGCCCGCCACGGGCAGAGCGACTGGAACCGCGAGGTGCGCTGGCAGGGCCACGCCGACCGGCCGTTGACCGCGCGCGGCCTCGAGCAGGCGCGTGCGCTCGCGGAGCGGCTGAAGCGGATCCCGCTGGCCGCCGTGTACTCCAGCGACCTGCGACGGGCCCACGACACCGCCGCGGCCGTGGCCGAGCGCCAGGGCGTCGAGCACCGGATGCTGCCCGACCTGCGCGAGGTCGACGTCGGCAGCTGGTCGGGTCTGACGCGAACGGAGGCGGCCGAGCGCTTTCCCGAGGGATATCGCCGCTGGAAGCAAGGCAGCTCCGGCTGGGAGGACGGCGAGACGTACGAGCAGATGAGCGCACGCGTCCTCGCCGCCGTCAGGCGGATCGCCGAGGAGCACGGCGGTGACCGGATTCTCGTCGTCTCCCACGGCGGCCCGATCCGGGCGATCCACGCGGAGGCCCTGGGGCTCGACGTGCGGCACTACCGGCGCATCCGCCCGGTGGAGCCGAACGCGCGCCTCTCGGCCGTCTGCGTGCGCGAGGGAAGCCTGACCGAGCTCTGCCCCGCGAGCGGGATCGACGAGCTGATCGCGCGCGACCAGCAGGAGCGCCAGGCCGCCGTCGCGCGGTCACCGTCTCCCGCGGGGTGACGACTAGACTCCGCCGGAGGTGGAGGACTACACCAGCAAGTACAAGGGAGAGCAGGTCGAGTGCGCTCTCTTCGGCGGCGATTACCAGGACGGAGTGTTGACGGCGTACTGCGTCGTCGACGACGTGCCCCACATCGAGCTGAACGGCCACATCCTCATCCCCCTGCAGAACATCGCGTCACTGCACTGTTCCAGCCGCTGCGATGCCCCGGAGCCCGACTGGCCGCCGCGCGGGCTCGCGGAGGACGAGCGCGACGACGAGACCTAGGAGCGTGGGCTCTCCCCGGGTGCGCTCGTGCGGTCGGCTCAGACGGAGCACGGGCAAGCCCGCGCTCCTGAGGTCGGCGTCGCAAGCGACGCCTGGGAGCGTGGGCTCTACCCGGGTGCGCTCGTGCGGTCGGCTCAGACGGAGCACGGGCAAGCCCGCGCTCCTGAGGTCGGCGTCGCAAGCGACGCCTGGGAGCGTGGTCTCTACCCGGATGCGCTCGTGCGGTCGGCTCAGACGGAGCACGGGCAAGCCCGCGC
>JBHEMU010000184.1:0-19242 GCA_046262415.1 Gaiellaceae bacterium | reverse complement strand
TCCGGCGACGAAGGAGCCGGCGAAGGTGAGCAGCAGCTCGGTCAGCGCGATGCGCCCGGGCCCCAGAGCGGCTCGTCCACGCCCGCGGCCGCATTCGCGGCCCTCGCCAGGATGAAGAGCAGATCGGAGAGCCGGTTCAGGTAGACGAGGACGAGCGGGTTGATCCCGTGCTCGCGGTCGGCGACGAGGGCGTCCCGCTCGGCGCGCCGGCAGACGGTGCGGGCCACGTGGAGGCGCGCGGCGGCCGGCGAGCCGCCGGGCAGGACGAAGCTCCGCAACTCCGGCAGGCCGGCGTTGAAGGCGTCGCAGAGCCGCTCCAGCTCGTCCACCTGCCCCTGGCCGACGCGGAGCCGCTGCTCGTCCGGCCGCTCGTGGAAGGGGACGCAGAGGTCGGCGCCGACGTCGAAGAGCTCGTTCTGGATCCGCTCGAGCGGCGCTCGTAGCGACTCCGGCACACCCTCAGCGAGCACGACCCCGAGGTGCGAGTTCAGCTCGTCGACCGCCCCGAACGCCCCGATCCGGCAGTCGATCTTCGCCGTCCGCGAGCCGTCGCCGAGGCTCGTCTCGCCCGAGTCGCCGCCGCGGGTGTAGATCCGCGTCAGCCGGACGGGCTCGTCCCTGGCGCGGCTGCTCATCCGGAGGCGACCGCCGGCTGGCGCAGCCCGAGCACCGAGCGCGCGATCACCAGCCGCTGGATCTCGCTCGTCCCCTCATAGATCTCGGTGATCTTCGCGTCGCGGTAGTAGCGCTCGACCGGGAACTCCTTCGTGTACCCGTATCCGCCGAGCACCTGGATCGCCTCCGCGGTCTGCCGCCGGGCCATCTCGGAAGCGAAGAGCTTCGCCTTCGCGCCCTCCTCGGTGTGGGAGAGCCCCTCCTGCTTGCGCCACGCCGCCCGGTACACCAGCAGGCGCGCGGCGTCGATCTCGGTCGCCATGTCGGCGAGCTTCCACTGGATCGCCTGGAAGTCCGCGATCCGCTTGCCGAACTGCCTGCGCTCGAGCGCGTAGGCGCGGGCCGCGTCGTAGGCCGCCTGCGCGATCCCGAGCGCCTGCGCGGCGATCCCGATGCGGCCGCCGTCGAGCGTCGCCATCGCGACCGCGAAGCCCTTGCCCTCCTCGTGCAGCAGACGGTCGCGCGCGACGGGGGCGTCCTCGAGCACGAGGTCGACCGTCGAAGACGAGTTCAGGCCGAGCTTCTCCTCCTCGCGCGTGACGCGGACGTGGTCGGCGTCGAGGATGAAGGCCGAGACGCCGCGTGCGCCCGGCGTGCCGGGGTCGGTGCGGGCGAAGAGGACGAGCGTGCCGGCGTGAGCCCCGTTCGTGATCCACTGCTTCGAGCCCGAGATCGTCCAGCCCTCCGCGCTCGGCGTCGCCGCCGTCCGGAGCGACCCGGCGTCGGAGCCGGCCTCCGGCTCGGTCAGGGCGAAGGCGCCGAGCACCTCGCCGCGGGCGAGCGGCGGCACGAAGCGGCTCCGCTGCTCCTCGGTGCCGAAGGTGAGGATCGGGAGCGTCACGGCGCTCGTGTGCACAGCGACCGTCACCCCCACGCCCGCGTCCGCCCGCGACAGCTCCTCCAGCACGAGGATGTAGGAGAGGAAGTCGGCGCCGGCGCCGCCGTATGCCTCCGAGATACAGACGCCGAGCAGCCCGAGCTCGCCGAGACGCCCGATCAGATCGCGCGGGAAGCGGTGCTCGCGGTCCCACTCAGCGGCATGCGGCTCGATCTCCGCCTCGGCGACCTCGCGCGCGAGCGACTGGATCTCTCGCTGATCAGGAGTGAGGGAGAAGTCCATCCGCCGGCGTCCTTTCTCCCGGGGAAGTTGGCATGGGCACCGAGTATATTCAGCGCGTTTGCGCCGTCCGCTCGCGCCACTTCTCGCCGCGCTCGTCCTCCTCGCCGGGTGCGGCGGCGGCCCCGCTTCGCCCGAGAGCGTCGTCCGGGCGTGGAGCCAGTCGATCAACTCCGACGACAACGAGGCGGCCGCGCGGCTGTTCGCGCCGGGCGCGGAGGTGATCCAGGGGGGCCGCGTCGTCACCCTGCGGACGCCCGCCGATGCCCTTGCCTGGAACGAGGCGCTGCCCTGCTCGGGGAAGATCGTCTCGATCTCGACGAGCGGCGAGGATGCGACCGCGACCTTCCTGCTCGGCGACCGGGAACGGAGCCGCTGCGACGGTCCCGGCTCGACGGCGACCGCCGTCTTCCGCGTGCGGGACGGCAAGATCGTGCTCTGGCACCAGACCGGGGGCTCCCCGCCGACGGAACCCGTCTAGGCGTCGCTTGCGACGCCGACCTCAGGAGCGCGGGCTTGCCCGTGCTCCGTCTGAGCTGACCGCACGAGCGCTTCCGGGTAGAGACCCACGCTCCCAGGCGTCGCTTGCGACGCCGACCTCAGGAGCGCGGGCTTGCCCGTGCTCCGTCTGAGCCGACCGCACGAGCGCATCCGGGTAGAGACCCACGCTCCCAGGCGTCGCTCGCGACGCCGACCTCAGGAGCACGGGCTTGCCCGTGCTCCGTCTGCGCCGACCGCACGAGCGCATCCGGGTAGAGGCCCACGCTGCCAGCGGCCCTCAGGCCGCGGCCAGCTCGTGATGGATCCCCCGCAGCGCCTCGCGGCGCCCGCGAAAGGCTTCGACCACGTCGGGATCGAACTGGGAGCTGGCCTGGGCGACGATCTCGATCTCGGCGTCGGCCCAGCACACGCCCGAGTGGTACGGCCGGTCGCTCGTGATCGCGTCGAGGGCGTCCGCCACGGCGAAGATCCTGGCGCCGAGCGGGATCGCGTCAGCCGCGAGCCCGTCGGGATAGCCACGGCCGTCCCAGCGCTCGTGGTGCGAGCGGACGACCTGCAGACCCTCGCCCTGCAGGATCCCGACGCCGCTCAGCATCTGCTCGCCGAGGATCGTGTGGTTCCGGATCAAGCGTCGCTCCGACGCCGTCAGCGCCGTGGGCTTGCGCAGGATCTCGTCGGGGATCCCGATCTTGCCGACGTCGTGCAGCAGGAAGCCGTACTGCAGGCCCGGATGCTCGGCCAGGTCCGGCGCGATCCCCCGCGCCAGCTCGATCGCGTAGAGCTGCACGCGCTGCGAATGGGCGCCCGTCCCGGTGTCCTTCGACTCGAGCGTGTTGACGAGGGCGAGCACGGTCTCCTGGTAGGCGCTCTCCAGGAGCGCGCGCTGGCCGCGCTCGACCTCGAGCAGGTGGCGCAGGTCGCGGGCGTACAGGATCAACTGCTCCTGCTCGCCGCGCGGCTTCTCCGCGCGGAACGGAACGCCGTAGAGACCCCCGACGAGACGCTCGACGACCCCGAGCAGGTCCAGCGGGCTGAAAGGCTTGCGCACGAACGCGTCGGCGCCGGCGGCATCCGCGGCGACGAGAGTTCCGCCCTCCGAGCCGGTCAGGAGGATGACCGGGATCGACCGCGTCCGCGCCCGCGATTTGAGCTTGCGGCAGAACGCGAGCCCGTCGCCGCCCGGCATGACGACGTCCAGGACGATCGCATCGGGGCGGGCAGTCTCGATCGCCGCCTCGGCCGCGGCCGGGCTCTCGGCCTCCTCGACCGCGATGTCGAAGACCTCGAACGTCGTCCGCAGGAGCGTCCTCAGACCTGGATCGTCGTCGACGAGCAGTAACCGCAAGCGGGTGCCTCCGTCTCGGGGACCCCCTCTATCGGCACCTGCGGCCGGAACCTTGAGGGGTGCTTACGGGTACGCGTAGAAGCCGCGGCCGGACTTCCGCCCGAGGCGGCCGGCCCGCACGTGCTCGCGGAGGAGCGGGCACGGCGCGTACTTGGCGTCGCCGAGCCCCTCGTGCAGCACGTCCATGATCGCGACGCACGTGTCGAGGCCGATCAGGTCGGCGAGCGCGAGCGGCCCCATCGGGTGCCCGAAGCCGAGCCTCGCCACCTGGTCGATCGCCTCGGCCTCGGCGACACCCTCGTGGAGCGTGTGGACGGCCTCGTTGATGAAGGGCATGAGGATGCGGTTCGAGACGAAGCCCGGGTGGTCGCGCGCTTCGGCCGGCGTCTTTCCCAGCTCGCGGGCGAGTGCGGTGATCGCGGTCGCCGTCTCGTCCGACGTCTGGCGCCCCCGGATCACCTCCACGAGCGGCAGCATCGGCGCCGGGTTGAAGAAATGCATGCCGACCACGCGTTCGGGCCGCCCCGTGACGGCGCCGAGCGAGGTGATCGGGATCGAGGACGTGTTCGAGGCCAGCACCGCCTCCGGCGGCAGGATGGCGTCGGCGCGGCGGAAGACGTCCTCCTTGACCGCGGAGTCCTCGACCACGGCCTCGATCATCAGGTCGGCCGCGACGACCTCACCCGCGGGCTCGACGCGCACGAGCACCTGGTCCGGGGCGGCGCCGCCCTTGGCGGCGAGCCGCTCGAGGCTGGCACGCATCGCGCCGAGCGCGCGCTCGGCTGCGCCTGGAGCGGAGTCGTAGAGCGAGACGCGGCGGCCGGACGCGGCGACGACCTGCGCGATGCCGCCGCCCATCTGCCCCGCGCCCACGACCAGGACGTGGCCGAAGGTCATGTCGAGACTGTACGCGGCGGGAGGCTCGGCGAGCGCGCGCGAACGTACCAGCGCCGCCAGCCGTCCTAGGCGTCGCCTGCGACGCCGACCTCAGGAGCGCGGGCTTGCCCGTGCTCCGTCTGAGCCGACCGCACGAGAACATCCGGGTAGAGATCCACGCTCCTACGCCTCGAGCAGGAGCGCGTCCCCCTGCCCGCCGCCGGAGCAGATCGCTGCGAGCCCCAGCCCGCCGCCGTTCCGGCGCAGCTCGTGGATCATCGTCGTGACGATCCTGGCGCCCGAGGCGCCGATCGGGTGGCCGAGCGCGACGGCGCCGCCGTTCACGTTCACGCGTTCCGGGTCGGCGCCCAGCATCCTGGTCGAGTTGAGCACGACCGAGGAGAAGGCCTCGTTCAGCTCCACCCTCGCCACGTCGCCGATCGTCTTCCCCGCCTTGCGCAGGGCGATCTCGCCGGCCCTCGCCGGCGTCCGGGCCAGCCAGGCGAAGTCGTCCGCGACGTAGCCCTGCGAGACGACGGTCGCGAGGATGTCGAGCCCCCGGGTTCGCGCGAACTCCTCGCTCGTGACGACCACCGCGCCCGCGCCGTCGTTGACGCCGGGTGCGTTCCCCGCAGTCGTCGTCCCCTCGGGATCGAACACGGGCTTCAGCGACGCGAGTTGCTCGATCGTCGTGTCGCGGCGGGGGCTCTCGTCGACCGCCAGCTCTCCGAGCGGCACGATCTCGTCGCGGAACAGACCCTGGTCGATCGCCCGCACCGCCCGCTCGTGCGACCGCAGCGCCCAGAGGTCCTGCTCCTCCCGGGCGATCCCGAGCTCGCGCGACACGAAGGAGGCCTGCTGCACCATGTGCCGCCCGTCGAAGCTCGACGTCAGGCCGTCGTGGGTCATCGAGTCGATCAGCGCCCCGTCGCCGAGCCGGTAGCCGAAGCGCGCCTGCTTCAAGAGGTAGGGGGCGTTGGACATCGACTCCATGCCGCCGGTGACGATCAAGCTGTGATCCCCGGAGCGGATCATCACGTCGGCGATCTGCACGGCGCGGATCGAGGAGGCGCAGACCTTGTTGATCGTGTCGGCCGGCACCTCCTTCGGCAGCCCGGCGGCGATCGCGGCCTGGCGCGCCGGAGCCTGCCCGGCGCCCCCCTGGAGCACCTGCCCCATGATCACGTACTCGGCCTCCTCGACGGCGATCCGGGCGCGTTCGAGCGCCGCGCGGATCGCCTGCGCCCCGAGCTCGGTCGCCTCGTGCCGGGCCAGCCCGCCGCCGAGCCGCCCGAAGGGCGTGCGGACGGCGGCGACGATCACGGAGCGGGTCATGATCCTGAGCCTACTTTGAGCCCCTTTCACACTGAAGCACTGTGACGCCGAGTCGTCATCGCGAAAGGGGCTCTCAGAACGCGAAAGCGCGCCGCCAGCGCCTCACGATCCGGTACTGGGCGTACACGATCAGCGCCGTGATCGCGAACATGATCAGCGTCGCCGCGGCCGCGTAGCCGTAGCGCAGGTACTCGAAGCCGTTCCGGTAGACGAAGAGCGGCAGGTAGGTGGTGGCGTACGGCGGCGGGCCGCCGTTGGTGAGGAGCAGCGCCGGCACAAAGTTCGCCTGGAAGCTGAAGATCGTGTCGCGCGCCGCCAGGAGCAGCAGCACGGGCGCCATCAGCGGCAGTGTGATCCGGCCGAAGACGTAGAGCGGACTCGCGCCCTCGACCGTCGAGAGCTCGTAGAGCTCGCCGGGGATGCCCTGGCGCACGGCCATCGCGACGATGAAGCCCTCGCCGATCTGGAACAGGCTCATGATCACGATCGCCGACTGGGCCGCACGGGGATCCGAGAGCCAGGACGGCGTCGGCCCGGAGACGGCCCCGAGCGCGAGGTTGAGCGGGCCGTAGAGCGGGTTGAAGATCCATAGCCAGAGCAGCGCGTAGGCGACGTCCGGCACCACCGTCGGCAGGTAGCCGGCCGTCCGGTACGCGGCGACGCCGCGAAAGCGCCGGTGCAGGAGCAGCGCGAGCGCGAGCGCGCCGGCCAGCCGCATCGGCACGGCGAAGAGGATGAAGTAGAGCGAGTTCCGCAGCGAGAGCCCGAAGACCTCGTCTCCCCAGAGCTCGCGGAAGTTGCCGAGGCCCCGCCACCTCGGAGAGCGGATCAGGTCGTACTCGAACAGCGACATCGCAAAGGTGATCGCCGCGGGGGCGACGATCAGCGCCGTGAGTCCCAGCAGGTACGGGGCCAGCAGCAGCATGAGTCCACGCCGCTCGGGGTCGCGGAGCCACCTCACAGGACGGCTCCCGACTCGGCGTCGAAGAGGTGGACGTGCTCCCTGCGCACGCTGACGGGGACGGTCTCGCCGACGGCGGGACGGGCGACCCCGGCGGTCCGCGCGACGATCGACCGCTCCTTCCAGGCGAGATGCAGGAAGGTCTCGTTCCCCGCCGCCTCGACGACCTGCACCTCGAGGGGCGCGCCCGCCCCCAGCTCGACGTGCTCGGGCCGGACGCCGGCCTCGAGCGGGCGGCCGTCGAGTCCCGGCGGCACGCTGATCTCAAACGGGCCGGCGCGGCCCGCCTCGACCGGCAGCACGTTCATCGCCGGCGTGCCGATGAAGGTGGCGACGAAGCGGTTCACCGGCCGCCCGTAGACCTCCTCGGGCGTGCCGACCTGCTGCAGCACTCCCCCGCCGAGGACGGCGACGCGGTCGCCGAGGGTCAGCGCCTCGATCTGGTCGTGCGTCACGTAGACCATCGTCGCGCCGAGCCGCAGCTGCAGCCGGTGCAGCTCGGCCCGCATCTGCACGCGCAGCTGCGCGTCGAGGTTCGAGAGCGGCTCGTCGAGCAGGAACACGTCGGGCTCCCGCACGATCGCCCGCGCGAGGGCCACGCGCTGCCGCTCGCCCCCGGAGAGCTCGTACGGCTTGCGCTCGAGCAGCGCCGCGCACCCGACCGTCTCCGCCGCCGCGCGGACCCGCTCCGCCGCGACGGCCTTGCCGACCCGGCGCGCGCGCAGGCCGAAGCCGATGTTCTCGGCGACGCTCAGGTGGGGGAAGAGCGCGTAGCTCTGGAAGACCATCGAGACGTTCCGGCGGGCGGGCGGTTCGCGCGTGACGTCGCGGCCCCCGATCCGCACCGAGCCCGAGGTGGGCTCCTCGAGCCCGGCGATGAGCCGCAGCGCGGTCGTCTTGCCCGAGCCCGAAGGGCCGACGAGGACGAGCAGCTCGCCCTCGGCGGCCTCCAGGTCGAGCCCCCGGAGCGCCTCGACCTCTCTGTAGCGCTTCGTGATGCCGGAGAGGGAGAGGCGCGCCAAGGGCTAGTGCTCGCCGCGCGCGAAGATCGCGTCGGTCGCGGCGCGCAGCTCGGCCACCACCTCGTCGGCCCGGGCACCCTCGTACAACGCCTTCTCGAGGATCCCCTCGGCCGCGTCCTCGATCTCCGGCCACGTCGAGAGGCTCGGCACCTGCCGGATCGAGGGGATCCCGTCGAGGAAGACCTTCGAGCTCGCGGGCTTCGCGTTCGGGTCGAGGAACGCCTCCGAGTTGGCGACCGCCTTCAGCGAGGGCACCGTGCGTCCCGACCGCGCCGTGATCCGCTGCCCCTCGGGGCCGAGCGCGAACTCCATGAAGTCCCACGCCGCGTCCTTGTTCTTCGACGCCGTGGTCATGCAGTAGGCGTCCGAATGCAGGATCCCGGCCCGCTGCTTGAAGACCGGCAGCGGCACCACGTCCCAGTCGAACTTCGTGATCGTCCGGAAGCTCGGCGTGGCGCGGCGGGAGGAGAGCACCATCGCCGAGCGGCCGTTCATGAAGCGCGTCTCGTCGTCCTCGGCCTCCAGCTCCTCGTCGGAGGGGATCGCCTTGTAGTCCGTCCGAAGCGAGAAGAACTCGTCGATCACCTCCTGGGCAGCGTCGTCGTCGAGCGCGAAGCCGGACAGGTCCGGCTTGACCAGCTCGCCGCCGTTCGACCACACGAAGGGCGCGAGGCGGATCAGGCTCGGCTCGACGCCGAGCCCGTACTGGTCGACCTTCCCGTCGCCGTCGAGGTCCTTCGTGAGCGCGACGGCACGCGTCGTCATGTCCCGCCAGGTCCAGCCGGCTCTCGGCACCTCGACGTTGGCCTGCTCGAACAGGTCCTTGTTGTAGTAGACGACGAGGCTGGAGATGTTCTGCGGCAGGCAGGTGAGCTCGCCGCCGAAGCGGAACGCGTCGAGCGCCTGGTCGTAGAAGTCCTCCTCGTCGAACGCCTCGGAGGCGGCGAACCGAGACCCGATCGGCTCCAGCACCCCCTTGGCGGCGAACTGGCCGTAGAAGCGGTAGTTGATCAGGAACAAGTCGGGCGGGCTGCCGCCGGAGAACGAGGTCGAGAGCCGGGCCAGCAGGTCCTGCCGGTCGCTCGCCTCGATCAGCTGCACCTCCACGGCGGGCTGGACGTCCTCGTACGCGGCGATCACGCCGCGGAACGCCTTCAGCTCCTCCGGCTCGCCGAAGGCCATGAAGCTGACCGTTCCGGACAGCTCGCCGCCCGAGGGCTCGTCGGAGCCGCCGCAACCGGCGCCGGCGGCGAGCAGCAGGGCCAGCATGCACGTCAACGCCAGCGACCTCGTCTTCATCCGGGTTCCTTTCGGTGGTCGGGAGCCCGTCAGTTTCCGAGCCAGCCGGTACCTCTGTGCTCCTGGAGGAAGTAGCGCTGAACGTACAGAAAGGCGAGGATCACGGGCGCACTGGCGGTGACCGCTCCTGCGAGGAGCAGCGGGAAGTTCTGCCGGTCGAGCTGGGCGAGGGAGCGCAGGCCGAGCGGGAGCGTGTACTTGTCCGGGTCGAACAGGTAGATGAGCGGGTCGAGGAAGTTGCTCCACGTGAAGACGAAGGCGAGGACGGCAACGGCCACGGTCACCGGGCGCACGAGCGGCATCGCGACGCGCCACCAGGTGCCGAGGATGCCCAGCCCCTCGAGCCGGGACGCCTCGAACAGCTCCTGCGGCAGCCGGCGGAAGCTCCAGAAGTACAGGAGCACGTAGAAGGGCGACATCCCGAGCAGGGCCGGCGCGACCAGCGGCACGTACGTGTCGATCAGCCCCAGCGTCTTGAACAGGGCGAAGCGGGGTACGAGGAGCGCCGTCGCCGGAACCATCAGAGCGACGAACGAGATCGCGATCATCGCGGTGGCGCCGCGGCGCGGAAGCCTCGACATGGCGAAGCCGGCGGTCGACGCGAACAGCACCGTCAGCGGCACGGCGACGGCGGCGACGACGACGGAGTTGAGCAGGTACCGGCCCAGGTCGACGAGCTCGAACGCCCGCTCGTAGTTGTCGAACGCGATCGGCGAGGGCAGGAGCTCGGGCGTGCGCGGGGGCGGCAGCCCCGCCTTCCGGAGCGACCCGGTCACCATGTAGACCAGCGGCAGGCAGAAGACCGCCGCGATCACGAGCGCCGGTGCGTGGCGCCACCCGCCGGATGCCGCCGGCCGGCGCGAGCGGAAGCGGCGGGGCACGGGCGGACCCTAACAATCCCCCTTTCGGGGCTCACGGGGCTCGACGAGCCCGGCTACGGTGCGGTTCGAGATGACGATCATCCGCATCTGGGGCTGGCACTGGTTCTACGAGGAGGACGCGGTCGACGCCTGACCGGCGGCCTCTCCGCTTCGCCCGAGACCTTCCGACGGAGGGTCTTTTTTGTTTTGCTGAGGGATCGTCTCGACCGTCGTCCCCACCGATCTGATCACCCCGCTCGGGGCGTACCTGCGCATCCGCGGGGGAAGCGAGACCGAGGCCGGCGGCTCGTTCCTGCTCGAATCGGTCGAGCGCGGGCGCCTCGGTCGCTACTCGCTGGTCGGCTCCGGATCGCGCCTCGTCGGCCTCGAGGAGGCCGAGGCGCTGGGCGAGCCCGTCGTCGGCTACCTGGCCTACGACCACGTCGCCCGGCTCGAGCCGACCGTGTCCCTGCCCGCGGACGGGCCCGGCCTGCCGGAGAGCCGCTTCGTCGTCGCCGACACGCTCGTCCGCTTCGACCACGCGCGCGGGATCGCCGAGGTGCTCCGCGGGGATCCGGCGGCCCTGACCGAGCTGCTGCTCGGCCCGTTGGAGCTCCCCCGCCCCGCGGGCGGGCCGAGGACGGCGACCAAGCGGCTGCCCTCCCGCTTCGAGTTCGAGCGCGGCGTCCGGCGGATCAAGGAGCACATCCGGGCGGGCGACGCCTTCCAGGTCGTCCTCTCGCAGCGTGCCGAGCGACGGACGAGCGCGAGCGCGCTCGAGGTCTACCGCCAGCTCCGCCGGGTCAACCCGTCCCCCTACCTCTTCCTGCTCGAGCTGGACGTGCTGGCGATGGTCGGGTCCTCGCCGGAGACGCTGGTCAAGTCGGAGGGCGTACGGGCGAGCCTCAACCCGATCGCGGGCACGACCCGTCCCGGCGAGGGCGACGCAGAGCGGCTGCTCTCCTCCGAAAAGGACCGGGCCGAGCACGTGATGCTCGTCGACCTCGGTCGGAACGACCTCTCCCGCGTCTGCGTCCCGGGCACGGTCCACGTCGAGCGGTTCCTCGAGCCCGAGCGGTTCTCGCACGTGACGCACCTCGTCTCGGAGGTCGCGGGGGAGCTGCGGACCGGCGCGACGCCGTTCGATCTCCTCCGCGCCTGCTTCCCCGCCGGTACCGTCTCCGGCGCGCCGAAGGTTCGCGCCATGCAGATCATCTCCGAGCTCGAGGCATACCGCCGTGGCCCGTACGCCGGGGCGGTCGGCTACCACCTGCCCGGCGAGGCCTTCGACACCTGCATCGCCATCCGCACCGTCGTGCTGCACGACGGCGTCGCCCTCCTTCAGGCCGGCGCGGGCATCGTCGCCGACTCCGATCCGGCGGCCGAGCACCAGGAGTGCCTGAGCAAGCTGCGCGCGCTCGAGACCGCGATCGACCTGGCCGAGCACGCCTGATGATCCTGCTCGTCGACAACTTCGACTCGTTCACGTACAACCTCGCGCACCTGTTCGGCGAGCTCGGTGCCGAAGTGGTCGTGCGACGGACGGACGACATCGACGCGGACGAGGCCGAGCGGCTCGGGCCATCGCACCTGATCCTCTCGCCCGGCCCGGGCAGGCCGGCGGACGCCGGGAGCATGCTCGAGATCGTGGGGCGCCTGGGAGGTCGGGTGCCCACGCTCGGGGTCTGCCTCGGCCACCAGGCGATCGTGGAGGCCTTCGGCGGCGAAGTCGGGCCGGCACGGGAGCTGGTGCACGGCAAGGCGAGCGTCGTCCGCCACGACGGGAAAGGGCTGTTTCGCGGGCTGCCCGAGGACTTCCCCGCCGGGCGCTACCACTCGCTGGCGGCGACGCGAGTCCCCGACGTCCTGGAGGTCTGTGCGACCGCCGACGACGAGGAGGTGATGGCGGTCCGGCACCGGGAGCTGCCGATCGACGGCGTCCAGTTCCATCCCGAGTCGGTGCTCACGCCCGTGGGGCCCGAGCTCGCGCGCAACTTCCTCGAGGCGCACTCCGGTCGATGAAGCAGGCCCTCGCCACCCTGCTCGACGGGCGGGACCTCTCGCGCGCGCAGGCGCGCGACGCCATGCACGCGGTGATGCGGGGCGACGCGACGCCGGCCCAGATCGGCGGCTTCCTCGTCGCGCTGCGCCTGAAGGGCGAGACCGTCGACGAGATCACCGGCTGCGCCGAGGCGATGCGGGGTCACGTGATCGCCGTGCGCCCGAGACGCGACGACCTGGTCGACACCGCCGGGACCGGCGGCGACGGCGGGCGCACGTTCAACATCTCGACCGCCGCCGCACTGGTGGCGGCGGCGGCCGGCGCGGGGGTCGCCAAGCACGGCAATCGCGCCGTCTCGTCAGCGTCGGGATCGGCCGACGTGCTGGAGGCGCTGGGCTTCGAGCTCGAGCTGCCGCCGGAGCGGATCGGGCGCTCGATCGACGAGCTCGGCTTCGGCTTCATGTTCGCGCCCGCGCACCACCCGGCGATGCGCCACGCCGCGCCCGTCCGCCGAGAGCTGGCGGCCCGGACGGTCTTCAACGTCCTCGGGCCGCTGACGAACCCCGCGGGCGCGCGCGCGCAGGTGGTCGGGGTCTACGTGGCCGCACTCGCACCCATCATGGCGGCCGTCCTCGCCCGGCTCGGTGCCCGCCGGGCCTTCGTCGTCCACGGCGCCGGGGGGATCGACGAGCTCTCGCCGGCGGGGCCGAACCTCGTCTGCGAGGTCGTGGACGGCACCGTCTCGGAGCGTCAGGTCGACGCGGTCGAGCTGGGCCTGCCGCGCTGCGCGCCGGAGGAGCTGCGCGGCGGATCGCCGGCCGAGAACGCGGCCGCGATCCGGGAAGTCCTCGCGGGCGGCGACGGCGGTCGGCGTGACGCGATCCTCCTCAACGCGGCGGGCGCGATCGCGGCAGCCGGCCACGCGCGCGACCTGCGCGAGGGCCTGGGACTCGCGCGAGAGGCGGTCGACACCGGCGCCGCGGGCGAGCGCCTGGAGCAGCTGATCGCCTTCTCGCAGAGCCGGGTGGCGGGATAGTGCCCCGCTTTCGCGAGGCTCTCGCCGGGTCCGGCCTCGCGGCGATCGCGGAGGTCAAGCGCCGCTCCCCCTCTGCGGGCGACCTTCGTCCCGGCGCCGATCCGGCCGCCCTCGCCGCCGCGTTCGAGTCGGCCGGCGCGGCGGCGGTCTCGATCCTGGTCGACGAGCGCTTCGGCGGCGACCTCGCGGATCTCGCCGCGGCTCGGCGCGCGGCCTCGCTGCCGCTGCTGGCGAAAGGGTTCTTCCGCGAGGAGGAGGACCTGCGCCGGGCGAGCGAGGCCGGCGCCGAGGCGGTGCTGCTGCTGCTCCGAGACCTGGACGACGACCGGGCGTCCCGCCTCCAGGCCTTCGCGCGGAGCCTCGGCCTCGACGCGCTCGTCGAGGCGCACGACCTGGACGAGCTCGAGCGGGCGGTCGCGCTGGGCGCCGATCCGATCGGCGTGAACGCCCGCGACCTCGGCACATTCAGCATCGACCGGGCCGCGCAGCTCGAGCTGGTCAACCGCGCGCCACGCGACCGCGTCGTCGTCGCGGAGAGCGGGATCGAGTCGCGCGCCCAGGGGGCGGCTGCCGAGCTCGCCGGCGCGGCGGCGATCCTCGTCGGCTCGGCGCTGATGCGGGCGGCCGAGCCGGCGGCGAAGCTGCGCGAGCTGATCTCCCGCCCGCTCGTCAAGGTCTGCGGCCTGACGCGGGCGGAGGACGTGGCCGTGGCCGCCGAGGCGGGCGCCGACCTGGCGGGGTTCGTGCTCGCCGAGGAGAGCCCGCGGCGCGCCCCGGCCGTCCTGCCGGTGCCGGAGACGATGCTGTCGGTCGCGGTCCTCGTCGGCCACCTGCGCGAGGAGGCAGGCGACCTCGTGCAGCTCTACGCTCGCGAGGACGGCCACCGGTCGCGTCACGGCGCCCTCTACCGCGGCCGCGAACGGGTCGCCGACGTCCTCGATCAGCCCTGGCTGGAGCACGACCCCGGGCACTGGCAGCTGGCCGCCCGCGCCGACGGGCGGGTAATGCTGGCGGGCGGGCTCTCGCCGGAGAACGTCCGCGAGGCGGTCTCTGCCGTCCGGCCGTGGGCCGTCGACGCGAGCTCGAGCCTCGAGCTCGAGCCGGGCGTCAAGGATCACGACCGCGTGCGGGCGTTCGTGGAGGCCGTTCGTGCCCCGTGACGGCCTCTACGGCGCCTACGGCGGCCGCTACGTGCCGGAGACGCTCGTGCCGGCGCTCGACGAGCTCGAGGCGGGGTGGCGCGCCGCGCGGGACGATCCAGCCTTCGGGGCCGAGCTCGACCGGCTCGGCGCCACGTACGCCGGGCGGCCGACCCCGCTCACCCTCGCCGAGCGGTTCGCGCCCGGAAAGCGCCTCTATCTCAAGCGCGAGGACCTGCTGCACACCGGCGCCCACAAGCTGAACAACGCGCTCGGCCAGGCGGTCCTGGCGCAGCGGCTGGGGAAGCCGCGGCTCGTCGCAGAGACCGGCGCCGGCCAGCACGGCGTCGCGACCGCGACGGTGGCGGCGCGGCTCGGGTTCGAGTGCGTCGTCTACATGGGCTCCGAGGACATGCGCCGCCAGCGGCCGAACGTCGAGCGAATGGGGCTGCTCGGCGCGGAGGTGCGGCCGGTCGAGTTCGGGGCCAGGACGCTCAAGGAGGCGACGAGCGAGGCGATCCGCGACTGGATCACGAACGTCGAGACGACGCACTACCTGATCGGCTCCTGCGTCGGGCCGCACCCCTACCCCGAGATCGTGCGGGAGCTCCAGGCGGTGATCGGCGAGGAGGCGCGGGAACAGCTGCTCGAAGCGGAAGGGCGCCTGCCGGACGCCGCGGTCGCGTGCGTAGGCGGTGGCTCGAACGCGATCGGGCTGTTCGCGGCCTTTCTCCCCGACACAGGCGTACGGCTCGTCGGCGTCGAGGCCGCGGGAGCGGCGAGCCTCGGCACGGGTCGGCCGGGCGTCCTGCACGGCGCCCGCTCCTCCCTGCTCGCCGACGCGGACGGCCAGATCCTCGACGCGCACTCGATCTCGGCGGGCCTCGACTATCCGGGCGTCGGCCCCGAGCACGCCTTCCTGCGCGACAGCGGACGCGCGGAGTACGTCGCCGCCTCGGACGAGGAGGCGCTCGACGCCTTCCGCCGGCTCGCCCGCACCGAGGGGATCGTCCCGGCGCTCGAGCCCGCGCACGCGCTCGCGCGGGCCGCCGACCTGGACGCGGAGCTCGTGCTCGTGTGCCTCTCGGGCCGGGGTGACAAGGATCTCGCCGAGGTCCTGGCGCGGTGACGGGCGCGTCGGCTCGGAGGCAGGCGTCGGGACCCGTCCCCAACCCCCACCCCCCCGAGGGGAGTCTGCTCGAGGGTAGCCGCGGGCGCCGCACGTACGTGTGCCGATCTCGGGCCGAATCAGTGCCCGCGTGAAGACCCTGGTCGTCTACCTGATGGCCGGCCCGGACACGCCCGACCTGGCGGAGGCCGCCGTCGAGGGCGGAGCCGACTTGATCGAGATCGGCTTCCCCTTCTCCGACCCGCTCGCCGACGGGCCCGTGATCCGGCGGGCAGCGGAGCGCGCGCTCGGGCAGGGCATGCGGACGCGGCGCTGCCTCGAGTGCCTCGCCGCCGTGCGCGCGCGCGTGGGCGTCCCCCTGGTGCCGATGACCTACGCCTCGCTGCTCGAGGCCTACGGCTACGAGCGGTTCGCCGCGGACGCCCGCACCGCCGGCGCCGCGAGCCTGATCGTGGCCGACCTGCCGGCCGGCGACCGGCCCGGGCTGCGCCGGATCCAGCTCGTGGCGCCGACCTCGACGGACGAGCGCCTGCTGCTGGCAGCCGAGGCGACCGACGGGTGGCTCTACCTCGTGACGCTCACCGGGACGACCGGTGCGCGGACGGGCCTCTCCCCCGCCCTCGCCGGCCTCGCCGGGCGCGCGCGCTCCCTCACCGACCTGCCGCTCTATGCCGGCTTCGGGATCTCGACCCCGGCGGACGCCGCCGCGGCGGCCGAGCTCGTGGACGGCGTCGTCGTGGGCTCGCGCGCGCTGGAGGTGGCCGAGGACGGTCCGCGGGCACTCACGGCCTACGTCGGCACGCTCCGGGCCGCGCTGGACGGTTGAGGTCGGGATACGCTCGGGCCGTGGAGACGTCACCGCACTTCCGGCTCGAGCAGGTCGCCGAGGGTGCCTGGGCGGCGATCGCCGTGCCGTCGGGCGCAGCGGTCGCGAACGCCGGCATCGTCGCCCTCGACGACGGGGCCCTCGTCTTCGACACCTTCTTCACGCCGGCGGCGGGCGAAGACCTCCGGGCTGCGGCCGAGCGCCTCGCGGGACCGGTGCGGTTCGCCGTCCTCAGCCATGCGCACCTCGACCACTGGGGCGGCGCGCCGGCCTTCGCGGGCGCCGAAGTCCTGGCCAGCTCGCGCACCGCCGCGGCGATCGCGCAGACCGGCCAGGAGCGGGTCGACAGCCTGCGCGCCGAAGCTCCCGGGTACGTCGACGAGCTCGAGGGGAAGCTCGCGGCCGCGCCCGCCGGGGCGACGGCGGCGAGGCTCCGCGACGACCTAGCCCAGGCGCACCGGGTCGTGCAGGCGCTTTTCGACCTGCGGGTTCCGGCGCCGACGAGGACGTTCGACACGGCCGTCGAGCTCGGAGGAGGCGAGCTCCGCGAGCTGGGCAGCGGGCACAGCGCCAGCGACTCGGTCCTCTGGCTCGCGCGGGAGCGGGTGCTCTTCGCCGGGGACCTCGTCGTGGTGGACACCCACCCGAGCCTGAGTCACGGCGTCCCCGACGAGTGGCTCCGGATCCTCGGCGAGCTCCGGGCACTCGATCCGGGCACCGTCGTCCCCGGCCACGGGCCGGTCGGCGGCGCGAGCGAGATCGACGCGGTCGCCGCCTACATCCGCCGGCTGCGGGACGTCGCAGGCGGGCAGTCGGACGCCGAGCTGCCCGGTGACTACCGAACCTGGGCCTTCCCGGAGGTCTTCGAGCAGAACCTCGAGTTCCTGCGTGCTCGCGCGGGTGTCCGCACGTGAGCGCGGACTACGGCCCGTCGACCTACGGCGAGCGGATCGCCGAGACCTACGACCGGACCTACGAGGACCTCCCCACCGACGCGACGGTCGCACGGCTCGCCGAGCTGGCGGGCTCCGGCCCGGTGCTCGAGCTCGGCATCGGCACGGGCCGGATCGCGCTGCCGCTGGCCGCCCGCGGGCTCGAGGTGCACGGCGTCGACGCCTCCGAGGCGATGGTCGCCGAGCTGCGGAAGAAGCCCGGCGGCGCGGTGATGCCCGTCGTGATCGGCGACTTCGCCGAGGTCCCGGTCGAGGGTCGCTACTCGCTCGTCTTCGTCGTCTTCAACACGTTCTTCGCCCTGGCGACGCAGGACGATCAGGTGCGGTGCTTCCGGAACGTCGCCGAGCACTTGACCGCCGACGGAAGCTTCCTCCTGGAGGTCTTCGTCCCCGACCTCACCCGGTTCGACCGCGACCAGCGCGTCTCGGTCACCCGCATCGGGCTGGACGAGATCCGGCTGGACGTCGCCCAGCACGATCCTGTGCGCCAGGCGACCCAGGCGCAGCACGTGGTCATCGCCCCCGGCGGGATCAGCCTGTACCCCGTGCAGATCCGCTACGCCTGGCCCGCCGAGCTCGATCTGATGGCCCGACTCGCCGGCCTGCGGCTGCGCGAGCGCTGGGGCGGGTGGAGCGCGGAACCGTTCACCAGCCGCAGCGAGCGCCACGTCTCGATCTACTCCGCCGGGCCAGACACCTAGATCCGACCGCCCGGCGGCGGATCTCCGCCGGTCCAGGGGCCGGGCGGAGCAGGGACAGCGGGACGAACCGGCCGGAGCTCCTCGTCACCTACGGCTGAGCGCCCCGGCGCGACTACGCTAGGCCGATGCGCGAGCCCGTCACGGTCGCCTGCATCCAGGCCGAGCCGGTGATCCTCGACCGGGACGCGACGATCGACAGGATGGTCGGGCTCGCCGCCGAGGCCGCGGGGCGCGGCGCCCGGCTGCTCGTCTTCCCGGAGGCCTTCCTCCCCGCCTACCCCTCGTCGGTGTGGGCGAAGGCGCTCGCCGGCTGGGCCGAGCCGGGCGCCAAGGAGGCCTTCGCGCTGCTGGCGCGAGAGTCGGTCGAGGTCCCCGGACCGGCGGAGCGGCGCCTCGGCGAGATCGCCCGCGAGCACGGCGTCTGGCTGGTTACCGGTGTCACCGAGCGCGATCCGGAGCGGCCGGCGACGCTCTACAACACGCTCCTCTACCACGGCCCGGACGGCAGCCTGGCGCTGAAGCACCGGAAGCTGGTGCCGACGAACCACGAGCGCCTGGTCTGGGGCCAGGGCGACGGCGGCGGCCTGCGCGCCATCCAGACGCCGCTCGGCCGGATCGGCGGGCTGATCTGCTGGGAGAACTACATGCCGCTCGCCCGCTTCTCGCTGTACGAGTCCGGGATAGAGATCTACGTGGCCTCGACCGCCGACGACGGGGACGCCTGGCAGTCCACCCTCGTCCACATCGCCCGCGAGTCGCGCGCCTTCGTCGTCAGCCCGTCTCACTTCCAGCGGGCAGCCTCCTATCCGGAGGACTTCCCGCTCCGCTCGCTGCTCGAGGGCGCCGGCACGATCGGCCGCGGGGGCAGCGCCGTGCTCGGGCCCGACGGCGCGTACCTGGCCGGCCCGCTCTACGACGAGGAGGGGATCCTCTACGCCGAGCTCGACCCAGCGCGCCTGGACGAGGAGCGGCAGCGCTTCGATCCCGCCGGTCACTACCACCGCCCAGACGTGCTCTCGCTGAGCGTCCGTCCGCTTGCCTGAGAGCGAGAGCCTGAAGGGGCGGCTGCTCGTCGCCTCTCCCGCCCTCTTCGACCCGAACTTCCGGCGGAGCGTCGTCCTCGTCACCGAACACGAGGCCGAGGGCGCGATGGGGCTCGTGCTCTCGCGCCCGGCTCCCGCCACGGTCGCCGAGGCGGCGCCGTCCCTCGAGCCGCTCGTAGAGCCGGACGCGGTCGTCCACGTCGGCGGGCCCGTGCAGCCGGAGGCCGTGCTCGTGCTGGCCGAGTTCGAGGCGCCGGAGGACTCGGCCGGGCTCGTCCTCGGAGACGTGGGCTTCGTCCGCGGCGACTTCGACCCCGCGCTCGCAGCGACCTCGATCCGGCGGGCGCGGGTCTTCGCCGGCTACGCGGGCTGGTCGGCCGGACAGCTCGAGGCCGAGCTCGAGGAGCCGTCCTGGCTCGTCC
>JBHEMU010000183.1:0-15850 GCA_046262415.1 Gaiellaceae bacterium | reverse complement strand
GCGGTGTTGCAGAGCGGGCAGAAGGTGACGGCGACGGGCACGCCGCCGATCTCGTCGTTGACGATCTCGTGCCAGGTCAGGATCTGAATCGGGTACGCGCGCGTCTCGCCGGCGACCGTGAGGGCGATCACCGGCTCCCTTCCGTCGAGCCACCGCTCCGCCTCGGCGATTCCGACGAGCTTGGGCTCGTCGATCGCGGGAATGCCGTCCTTCGGCGGACCACCGGACTCGAACTCGGCGAGCGGGACGCTGCGCCGCGAGAAGTCGGTCTCCCAGCCCTCAGACGCGAACGACGACGCGGCCGCCGAGTCCTCCGCCGCGGCCGCTGTCGTCGTCTGGTCCGGCGACGCAGGCTCAGCGGTGTCGACGGCGTCGTTGGTGCCGCCGCAGCCCGCGAGTAAGAGGGCAGCGGAGAGGGCGAGCGAGAATCGCCGCATCGCCGCGTCCTAGCCTGCGAGCGCGAGCTCGACGGCTCGCGCGAGGTCGGGTGCCCGCGGCGCGTCGGGTAGCGGAAATGGCCAGCGCCGTTCGAGGCGGTCGATCCAGATGGCGCCGAGTCCGGCGGCGCGTGCTCCGATCACGTCCCATCCGTGCGCCGCGATCAGCGTCAGCTGTCGCGGCTCGGCGCCGAGGCGCTCGGCTGCGTGCAGATAGGGCGCGCGCGCGGGCTTGTATGCCTTGACCTCGTCGACGGTGATCACAGCGGCGACGCGTTCGAGCAGGCCAGCGCGCTCGAGCAGCCTGCGTGTGTGCTCCTCGCCGCCGTTCGTGAGCGTGGCCGCCCCGACACCCGCCCGCTCGAGCCGCTCGAACGCACCTTCCGCGTCGGGATACGGCGCGAGCTCGCCGAGCGCGGCGAGCACCTCGGGCGCGCCGCCGTCGTCCAGTTCGAGCTGGGCGAGCGTCGTTCGCAGTGTCGTCTCGGCGATCTCGCGGAACGGCCGGAACTCGCCGGTCAAGGTCACCGACGTCGCGCTGTGGAGAAGGCGGCCGAACCACGCCTCGAGCGCGGCGTCGGGAGCACCGAGCTCGCGTAGACGGGCGCGAACTGAGGCGAGGTCGAACAGCGTCCCCATCACGTCGAAAACCACGAAGCGTGGCGTCATGCGAGTGTCCAGAATACGAGGCCCCACGCGACCCCGGCCGGCCGCGCCACCGCCTCTGGCGCTCCGACCCGGGGGCGAATCATCCGCGAGTCATCACCAGCGTCGCCGCGAGCCCAGCGACAGCGCCTTCGCACCAATCGATGATCGCCAAATCGCCTCCGTTGGTCGCTCGGTCCTCAGATGCGGCAAGGGAGGAGAGGGATTCGCCACAGCTCAAACGGTCCGATCGACGTCCGCCTGAATCGGCGACGGACGTGCGCGCATCAAAGCCGAGACAGAGTGTCCATACCCCCGCCAGGGGTCCGATCAGGAGGTCCTGCCACTGATGCGTACCGCAGCCCTCGCCATGGCATCCCGCCGTCGCGTCGTCCTCAGCCTCGCCTTGGTTGCGCTCGCGACTGCCGCCGCGTTGTCGCTGCTTGCGACACGCTCGCAGGCTGGCACAACGTCCTCGGCGCGTGAGATCGCCGCCCTGAAGGCGCAGCTCGCTGACGCCCAGCGGGACGCGCGGTTCTGGCAGCAGCTCACGTCCGCGTTCGTTCCGGCGAAGAAGCTCGGCCTCAACGGAATGGCCGACCACGTCGTCCTGCGCACTCCGGGCGGACCCGTCCTCGCGCTGCACTTCGACAACATGAACCTGGCGAAGGCGAAGAACCTGAACTGGGTCGCCTACGCCCTCCCCGGGCGCTTCACGCGCGCCGATCAGGCACGCCTGAACCGCGTCTATGGCCCGGGTTTCACGCACTTTCACGACCTCAAGAAGGACGTGCACGGCGGCAAGCTCGGGACGCCGGGCGTGTGGTTTGCTCACATCGGGACGCGCAACTTCACCTCCCCGTTCGGCCGCGTCCGGGTCGGCAGGGTCGACCCGAACTTCATGCCGACGCGGCCGCCGGCTCGGTAGGCACCGCGTTTCACTGGCGCCGCGGCCACGGCTGCGGCGCCAGCGGCATCGTGCAGCCATAGCCTTCCTCCCTGTGTCACGCGCGATCGCACCATCTCGCTTCGACGGGTCCCGCGCGGATGCCGTGCCTGGCGCAGCCGCGTGAAGGGGCGGCTGCTCGTCGGCGCCGGCGCGATCGCGGGGATCTACCGGCTCTTCATCCGTGGCGCGCTGACGATCGACCTTGGCGTCGGTAGATCGCTGCGGCCGCTTGGCCCACTGACGATGCGCATCGACGCTCCGCGCGAGGTGGTGTTCGACGTGATCTCCGCGCCGTACCTCGGGAGAACACCGCGCGCGCTCGCGGGCAAGCTGCGCGTGCTCGAGCGCGGTGAGGACATGGTTCTCGCCGAGCACTTCACGGACGTCGGCCGCTTCGTCGCGACGACCCTCGAGACAGTCCGCTTCGAGCCGCCGAGCCGCGTCGCTTTCCGGCTCGTGCGCGGGCCGGTGCCGCACGTGGTCGAGCAGTTCGAGCTAAGCGAGGGTGAGCACGGAACCGAACTCGAGTACAGCGGCGAACTCGGCACCGACTTGTGGGCACTCGGGCGCTGGTGGGGAGCCATCGTCGCCCGCACGTGGGAGGCGGCGGTGCGAAGCTCGCTCGACGGCGTGAAGGCCGAAGCGGAGAGGCGAGCGGCCCGCAGCTGAACCGGTGCTCGGCAAGGTCTCGCCGCCGATGGAGGCCGGACGGCGATGGATACAGCGAGCGCGCGTACGCCTCCAAGCCTGCGACTTCGCGTCGTCACCCGCCGTGGGCGCGAAACGGTTGGGGCCGCCGACTCATCCAAGGAAGGTGTTTCGCGACTGTCACGCAGTCGGCGAACGAGAGCGTGTGCGAAGAAAGGAGGGGAGCGAGTTTGACGCTACAGGTGAGTGAGGTGCAGCCGTTCCCGGACTGGCTCTTTGAAGATCTCGGCGGCCGGATTAGCCGCGGCGCCGCAGCCGGACTGGTTTCCGGCCTTGTGTTCCTTCTTGCGACGATGGGTTACGTGACCACGAAGGACCTGCCGGCGATCGCGCCGCTGCTGGACATCTCGACGATCTTTCACGGCACCGATATGCCGACGGATGATCCGACGAAGGTTCCCGTCGACGCGTTCGCCGGCCTTGTCCTCCATCTCACGCTTGCGGCGCTCTACGGGGTCGTCTTTGCGCTTTTCGTGCCGCTCGCTCGGAACATCGCTTTTCTTGCGGTCGGAGCCGTCGCGTACGGCCTGCTCCTGTACGTCTTCAACTTCCAGATCTTCGGCCGGATTCTCTTCGAGTGGTTCACCGATCCGAAGGGACCCGACCAAGGGTTCGAGATCTTCATCCATGCCGTTTTCGGGCTCCTGCTCGCGCCGTTCTTCGTCGGCGCGCTACGGATGCGTGCCGCGCCGGTTGCGAGCGACAGTCGCTAGGCGGTTGGCTCCTCACGGGGACGTTCGTCGGAGAGTCAGGAGTTTCACATATCATCGACTTCTGATATTCACAAGGAGAACCCGAGTGAGCCGACAGCGACTCGAGATCAAAGGGATGACCTGCGAGCACTGCGCCCTGAGCGTCGAGGCGGTGCTCGAGGACGCGGGCGCGCAGGGGGTGTTCGTCGACTACCGGCGCGGCTTCGCCGAGTTCGAGCCGGAAGGGGTCGACCTCGAGCGGGCGCGCGAGTTCATCCGCTCCGCCGGCTACGAGGCGGGCGCGCTGGAACCGATCGAGGGAAACGGGCAGCCGAAGCGCGTCGAGGCGGTCACAAGCGACGACGGCGGCGCCGACTACGACCTCGCCATCATCGGCGCCGGCGCGGCAGCGTTCGCAGCGGCGATCCAGGCGGTCGAGCGCGGCGCGCGCGTCGCGATGATCGAGCACGGCACCGTCGGCGGCACCTGCGTCAACATCGGCTGCGTTCCCTCGAAGGCGATGCTGCGCGCCGGCGAGCTCTACAACTTCGCCGGCCGCAACCCGCACCGCGGCGCTCCCACCTCGACCGGCCGCGTCGAGCTCGCCGAGCTCGTCGCGCAGAAGGACGAGCTGGTCGAGCGGATGCGGCAGGAGAAGTACTGCGACCTGATCGACGAGTACGGCTGGGACCTGATCAAGGGGCACGCCGAGTTCGCCGACGCCGAGACGCTCCTCGTCGACGGCGAGCCGCTGCGCGCGCGCGCGTATCTCGTCGCCGCTGGCGCCCGCCCCGCGATCCCGCCGATCGAGGGCCTGGAGCAGGCGGGCTACGTCACCTCGACGAGCGGGCTCGAGCTGAAGGAGCTGCCCAAGCGCCTGCTCGTGATCGGCGGCAACTACATCGGGCTCGAGATG
Source organism: Gaiellaceae bacterium (assembly GCA_046262415.1). Classification (GTDB taxonomy): domain Bacteria; phylum Actinomycetota; class Thermoleophilia; order Gaiellales; family Gaiellaceae; genus JACDAS01. The sequence continues at coordinate 11,503 of JBHEMU010000183.1, read as the reverse complement.
GGCCAGCTGTACGCGCACCTCGGCTCGGAGGTGGTGCTGTTCGAGATGCTCGCGCGGATCTCGCCGCTGGAGGAGCCCGAGGTCGCGGAGACGCTCGGAGAGATCCTCGAGTCCGAGGGCGTCCAGCTCGTCACCGGCGCGAGGGTGATCCGCGCCGGCCGCGAGGGCGAGCAGAAGACGCTCACCGTCGTCGTCGACGGCGAGGAGCAGCTGTTCCGCGGCGACGAGATCCTGGTCGCCGCCGGGCGGCGGCCGAACACGGACAAGCTCGGCCTCGACCGAGCCGGGATCGAGCTGACCGAGCGCGGCGCGATCGCGATCGACGACACGCTGCGGACGAGCAATCAGCGTGTCTTCGCCGCTGGCGACATCACGCCGGTGCCGCAGTTCGTATACGTCGCCGCTGCACAGGGCTCGACCGCGGCTGTGAACGCGCTCGAGGACGAGACGCAGCGGCTCGACTACAAGGCGCTGCCGCGCGTCACCTTCACCCACCCGCAGGTCGCGGCCGTCGGCGTGACCGAGGAGCAGGCGCGCGCGCAGGGGCTCGACGTCGACGTGCGGACGCTTCCGCTCGAGGCCGTCCCACGCGCCGCGGTCAACCTCGACACGCGCGGGTTCATCAAGGTCGTCGCGGAGGCCGAGAGCGGCCGCATCATCGGTGCGACGGCGGTCGCCGAAAGCGCCGGCGACACGATCCTCGCCGCCGTCTACGCGGTCCAGTTCGGCCTCACGGTCGAGGACGTCTCGCGGACCTGGGCGCCCTACCTGACGATGAGCGAGGGCTTCAAGCTCGCGGCACAGATCTTCAGCCGCGACGTCTCGAAGCTCTCCTGCTGCGCGGCGTGAAGGAGGCGCCGGGAGTGAGCCTGCACCACCTGTTCGACGCCGAGCTGCACTACCGGGCGGAGATGCCGCCGGTCGCCGCCACGGGCGAAGGCGAGCCGATCGGGAGCGGCGACGGCACCGTGCGCGGTGAGAACGTGGAAGGGACGATCCGCTGGACGCTCTTCGAGCGGCCCGGCGAGCTCGTGTGCGCAATGAATCCGACGCTCGTCATCGAGACAACGGACGGCGCCGAGATCCGGATCGAAGGCAGGGGCTACGCTCGGCGCGAAAGCCGAGGCGACCGCCGCTGGAAAGTCGCGGCGACGCTGCTCTTCAAGACACCGGACGAGCGCTACGCCTGGCTCGACGGCGCGCTCGGCGTCTGGGAGGGCGAGTTCGACGCCGAAACGCACCGCGCCCGCTACCGCGCGTACGCGCCGCTCGACGGCACGGCTTCACAGGAGCTTGCATCGTCAGCCGCGGGGAGCTTCACGCGTTCGGACGACTGGCGCGCGCGGCGCGATCGCCTCGAGTCGAATCAGCGCGCGCTTTACCGCGAGATCCTGCTCGCCTTCGCGCGCGGCGAACCGCCGACGCGCGAGAGCCTCGCGGCGGTCGCGGCAGCCCTCGACGTCGCGCTCCCCGCGGCGCTCGCCCGCTACGAGGAGCTCGACCTTGCCCTGACCGATGCGGCGACCGGCGATGTCGCCGTCGCCTACTTCTTCGCCTCAGAGGAAACGGCGAGCGAATACGTCGACGCCCATCCCGATCTCACCGGCGCGATCGCCGGCATCCCCGCGGCGCTCGCCGGCGGACGCGCGATCTTCGAGGAGGCCCTCAGATGAGCACATCCTTCGCCGAGTCGGCACCGTTCCGTCTCCCAGAGGCCCCGGCGCCGACCGACCTCGTCGCCAAGTACTTCCGCGGCCTCGGCGACCCGACCCGGCTGCGCATCCTCGAGCTGCTCCGCGACGAAGGCGACCTGACCGTCGGCCAACTCGTCGCGCGGCTGGGCGAGCCGCAGCCGAAGGTCTCCAACCACCTCGCCTGTCTGCGCTGGTGCGGCTTCATCGAGGCCCGCCGCGAGCACCGCACCGTCTACAACCGCATCGCCGACGCGCGCGTCGTCGAGATGATCGACCTCGGCCACGCGCTGCTCGCCGACAACGAGGAGCACGTCGCCGCGTGCTGCCGGATCGAGGAGCGCTGAGCGGGTGAAAGACGGGCTCGGGACGCTCGCGCTCGCAATGCTGGCGATCAGCTGCTGCGCGGGCCTACCACTCCTGCTGGCCGCCGGCCTGTCTGCCGCCGCTGCCGTATGGGTCGGCGGGATCACGTTCGGCCTCGCCATCTTCGCTGCGGCCGTCGCGCTTCTTGCTCTTCGCGCGCGCCACCGCGCGGCCTCGAACTCGGTTCGGCACGAGGCGGTCGCGCAGCCACGTAACTCGCTGAAGAAGAAGGAGGTGCAGATTCGATGACTCACAAACGCCGGCTCGCGACCATCGCTGTACTCGCCAGCGCGCTAATCGCGTCCGTGCTCGTCGCGTTCGTCCTCATCAGCGGACGCGACGGATCTGTCGAGAGGCCGGCCGCGCGCGCCGCTTCGTCTTCCGCGCCGAGCGACGGTCGCTTCAGCGCCGTGCTCGTCGACGGCCGCGAGCTCACCCTTGCCGATCTGCGCGGCAAGCCGACCGTCGTCGGCTTCGTGATCGAAGACTGCGCGACCTGCATCCCGACGCTGCAGACACTGGCAACGCTGAGCGGCGACGGCGATGTGAACGCGATCGCGCTGAACCTGAACACGCCGACGGCGGCGAGCGCGCCGCGCGCCGCGCGCCGCTTGGCGACCTTCGCGGACGCCGTCGAGGCGAAGGGCCCGGTCTTCGCTGCCGACCCTGGCACTCGCACCGCCTCGGCGTTCGGGATCCGGCAGCTCGAGAGCTTTCTCATCTTCGACGCGAGCGGACGCGAGCTCGGCCGGGGCGTCGGCCTCGGCGCCGACGAGATCCGCCAGACGCTGGAGGGCGCGTGAGCGAAGGAGCGCTCGCACTCGCGTTCTCAGCCGGTGCGCTTGCCGCCTTCAACCCCTGCGGTTTCGCGCTTCTGCCGGGCTGGGCGGCGTATCTCGTCGCCGGCGGCGATCGCCGCGACGACCTGCTCGAGCGCCTGCTTCGCGCTCTCCGGGCCGGCGGCATCGCCACCGCAGCGTTCCTCGTCGTCTTCGGCCTCGCCGGAGTGATCGTCACCGCCGGCTTCCTCGCCCTCGGCGACTACCTGCCCTGGCTCGGCCTCGCGATCGGAGCCGTCCTGGCGGCGCTCGGCGCGCTGCTGCTCGTCCGCGGCCACGCGCCCGGCCTCCGTCTCAGCCGCCAGGCCCGGCGGGGAACGGACATCGCGGCGGTCTTCGGCTTCGGCCTCGCCTACGCCCTGACCTCGCTCTCCTGCGTGCTGCCGGTCTTTCTGCTCATGCTCGGCATCGCCGCCGGCGAGCCGCCCTCGGCGCGTGTTCTCGGATTCATCGGTTTCGCCCTTGGCATGGGCACGGTGCTGACCCTGGTCGCGATTGCCGCCGCCCTCGCGCGCGAAGGCGTGCTCAGCGCTGGCCGCATTGCGCGCGTGGTTCCGCGGCTCGCGGGTGCGGTTGTCCTCGCCGCCTCCGTACTCGTCGTCCAGCAGGAGATCCGGCTCGCCGCTCTCGCCCTCGGGGAAGCTGGGCCCTCGTCGCCGACCCGGTTCGCGCTGGCGCTCGCCGCCGTCGCGATCGTCGCCACCGGGACGCTCGCCGTTGTCTCGGCGCGAAGCCGCCACGGCGGCACGCCAGCCGCTCGCCTGCAAACGCTGAGGCTGCGCTGATTGTCGCAGCCCGTCGAGGAGCGAGGCGAAGCGTGAGATCGCCGCCGCGGCCACGACCCCGCCCGCGCGCTCGGTCAGGTGGTAGAGCGGGCCGAGCAGCAGGACGGCGTCGAACGACGAGTCCTCCACCTCGAGGCTCCGGGCATCCCCGACCGAAGTCGTGAACGCGCCGGCCGCCGCCTCGCGCGCGCCCTCGACGTGCAGCGGCACCGGATCGACGAGGTGGACGCGATAGCCCTTCCGCGCGAGCCAGGCGGCGTACACGCCCGCGCCGCCGCCGACGTCGAGCACGCCGGCCGGAGAGGGCGGCAGGAACCGCTCCAGGAGCTCCTCCGTGCGCAGCCGCTCGAGGCTCGGCCCTGCGAGCCGGTCGGGCTCCTTCTCGAGCCCGTAGTAGACCTCGATCTCCGGGTCGAGCGTCAGGGCGCGAGCCGCAGGTCGGTATACACCTTCTCCCCGCGGAAGAGCCGCCGCTCGTAGTCCCAGGGGAAGAAGATGACGACGTTCCAGGTCAGCCTCTCCCCGGTCGCCGGATAGTCGAGCCAGTCCCGCTCGTGCGTCGCGGTGACCCGCGCCTCCTCGCAGACGCCCTGCGGCCCGATCACGATGTCGGTCAGGTCGAAGTGGATGTCCGGGAACGCGGTCAGGAGCTGCGTGTAGAAGCGCGCCGCCCCCTCGTGGCCCTCCCACCGTGTCCCTTCGGGACGCAGTTCGTAGACGCAGTCTTCCGTCAGGGTGGAGATCAGGCCCGGCAGGTCGCGCTCGTCCTCGGCGATCGAGTGCCGCTTCCACAGCTCCCGGATCTCGGCGTGGAGCTCCGGCGTCGCCTCGCGCCGCAGCAGCCGGACGACGGCGTCGTGCTCGACGTGCTCGATCTGGCTCATCTGGCCCTCGCTTTCCGGTAGGGGAGGTACTCGTCGTACAGCTCTTCCATCGTCGTGGCGCGCCCGCGGGCGTGCACCGGATCGTAGGGCGCGTAGTTGACCGCGCGGACGATCCAGTCCGCGCCGACGTCGAGGACGTTGATGCAGGCCGGCGCCTGCTCGAAGCCGCCGAGGAAGCGCCGCTCGCCCGTCAGCGCCCGGGAGAGGACGGCGCGGTTGACGCCGCCGTGCAGCACGCCGAGCAGAACGTCCCAGGTCTCGTCCGCGAGGAGGCGGTCGAGGGCGGGTGAGACCCGGTCGAGCAGCGAGCCGACCATCTCGCCGCCGAGGAAGCGGGTCTCGAGCGGGACGTCGCCGCGGAAGGCGCCGGTGAAGGCGGCCTCGAGGTCGTCCTCGGGGATGTCTCGGATGCGCCCCGATTCGAGCTCCCGGAGCTCCGGCCACGACTCGACCTCGGCGTCGGGTGCGACGATTCTGGCCGTCTCGACCGTGCGCGGCAGCCCGCTCGTGACGACGCGGTCGAAGGCGATGCCGGCGAGCGCGACGGCCGCCGCTCGGGCCTGCTCCCGCCCCTCCTGTGTCAGCGGGACGTCGGCCGGGGCGACCGGGCGTCCGCCGGGCTCGAAGTACGCGACCTGCGCGTGACGCATCAGGTACAGGCGCCGGCGGGTCAGCGATAGCGCTCCAGATAGCGGGGATTCGCGACGCGGAGCTTCGCGGCGACGTGCTCCCTGAGCAGGCCGAGCGCGTCCGGCGGCGGATCGCCCGCGCGGATGCGCGCGGCCAGCTCGCCGAGCTCGTCCGGGGTCAGACCCTCCGCGTCCGACTCGAGCTCGCGCTGCAGGATGCCGAGCCCGTTGATCGCGACGAGCGTGCGGAAGCGGAAGCGGTGGTCGTCGAGCCCCGGCAGGATCTCGCGCTCGAGGAACTCCCGCACCGCCTCGGCGAGCTCGGCGGGAGTGGGGCGGTCGTGCGTCAAGCCGCCCGCTCGATCAGGTCGAGCAGCTCGTACTCCATCTCCGCGGCGAGGCGGCCGAGCACGGCGAGCTCGACGCTCCGCTCGAGGCCGTTCAGGTGCCGTCGCGACTGCGTCAGCGCGCCGACCGCCCACTTCGCGTTCCCGAGCACCTCCCACCAGTCGAGCTCCGCCGGCGCCACCTCGAGGCCGGTGAGCTCGCGGTAGCGCACGAGGTAGGGCTCGACGTGGCCGACGCCGCCGAGCCGCAGGTCGTCGGCGCCGAAGCGCCAGGCCCTGACGAGCGGCCAGCTCAGGTCCTCGCGCGGGTCGGCGAGGTGGGCGAACTCCCAGTCGAGGAGGGCGACGAGGCCGGCCGGGCCGACCACGACGTTGCCGATCCGGAAGTCGCCGTGCGTCACCACCTCGTGCAGCGGCTCGGGCCGGCGCTCGCGCAGCCACCAGAGCCCGTACTCGATCGCGGGGTGCGGCTCGCCGACGTCGTCGAGCTCGCGCAGCAGGCGCTCGAGCGGGTCGGCGGCGTGGAGGAAGGGCAGGCGCTCCGGCGGGATCGCGTGGACGAGCGCGAGTTGGTCGGCGAGCTCCGCCTCGAGGCCGGGCGGCGGCGCCTTCACGATCCGGCGGCCGATCGTCTCGCCCTCGACGAGCTCCATCGCGAACGCCTCGCGGCCGCCGAGGAGGCCGAGGTACGCGACCGGCCGCGGCACCTTCACCCCCGCATCGAAGGCGGCCTCCAGCACGGCGAACTCGTGCTCGAGCGACAGCGTGTCGCGGTGGATGACTCCCCCGCCGGCGCGGCGGACGAGGACGCCGGCGCCGCCCGTGTCGACCGCCCAGGCCTCCTTCGACGCCCCGCCGGCGAGGAGGCGCATCGAGCCGACGCTCGCGCCGAGGCGCTCCTCGAGCTCGGCCGCCCAGCCGGGCCGGCTCACCAGGCCGACTGGCCGCCGTCGACGACCAGCGTGTGGCCCGTGACCCAGTCGGAGGCGCGAGAGGCGAGGTAGACCACGGCGCCCTTGAGGTCGTCGGGGCCGCCGAAGCGTCCGAGCGGGATGCGGCCGAGCGTGGCGTCGCGGTGCGGCTCGAGCACGAAGTTGGACATGTCCGAGGGAAACCAGCCGGGGGCGATCGCGTTCACGTTGATCCCGTGCCGGGCCCACTTGCAGGCGAGATCGCGCGTGAAGGAGACGACGCCGCCCTTGCTCGCGTTGTAGGCAATCGCGTTCATCACCTCCTGCGGGCCGCCCCGGAACGCCGCCACCGAGGCGATGTTGACGATCTTGCCGCCCTTGCCCTGGTCGATCATCACCCGGCCCGCCGCCTGCGAGCAGAGGAAGACGCCCGTCAGGTTGACGTCGATCACCTTCTGCCAGCCCTCGAGCGGCGTGTCCTCGGGCGGCGCGCCCCAGACCGTGCCGGCGTTGTTCACGAGGATGTCGACCCGGCCGAACTCGGCGCGGGCCCGGCCGACGACGGCCTGCACCTGCTCGGGGTCGCGGACGTCGCAGCCGAGGCCGATCGTGCGCACGCCGGTACCCGCGAGGTGGGCGGCCGCCTCCTCGCAGCGGTCGGCCTTGCGGGCGCAGAGCACGAGGTCGGCGCCCGCCTCGGCGAGGCCCTGCGCCATCTGGCGGCCGATCCCCGTGGCGCCGCCCGTGACGATCGCCACCCGGCCATCGAGGTCGAAGAGGTCGTGCAGGGTCATGCCGCCGCCTCCGCCAGCACGCGGAGCGAACCGGCCTCGGCTGCGTGGACGATCATGGTCGTGACCCCGCACTCCCGCCAGGCGTCGAGCCGGTCGGCGATCCGCTCGCGCGAGCCGACGAGGGCGACCTCGTCCACGAGCGCGTCGGGCACCGCGGCGGCCGCCTCGCGCTGCTTCCCGTCCAGGTACAGGTCCTGGATCTCCTTCGCCTCAGCCTCGTACCCGTAGCGCCCGACCAGCGAGTTGTAGAAGTTCTTGCCCCGCGCCCCCATGCCGCCGACGTAGAGGGCGACGTGAGGCCGGACGGCGTCGCGCGCGGCGTCGAGGTCGTCGCCGACGACGAGCGGCACGGACGTCGCCGCGATCTCGAAGCCCTCGAGGCCCTTGCCGGCACGGCGCCGGCCCTCCTCCAGGGAGGGCCGGAAGACCTCGCCGAAGCGCTCCGGCGAGAGGAAGACGGGCAGCCACCCGTCCGCGATCTCCGCCGCGAGCGCGACGTTCTTCGGCCCGATCGCGGCGAGGAGGATCGGAATCTCGGCACGCAGCGGGCGCATCATCAGCTTCAGCGGCTTGCCGAGGCCCGTCGCGCCCTCGCCCGTGTACGGGATGTCGTAGTGCTCGCCGTGGTGCTCGATCGTCTCGCGGCGGAGCATCCGCCGCACGATGTCGACGTACTCGCGCGTCCGTCCGAGCGGCTTGCCCCACGGCTGGCCGTGCCAGCCCTCCACGACCTGCGGCCCCGACGTCCCGAGGCCTAGGAGGAAGCGTCCGCCCGACATCAGGTCGAGCGTCGCCGCCGTCATCGCCGTCGCGGCCGGCGTCCGCCCGGGCATCTGCATGATCGACGCCCCGACCTTGAGCTTCGTCGTGGTCGCCGCGAGCCAGCTCAGGACGGTGACAGTGTCGGTCCCCCAGGACTCGGCCGCCCAGGCGGAGTCGTAGCCGAGGCGCTCCGCTTCCCGCGCGAGCGCGATCACGTCCGTGGGGTTCGTCCCCGGTGACGCGTACCCCATGCCGAACCCGAGCTTCACGACCAGAAGCCCGTGAACGCGACCGGGTCGTGCACGTAGTGGAAGAGCCGCACGATCCGATCTTCCTCGATCGCGAGCACGAGCGCCTCGTGAGAGTCGAGCCGCCGGTCGCCGCGCTCGGCGACGAACCGGTCCATGACGACCGCGTGCCAGTCGCTCGTCGCGACGTCGTGGCTGTCCTCGCGGAGCGGCCCCCACGTCATTCCCGTCAGCTCGCCGACCCGGTGGCGCAGGGTCGCCAGCCCGCGCGGCCCCGGGTGCGATCCGGCGAGCAGCGAGGGCGCGCGGATCACGAGGACGGCGTCAGGCGCGACGAGCGCCTCGAGCCGGGGGAGGTCGGCGTCCAGGAACGCGCGGTAGAAGCGCTCCGCGAGCGAGCCGCCGGCGTCGAGCATTCGTGCGATGCTAAACGGGTGACGGCGACCGAGCTTCCGCCTACCCAGGCGCACGCCGGGCTCCGCGAGGTCTATCGCGCCTTCATGGAGGAGCACCTCTACCCGAACGAGGAGGCGATCGCGCGGGAGGACGACGAGGCCCGGGCGCTCGTCGACGGCCTGCGGGCGCGCGCGAGGGCGGAGGGGCTCTGGGCGCCGCACCTGCCGCCCGAGGCCGGCGGCACCGGGCGCGGCTTTCTCGCGTACGCGCTCCTGAACGAGGAGATCGGGCGAAGCGCCTGGGGCCAGCTCGTCTTCAACTGCCAGGCTCCGGATGCCGGCAACGGCGAGATCCTGCACCTGTTCGGGACGCCCGACCAGAAGGAGCGCTGGCTGCGCCCGCTCGTGGAGGGCACGGCCCGCTCGTTCTTCTCGATGACCGAGCCCGACCAGCCGGGGTCGGACCCGACCACGCTCCGGACGCGCGCCGTGCGGGACGGGGAGGACTGGGTGGTCGACGGTCGCAAGTGGTTCTCGTCCGGCGCCGAGGGCGCCGCCTTCGGCATCGTCATGGCGGTGACCGACCCCGACGAGGCGCCGCACCGGCGGGCGACGCAGATCCTCGTCCCCGCGGATACCGCCGGGATCGAGATCACGCCGGTGTCCGTCCTCGGCCATCCGGGGCACGGCTGGACGACCCATTGCGAGGTGCGCTACACCGGCGTCCGCGTCCCGGTCGAGAACACGCTCGGCGAGCCCGGCGACGGCTTCCGGATCGCGCAGAAGCGCCTCGGGCCCGGCCGGATCCACCACGTGATGCGCTGGCTCGGCCAGATGCAGCGCGCGTTCGAGCTGATGTGCCGGCGCGCGCTCGAGCGCGAGGCGTTCGGCGGCCCGCTCGCGGAGAAGCAGACGGTGCAGAACTGGATCGCCGACTCCGCCGCCGAGATCCAGGCGTGCCGGCTGATGACGCTCGACGCCGCGCACAAGATCGACGCGGGCGACGAGGCCCGCGTCGAGATCTCGCTGATCAAGTTCTTCGCCGCGCGGGCACTGAACGACGTGATTGACCGCGCGATCCAGGTGCACGGGGCGCTCGGCCTCACCGACCGGACGCCGCTGGCGCTGATGTTCTCGCACGCCCGCAGCGGCCGCATCTACGACGGGCCCGACGAGGTGCACCGCATGGTCGTCAGCCGGCGGATCCTGAAGGAGTTCGCCGCCGGCGGCACCTGGCGCTTCTCGTAGCGTCTCGCCTAGGCGTCGCGCGGAGGCAGGATCGCCTGCGTCTGCGTGACGCGGGCGACGTGGCGCTCGCTCTCGTCGAAGAGGTCGGTCTCGACCACGATCGTCGTCCGGCCGCGGTGCAGGGGCCGCGAGCGCGCGGTCACGAAGCCGCTGCGGACGGCGGCGAAGAAGTTCGTCTTCGACTCGATCGTCGCCGTCCCGCCCGCGCCCTCGGGAAGGTTGAGGAAGGCGCAGAGGCCGCCGCTCGCGTCCGCCAGGCCCATCAGCGCGCCGCCGTGGAGGATCCCGCCGGCCGTGCAGAGCCGCTCCTCCCAGGCGAGCCGGCTCTCCACCTCCTGCGCGGACGCGGCCAGCACCTCCATCCCGATCGTGCCCGCGAAGGGCATCGCGGCGCGTACCCGGTCGGTCTCCACGCCGCCGGACTCTACGAGACCTCCCAGACGCGTGACCGCCAATTCCCGCGGCGCGGATGACGACCCAGACGCGGCGGTGGATCAGTCCGCTCGCGCGCCGCCCGTACTTCCAGTACGTGCGGCGCCTGATCGCACTGACCAACCTTGGCCTGGATCGCCCCCGCGGGCGCGCGAATCACCGGTCACGCGTCTCGAGGAAGCGGACGATCCGCTCGGCCACCTCCTCGCCCGCGTCCTCCTGGACGAAGTGGCCCGCGTTCACGACCGTCTCCGCCGGGAGCGCGCCCGGGATCAGCTCGGCGATGCGCTCCGCGACCCGGGTGGAGAAGATCGGGTCGGAGTCGCCGAAGAGGACGAGCGCGGGCTTCTGCCAGCCGCGCAGTGCCTCGCGGACCGCCAGCAGGGGAGCGGTGTTCGGGTGGTCCGGCTCGGTCGGCACGTGTTCGGGAAAGGCGAGCGCGCCCGCCTTCGACTCCGGGGTGGGGAAGGGCGCGTCGTAGGCCGCGACGACCTCGTCGGCGAGCCCGCGGACGCAGCTCCGGCGCACCAGGCGGCCGGGCTGGAAGTCGCCCCCGGCGGCGCGGACGACCTCACGGAAGCGCAGCCAGGCGTCGCTCGGCGCCCGCCCTCCGCCCACTCCGGTGTTCAGGATCACCAGCCGGTCGACGAGGTCGGGGCGCTCGACCGCGAGCCTGAGGCCGATCGGCCCGCCCCAGTCCTGGACGACGACCGTGAGCCGGCGGAGGCCGAGCTCCTCGACCAGCCGTCGGATCGAGGCGCAGTGGCGGTCGTACGAGTACCACGCGGGGTCGGTGGGCTTGTCCGAGCGACCGAAGCCGAAGTAGTCCGGAGCGACGACCCGCCCGACCCGGGCGAGCGCCGGGATCATCCGGCGGTAGAGGAAGGACCAGGTCGGCTCGCCGTGCAGGCAGAGAACCGGGTCGCCGTCACCCTCGTCGAGGTAGTGGAGGCGCAGGCCGTCCTGCTCGGCGTAGCGGGGCCGGAACGGATAGCCGGGCAGGTCGGCGAAGCGCTCGTCGGGCGTCCGGTGCACTAGATCGGGGGCCGCATGCCCCTGCCCGCCGGCGTCCTCGGCCCGGGCACGTTCGGCCAGCGGAAGACGAGGGGCTCGCGGCCCGGCTGCACGACCCACGCCTGGCCCGTCTCCGGCGAGCGGGCGGCCCTCAGCAC
>JBHEMU010000182.1:0-5030 GCA_046262415.1 Gaiellaceae bacterium | reverse complement strand
GCCTTCATCCGCTCGGCCGGCGGCGTGCCGACCTTCAAGGGGTACCGCGGCTACCCCGCCTCGATCTGCGTCTCGCCGAACGAGATGGTCGTCCACGGCATCCCCGGCCCGTACCGGCTCGGGGACGGCGACGTGCTCGCGGTCGACGTCGGCGTCACGCTCGACGGCTTCGTCGCCGACTCGGCCTGCACCTTCGGGATCGGCGAGATCTCCGGCGACGCCGAGCGGCTGCTGGACGTGTGCCAGGAGGCCCTTCGCGCCGGCATCGAGCAGTGTCGCGCCGGCAACCGCCTCTCCGACATCTCGCACGCGATCCAGACCGTGACCGAGGACGCCGGCTTCTCGATCGTGCGGAGCCTCGTGGGGCACGGCGTCGGCCGCTCGATGCACGAGGAGCCGCAGATCGCGAACTTCGGGGAGCCCGGCCGGGGGCCGCTGCTCCGGACTGGCATGGTCTTCGCGATCGAGCCGATGATCACGGCTGGCGGCGCGGACGTGGTCGTGGCCGACGACCAGTGGTCGATCTCGAGCGCCGACGGATCGCTCTCCGCGCACTTCGAGCACACGGTCGCGATCACCGACGCCGGCCCGCGGATCCTGACCGCGAGCGAGGATCGGGTCCAGGCCGGTTTGCTACAGTAGATCGGCGCCGCTGAGCGGCGCTGCGCTGTGTTTCCAGCCGCATCTACCTTGCGACACCGATGAAAGTCAGACCATCCGTCAAGCCCATGTGCGAGCGCTGCCGCGTGATCAAGCGGCACGGTACGACCATGGTCATCTGCACGAACCCGCGGCACAAGCAGCGGCAGGGGTAGGAGGAACTGGTGCCTCGTCCAGCAACGTCCGCCGGCCTCTGGCCCGCGATCACGCGGCGCCATGCGGCGTCCTCAGTCGCCCACGTATCCGGCGTCCGCCCTGTGCACGCTCCCTGCGTCCTAGCCTGGCTTGGTGCTCGCGACCCAGAAGCTCGGCAACGTCACCGGACGAGGCACTAACCAGATGGCAAGGATCGCAGGCGTCAACCTGCCCACGCAGAAGCGGCTCGAGATCGGGCTCACCTACATCTTCGGCATCGGCCAGCCGACCGCCCGCACGATCTGCTCCGAGCTCGGCCTCTCGGCGGACACGAAGGTCCGTGACCTGACCGACCAGGAGGTGACGAAGCTGCGGGAGTACATCGACGGGCAGCTCCAGGTCGAGGGAGACCTGCGCCGCGAGCGCTCGCAGGCGATCAAGCGGCTGTCGGAGATCGGCGCGTATCGAGGCGTTCGCCACCGCCGCGGCCTGCCGGTGAACGGCCAGCGCACGAAGACGAACGCGCGCACGCGCAAGGGCCCGAAGAAGACCGTCGGCCGCGGCAAGAGCAAGGCCAAGTAGTGCACCGCGCAGCACCGCCGCAGCGTCACCGGACGAGGCACTGACGTGGCCCCTCCCCGCAAGGCGGCGACGCGGGGTCGCACGCGTCGCCGCGTCAAGAAGAACATCGCGATCGGGCAGGCGCACATCAAGACGTCCTTCAACAACACGATCGTCGCGCTCACCGACAAGGACGGGAACGTGATCGCCTGGGAGTCCGCCGGCTCGGCCGGCTTCAAGGGCTCGCGCAAGTCGACGCCGTTCGCCGCGCAGGTGACGGCCGACTCGTGCGCCCGCAAGGGCATGGATCACGGCCTGCAGAAGGTCGAGGTGTTCGTCAAAGGCCCGGGTTCCGGCCGCGAGACGGCGATCCGCTCGCTGCAGGCGGCCGGCCTCGAGATCCTCGGCGTCAAGGACGTTTCGCCGCAGGCTCACAACGGTGTCCGCCAGAAGAAGCGGCGGAGGGTCTGATGGCGCGCGACGTCGGTCCCAAGTGCCGTGTCTGCCGCCGCGAGGGGATGAAGCTCTTCCTCAAGGGGGAGCGCTGCCTGACGGAGAAGTGCGCGATCGAGCGCCGCAGCTACCCGCCGGGCGAGCACGGACGCGGGCGGATCAAGCAGTCCGAGTACCTCCTGCAGCTGCGCGAGAAGCAGAAGGCGCGCCGCTACTACGGATTGCTCGAGAAGCAGTTCCGGATCTACTACTCCAAGGCGGCGCGCGGGTCCGGCATCACCGGCGAGACGCTCCTGCGCATGCTCGAGACGAGGCTCGACAACGTCGTCTACCGCCTCGGGTTCGCCGCGTCGCGGGCGCAGGCCCGCCAGCTCGTCCGCCACGGCCATTTCCTGGTCAACGGCCGGCGGGTGAACATCCCGAGCTACCAGGTGAAGCCGAACGACATCGTCTCGATGAAGTCGGGCAGCTCCGCCGAGCAGGTCGTCCGGGACGCGACCGATCTCACCGCCTCCGTGGCGCCGTGGCTCCAGGCCGACCACGACGGCCTGACGGGCAAGGTGCTGAAGTGGCCCGCGCGCGAGGAGATCGACACGCCCGTGCAGGAATCGTTGATCGTCGAGCTCTACTCCAAGTAGCGCCAGCCGAACCGCTGCGCGCCAGAGAAAGGAATTCACCTTGGCTGTACGCACCAGTTTGATGGACTTCCAGGTCCCCAGGATCGTCCACGAGGAGGTCAACGCCGACCGGGGCATCTTCGTGATCGAGCCGCTCGACCGCGGCTTCGGCTACACGTTCGGCAACTCGCTGCGCCGCGTGCTGCTCTCCTCGCTCGAGGGCGCCGCCGTCACGTCGGTCAAGCTCGAGGGCGTCGCGCACGAGTTCACGACGCTGCCGGGTGTCCGCGAGGACGTCACCGACCTGATCCTGAACCTCAAGAACCTGATCTGCCGGCTGCACGGCGAATCGCCCGAGGTGGAGGTCCGCCTCGCCAAGAAGGGCCCCGGCCCGGTCACGGCCGCCGACATCCAGGCGCCCGCCGACCTCGAGCTGCTGAATCCCGAGCTGGAGATCGCGAACCTCTCCGACCGGGGCAAGCTCGAGCTCACGCTCACGATCGGCCGCGGGCGCGGCTACGTCCCTGCGGAGTCGAACCGCGGGCCCGAGCACGCGATCGGCGTCATCCCGATCGACTCGATCTTCTCCCCGGTGCGCCGGGTCTCCTATGACGTCGAGGCCGCCCGCGTCGGGCAGCGCACCGACTACGACAAGCTGCGCCTCGACGTCGTCACCGACGGCTCGCTCGACCCGCGCGAGGCGGTGGGGCAGGCGGCGGAGATCCTGATCCGGCAGCTCGCGATCTTCACCGACATCGAGAAGATGGAGGGCTTCGGCGACGCCGCCGGCGCGCGCGCCGACGCTCCGGCCGAGATCTCCCTGGCGCACGGGATGGAGAACTTCCCGATCGAGGAGCTCGAGCTCGGCGTCCGCTCGTACAACTGCCTCAAGCGCGTCGGCATCGAGACGATCGGCGATCTCGTCGTCAAGTCGGAGAACGAGCTGGCCTCGATCCCGAACTTCGGCAAGAAGTCGATCGAGGAGGTCAAGGAGACCCTGGCCACGCACGGCCTGAACCTGCGCGGCGACGACGGCGGGCCCGGAGTGGGCGGGGACGAAGAGGCGGCGTGAAGCACCAGCGGGCCGGCAAGAAGCTCGGGCGTGACTCGGCGCACCGCAAGGCGCTCTACTCCAACCTGGCGGGGGCGCTGATCGAGCACGGGCGGATCCGCACGACCGAGGCCAAGGCGAAGGCGGTCAAGCCCATCGCCGAGCAGATGATCACGCTCGGGCGGCGGGGCGACATTCACGCACGCCGCCAGGCGCTCGCGTACCTCCGCTCGCAGGACGTCGTGCACAAGCTCTTCGCGGACGTCGCACCGCGGTTCGCCGACCGGCCGGGCGGCTACTCGCGCATCGTCAAGCTCGGGCCGCGACAGGGCGACTCGGCGGCGATGGTCTACCTCGAGCTCGTCGACCACGAGCCCGGGGGCTCGCCGGTCGCCTAGAGGCTTGATGTGATTTAGCGGCCGTCGTAGGCTGCCAAGGCGCGCGCCGGGCGACCGGCGAGGGTGTTCAGCAGGATCCCGAGCGTGAGCGCGAGCAGGCGTTGCGCGATCCGCAGCGCCAGCCCGGCGGGTGTCTTGGCCAGGTGCTGCTCGAGCCGCATCTGCCCCTTCAGGTTGGAGAAGACGCTCTCGATCGCGAGCCGGATCGAGGCGAGCGCGCGTTCGCTGTCGGCGTTCAGCGCCGTCCGCTGCTTGGCCGGCGTCACGAGCGTGGTGCCGCTGCTGGCCAGCCGCTCCCGGTAGGCGGCGCCCCAGAGACCCTTGTCGGCGAGCAGCCGCTCGGCGGCGGTGCCGGTGAGCAAGTCGGCCACTGGCTCGTACTCCTTCTCGTTCGCCGGTACGAGCGTGTAGCCGAGCGGCAGGCCGCGCCGGTCGGAAACGAGCACCAGCCGCACGCCCCAGACGAAGCGGTGCTGCGAGGTGGCGAAGCCGTCGGCGGCGCTGCCGGCGAAGCCGCTGCGCACGGCGCAGCCGGGATAGTTGGCGACGCCGATCAGCGTGGCGTCGGCGAGCCGCACGCCACCGGCGTCGAGCCAGCCAGCGAGCCGCTGTTGGACGATGCTGATCAGCTCGACGAGCGCGCGCAGGCGCCGGTTGTACTGCGACTGATCGGGCAGGTGTGGAAACCAGCCCGGCAGCACCCGCCCGACCAGACCAAGGAACTGGCGGTCGGAACAGATCCCCATCGCCGCCTGGCAGACGGCGAGCGAGACCAGCTCCGCGTCGCTGATCTTGGCCGGTCGGCCGGGCCGGGCAGGGGCGGGATACTCGTCAGCGAAGACGTAGGCTGCAACGACGAGGGCTTCCAGATCGGTGGTCATCTCGAGCCTCCATCTCGAGGGACACTGTCTGGAAGCCCTTCTTCGTCAGGCGCGAGGTCCCTTCCTTGGCGACGCGACGCGATTCACATCAAGCCTCTAGGCGTCGCTTGCGACGCCGACCTCAGGAGCGCGGGCTTGCCCGTGCTCCGTCTGAGCCGACCGCACGAGCGCATCCGGGGAGAGACCACACTCGTAGGCGTCGCTTGCGACGCCGACCTCAGGAGCGCGGGCTTGCCCGTGCTCCGTCTGAGCTGACCGCACGAGCGCATCCGGG
>JBHEMU010000181.1:0-44025 GCA_046262415.1 Gaiellaceae bacterium | reverse complement strand
CTCCATCGCCTCGGCCTGGCGCTCGAGCTCGGCTCCGTAGTGATGGCTGAAGCGCGTGCCCGGCTTCGCCTCGAGCTCGTAGCAGGAGAGGTGCTCCGGCTCGAGCCGCATGGCGTCGTCCAGGTCGCGCGCGAGGTCGGCGGGGCCCTGGCCCGGGATGCCGTAGACGAGATCCAGCGAGATGTTGGCAAAATGGGCAACACGAAGAGCATGCACGGCGCGGCGGACGTCGTCCGGCCCGGCGTGCCGCTCGAGGACGCGCAGGAGCTCAGGCCGGAGGCTCTGGACGCCGAGCGAGACGCGGGTGACGCCGGCGCCCCGGAGGAGCTCGGCGAGCTCCGGGGTTACGGTCTCGGGATTCGCCTCGACGGTCACCTCCTCGGCGGGGGGAAGAGCCCGGAGGAGCCGGGCGAGGGCGGCCGGCTCGGTGAAGGTGGGCGTCCCGCCCCCGAGGAAGATCGTCTCCAGCGAGGGCGCGAGCAGGTGCCCCTCGAGGTCGAGCTCGGCGAGCAGGGCCTCGACGTACACCAGGTGCCCGTCGCGCCGGCCGACGAGCGTGACGAAGTCGCAGTACCCGCAGCGGTGGGCGCAGAACGGCAGGTGCACGTAGAGATGAGCGACCGTCGCTTCCTGCAGCTCCCGCGGTGCAGGCGACGTCGAGGGCAACTGCTCCTGCGGCGAACCCGGACGCGTGGCGTGCGTGACCGCGCTGCTCATCGGTTCTCGTCCAGGTTGAGCACCGCGAGGAACGCCTCCTGCGGCACCTCGACGGCTCCCACCTGCTTCATCCGCTTCTTGCCCGCCTTCTGCTTCTCCAGCAGCTTCCGCTTGCGCGTGATGTCGCCGCCGTAGCACTTCGCGAGCACGTCCTTTCGCTTCGCCTTCACGGTCTCGCGCGCGATCACCCGCGCCCCGATCGTCGCCTGGATGGGCACGTCGAAGAACTGGCGCGGAATCTCCTTCTGCAACCGCTCGACGAGCGCCCGCCCGCGCGCGTAGGCGCCGCTGCGGTGGATGATCAGGCTGAGCGCGTCGACGGGCTCGCCCGCGATCAGGATGTCCACCCGGGCCAGCTCCCCCGGCCGGAACCCGCTCAGGTCGTAGTCGAAGCTCGCGTAGCCGCGCGTGCGCGACTTCAGCTGGTCGTAGAAGTCGAGCACGATCTCGGCGAGCGGCAGCTCGTACACGAGCAGCACGCGCTGCTCCGCCAGGTACTCCATGTGGTCGAAGCTCCCGCGGCGCTCGTTGCAGAGCTCCATCACAGCGCCGACGTATTCCTTCGGCACGATGATCGAGGCCCGGATGTAGGGCTCCTCGACCGTCTCGATCTCGCGCGGCATCTCGGACGGGTTGTGCACCTCGACCCACTCGCCGACGGGCGTCAGCACGCGGTAGGCGACGTTCGGCGCGGTGACGAGGAGATCGAGGTCGAACTCCCGCTCCAGGCGCTCCCGGACGATCTCCATGTGGAGCAGCCCGAGGAAGCCGCAGCGATAGCCGAAGCCGAGCGCCTGCGACGTCTCCGGCTCGTAGAAGAGGGAGCCGTCGTTCAGCTTCAGCCGCTCGAGCGCGTCGCGCAGGTCGGGGTAGTCGTCCGAGTCGGTCGGGAAGAGCCCGGCGAAGACCATCGGCTTGACGTCCTTGTAGCCGGGCACGGCCTCGGCGGCCGGCCGGCGCTCCGACGTGAGCGTGTCGCCGACGCGAAGGCGCGCGACGTCCTTCAGACCGGTGACGACGTAGCCCACCTCGCCCGCGCTGAGCGTCTCGGTCGGGCGCCTGGCCGGGCTGAGGAAGCCGAGCTCCTCGGCCTCGAAGCGCGTGCCGGTCGCCATCGCGCGGAGCGGCTCGCGGCGCGAGAACGAGCCGTCGACGACGCGCACGAACGCCACGACTCCCCGGTACTGGTCGTACGACGAGTCGAAGACGAGCGCGCGGGCCGGCGCCTCGGGTCTGCCCGCCGGCGCCGGAATGCGCTCGACGACGGCGTCGAGCACCTCCGCGACGCCCTCGCCGGTCTTGGCCGAGATCCGCAGGACGCGGGCGGCGTCCTCGCCGACGAGGTCGGCGACCTCCGCCGCGGCCGCGTCGGGATTCGCCTGCGGCAGGTCGATCTTGTTGACGACGGGGACGATCTCGAGGTCGTTCTCGATCGCGAGGTAGGCGTTCGCGAGCGTCTGCGCCTCGATTCCCTGGGCGGCGTCGACGACGAGCAACGCCCCCTCGCACGCCTGAAGGGAGCGCGAGACCTCGTAGGTGAAGTCGACGTGGCCGGGCGTGTCGATCAGGTTGAGCTGGTGGCCCTTCCAGGCCACGCGGACCGCCTGCGCCTTGATCGTGATCCCGCGCTCGCGCTCGAGATCCATCGAGTCGAGCACCTGCTCTCGCATCTCCCGGCCGGAGACCGTGTCGGTGAGCTCGAGGATGCGATCGGCCAGCGTCGACTTGCCGTGGTCGATGTGGGCGATGATCGAGAAGTTGCGGATGCGATTCTGCGGCATGCGAAATCAGGCCGGGCGGTGGCCACGTCGCAACGATAGCAACGCCTCGAGCTCGCGAACTCCCAGCAAACGGCAGGAAACGAGGTACGTGGCCAGACCGGCCGCGAGCGCGGTCCCGAGCGAGAGGAACTGGGCGCCGCCCGATCGGCCCAGCACGTCGTCGAGCCCGAGCCAGACGCCGAAGGCGGCGCCCGCGAGCAGCCCCGAGGCGACCGTCACGAGGGCCAGCGTCCGCGCTGTCTCGCCCAGCTCGAGCCCGCCGGAGCGCCGCCGGAGCAGGAGGACGAGGGCGAGGGTGGCGGCGACGTTCGAGACGGACGTGGCGAGGGGCAGGCCCCAGACCCCGAGGCGGTAGAACCCGACGTTCAGCGCCGTGTTGAGGACGAGGCTCGCGAGGGCGACGAGCGTGGGCAGCCACGGCGACTGGAGGCTGAAGAACGCGCGGTTCAGCATCAGCATCATGCCGTTGAAGGCGAGGCCGAGCGAGAACGCGGCCAGAGCGCCCGCGACGACGGGCGTCTCGTCCGGCCCGAACTCCCCGCGCTCGTAGAGCAGCCGGACGATCGGCTCGGCGAGCACCGCGCAGACCGCGCTCGCCGGGACGAGCAGGAACGCGATCTGCCTGAGGCCGGTCCCGACAGTGCGACGGAAGGCGGGAAGGTCGCTGCGCGCCGCCGCGCGGGCGAGCGAGGGGAAGAGCACGGTCGCGACCGCGACCGAGAACATGCCCTGCGGCAGCATGTAGATGCGAAAGGCCGCGTCGATCGCGCTCGGGGCGAGGTTGGGGTCGATGTAGCGGGCGGCGAAGAACGAGCCGATGACCGCGTTGAAGTTGATCAGCCCGAGCCCGAGCATCACGGGAACCATGAGTACGAGCGTCCGCCGGACGGCGGGGTCGCGCCAGTCGATCGCCAGGTGCAGGCGCCCGTCGCGGCCTGCGAGCCACGGAACGGGGAGCAGCACCTGGAGGACGGTGCCGGCGAGGATCGAGCCCGCGTAGACGTAGAGCTCGGCGTCCTCCGAGCCCGCCCGCGGAACGCCGAAGACAAGCCCGGCGATGATCGCGAGGTTCCAGAACACCGGCGTCAGCGCCGGGATCGAGAAGTGCTCGTAGCTGTTCAGGATCCCCACGACGATCCCCGAGACGCCGAGCAGCGCCACGATCGGGAAGAGCACGCGCGACAGGCCCACGACCAGGTCCTGCTCCTCGCCGACGTAGCCGAAGGGGGACATTACCCACGGGGCGACGAGGATGAAGAGCGCCGTCAGCCCGCCGAGGCCGAGGAGCAGGAGCCAGAAGAGCGTCGAGGCGACGCGCCAGGCCCGCGCCCGCTCGCCCTTCTGCAGCAGCTCGCTGAACACCGGGACGAACGCGGACGAGAGCGCGGCGTCGGCAACGAGGGCCCGGACGAGGTTCGGCACCTGGAACGCGATCGTGAAGGCGTTGATTCGGCCCTCGACGCCGAAGTAGCGGCGCGCGACGATCTCGCGGACGAGCCCGAGGATCCGAGAGAGGCCGGTGGCGAGCGAGAAGATCGCCGTCGACCAGGCGAGCCGACGACCCGCACCGGGCCCGTCCACGTCGCGAGTATAGGGACGCCCCTGGTCGGCTCCCTCTCGCGGCGTATCCGCCGGGAAGGGGCTTTGCTACGATCCTGACAGCCCGCGCTTGCGGGCCTTTTCACGCCGATGCCGAACATCCGACAGCAGAAGAAGCGCGTCCGCAGCGCCGCTCGGGAGCGGCTGCAGAACCTGCGTTACCGCTCGACCGTGAAGACGCTCACCCGCCGCCTCGAGGCCGCTGTCGCCGAGGGCGACGCGGAGCGAATCGGCGGCGACCACCGGGAGCTCGTGCGCTGGATCGACCGGGCAGCCTCGCGCGGCGCGCTGCACCGAAACACCGCGGCGCGCAAGAAGGCGCAGGCCGCGCGGCTCGTCGGCCGGCAGGCCGTCGCGGATCGCTCCTGAATCAGCCGGCGGTGGGCACCCGCGAGTCCGGCTCGCGGGTGATCTCGACGAGGGTGCGCTCGAGCTCGAGCTCGCCGGGCAGGCGGCTGGCGCCCTTGAGCGCGAGGTCGAGGCGCGCCATCCGAACGACGGCTTCGCGGAGTTCGTCGACACCGAAGTTCCGCGCCTGGCCGAACAGTTTCTCGACGTAGAACGGGTGACGCTTCAGGCGCGAAGCGGCCTCACGCGGAGGGATCCCCTCGCCTTCGAGGCTCTGGCAGAGGCGGACGCGCTCCAGGTGGCCGGCCAGGAGGCCGACGAGGCGGGTCAGCTCGCGGCGGCCGTCGCTCGCCTGTTCCAGCTGGGCCTCGCAGGCGCCCAGCACGCCGGCCACATCGCGGCGACCCCACGCATCGGTGAGCGCGTAGCCCGGCGTCTCGCCCCGCGCAGCGACGAGGAGCGAGACGTCGCGCTCGCGGATCTCGTCGTCCCCGGCCCAGAGCGCGAGCTTCTCGATCTCGGCCGCCAGCTCGCCGAGGTCCTCGCCGACGAGCTCGACCAGCGCCCCGCAGGCGGCCGGCTCGACCCTGGCCTCCAGACGCGCGAACTGCTCGCCCACCCAGCGAGGCAGGTCTCTCTTCCTGACGTCGAAGACGAGAATCTCGCCCGCCTTGGCGCATGCCTTCACGAGTGGCGCGTCCGCCTTCAGGCCCTCCGCGACGAGGGCCAGCACGGTGTCGGGCGCGGGGCTCGCGAGGTAGGCGGCGATCGCCTTCGCGTCGGGAGCCTTCCAGGCCTCGACGCCCTCTACCAGAACGAGCCGGCCCGCGCCTCCGAACAGCCCGAGGGCGTTGCACGCGGCGACGGCGTCGTGGCCGCCCGCCTCCAGCGCGGAGAGGCGCTCGACCGCGTCGCCGAAGAAGTGGCCGCGCAGACGCTCCAGGGCGCGCGTGACCTTCGGCCGGTCGCCGCCGCCGAGGACGTAGACGGGCTTCAGGTCCCCCGGCATCGCCGCCAAGCATAGGCAGCCGCCCCGGCGGCGACGACCGCGGCGACCCCCGCGACCCATCCGGACTCGAGCTGCGCTCCCGGGAGAGCGCCGATCAACCTGGCGCACAGCGCGACGTAGGCGGCGCACCACCCCGCGAGCCAGACGAGCACCGCGGCCGCCGCAGGCAGCACCGGGTCGACGGCCACCGCTGCCAGTCCGAGCCCGAGCACGGGCACCATCGCCGGCGCCGCGAGCGCGTTCGCCGGGACTGCGAGCAGCGGCACGGCGTGGAACTGGAACCAGAGGATCGGGGCCGTCACGAGACCGCACGCAGTGGAAACGGCGAGCACGCCGGCCGCTCTGGGCGGCACCGGGTAGCCCTCGAGCGCACGCTCGATCCTGGGCGCGACGACGAAGATCGCGATCACGGCCGCGAACGAGAGCTGGAAGCCCGGGTCGAGCGCCGAGTACGGATTCCACGTGAGCAGAGCGAGGGCCCCCAGGAGCAGGAAGTACCAGCGATCCCGTTCCCGCGCCGCGAGCCAGGCCAGCGAGCCGAGCGCCCCGGCGATGCCGGCGCGCACGACCGAGGGCTGCGCCCCGACCGCGAGTACGTACGCGGCGATCGCCGCCAGCGCTCCGACCTCACCCAGCCAGCGGGACAGCCCCAGCAGCCAGGCCGCGAGGAGCGCACCCGCCGCGACCAGCGCGACGTTCTGGCCGGAGACCGCGAGCAAGTGATAGAGGCCGGAGGCCCGGAACCGGTCGCGAAGCTCCTCCGAGAGGCCGCCGTCGTCGCCGAGGACGATCCCGAGCAGGAGCGCCTCCCGCTCGCCGCCGGAGCCGCTCCCGATCGTCCGCGCCACCCGCCCACGCAGCCCGTCGGCGACGGCGCCGAGCCCGTCGCGCCGCCCCACCACGCGCCAGTGGCTGGCGCGCAGGACGACGTGGATCCCGCGCCGGCGCAGGTAGCGTTCCTCGTCGAAGCCGTCGGCCGGGATCCTCGGACGCCTGACCTCGGCGACCAGCTCCAGCTCAGCGCCTTGCTGCGGCGGGGACCGCCCGAGCGGAAGGAGCAGCAACACGGGCTCTCGCACCCGAAGCCTGCCGAGCTGACGAGTCTCGGCCTGGACGCGGAGCTCGAGCCGGCCCCTGCGCGCCGGAGCGGTCACCACCGCGAGCGCGCGGCCCGCCCGGCCGATCTGACCCTTCAGGACGCTGCGGTCGAGCACGTCGAGCCGGGCTCCTCCCCACCACCAGCCGGCCAGCGACAGGGCCACCGCCAGCGCGACGAGCCGCGCCCGATCCTCGAGGAACAACGAGCCGACGCACGCGGCGGCCGCGCACGCAAGCGCCGCGAGACCGGGCCTGGCCAGGTTCGAGGCGGCAAGCCCACCGCACATCGCTCCGACGAGGCTGTGCTCCGGCCGCCGCGCGACACGCCGGATCACGGCGCCACCAGCCTCCTGAGCTCCTCGAGCCGCGCCGGCCCGATCCCCGAGATCGCGTCGAGCTCCTCGACCGAGCTGAAGGCACCGTTCTCGGCCCGGTAGTCGAGGATCTTCTGCGCCGTCACGGGACCGACGCCGGGCAGCGCATCGAGCTCCTCGAGCGTGGCCGTGTTCAGGTGCACCGGCCCCGCCGGGGCCTGCGGCTCGGGGGCCGACCCCTCCGGCCCGCCGGCAGCGACCGGCCGCGCCCGGCGCGGCACGACGACCTGGGTCCCGTCGGCGACCGGAGCCGCGAGGTTGACGAGCGTCAGGTCGGCTGTCCGGGTCGGGCCGCCCGCGCGCGTGACCGCGTCGGCGATCCGGTCCCCCTGCCGGAGGCGGTAGAGACCCGGCCGGCGGACGGCGCCGACGACGTGGACGACGAGAGGAGTCACAGCGAGCGTGGGCGGAGGCGGCAGGAGAACTGCCTCGGGCGCGGCCCCGACGCCGAGCAGGAAGTGTCCCGCGAGGGCGAGGGCGACGAGGGCGACGGCGGCCGTGACCAGCACCGTTCGGCGGCGGGGGTCGAGGTGCTCCATGTTGTCCATGATGACAACGGAGCAGGACGGCGCGCCGGCCGGGGCCGCACGCGGATGTGACGAATCCGTGCCGATAGGGCATCATGTGTGCATGACCGCAAACCTTCGCATCACCGTGGCGGTCGGGATCGCCGCCGCCGCGCTCAGCGCGGCCGGCGTCGCCGGGTCGCAGAGCCGCTTCGCCGGCGTCACCGGCCTCCAGGGCACGGTCACGATGGCACCGACCACCCCCGTCTGCCGGGTGGGCGTCCCGTGCGAGGGCCCCGCCGCGGGCGTGACGCTCGTGTTCTCCCGGGCCGGCAAGGCGCCCGTCACCACGCGCACGGACGCGCAGGGCCGCTACAAGGTGGCGCTCGACGCCGCGATCTACACGGTCGCCACCGGCTCCCGCCGCCTCGGCGGGTCGCCGTACCCGGCCCGCGTCAAGGTCCGTTTCGCCCACCTGGACCGGCTCGACTTCCGGGTCGACACCGGCATTCGTTAGGGGCATCCCCGGGGTGCGCCTGCACCTCGGGGGTGTCAGACGACCAGGTTCACGAGCTTCCGCGGCACCACGATCGCCTGCCGGATCTCTCTCCCGTCCAGGTGCGCCTGCACCCGCGGCGAGGCCTGCGCGTGCGCGACGAGCTCGTCGCGAGACAGGTCGACCCCGACCTCGACCCGGTCGCGCACCTTGCCGTTCACCTGGATCACGAGCTCGAACGTCTCGCGCTCGAGCAGCCGCTCGTCGGCGACCGGCCAGGGCTGCTCCCACAGCCGCGCGTGGCCGAGCCGCTCCCAGAGCTCCTCGGCGACGTGCGGCGCGTACGGCTGGATCAGGCTGACCGCGGTCTCGGCGGCGAAGCGGGCGCCGGGGTCGTCCGGGGAGCGACCCAGCTCGTTGACCAGCTCCATCACCGCCGCGATCGGCGTGTTGAAGTGGAAGCGCCTGCCGATGTCGTCGGTGACCCGGCCGATCGTCTCGTGGGCCTTGCGGACGAGCGGCCCGTCGTCCGCGTCGACGGACGGGTCGCACGTGGCCGCGTCGAGCACGGCGCGCCAGAGACGCCGGACGAAGCGGGCCATGCCCTCGATCCCGCTCTCGGTCCACTCCATGTCCTGGTCGGCCGGGCCCACGAAGAGGATGTAGAGCCGCACCGCGTCGGCTCCGTAGGCCTCGACGAGGTCGTCGGGGCCGATCACGTTCCCTCTCGACTTCGACATCTTCGAGCCGTCGAACTGCACCCAGCCCTGGTGGAACAGCCGCGTGAAGGGCTCGCGGAACCCGAGCAGGCCCAGCTCGTTCAGCACCTTGACGAAGAAGCGCGAGTACAGGAGGTGGCCGGTCGAGTGGTCGATCCCGCCGATGTACAGGTCGATCGGGCACCAGTGGTCGATCAGGCGCCGGTCGAACGGGGCCTCGTCGTTGTGCGGATCGCAGTAGCGCAGGAAGTACCAGGAGGAGTCGACGAAGGTGTCCATCGTGTCCGCCTCGCGCCGGGCCGGGGCGCCGCACGACGGGCACGGCACGGTGATCCACTCCTCGGCCGCGGCGAGCGGCGAGCGCCCTCGCGGCAGGTACTCCTCGACGTCGGGCAGCAGCACCGGCAGCTCCTCGTCGGGCACGGGCACGATCCCGCAGCGCTCGCAGTGCACGACGGGAATCGGGCAGCCCCAGTAGCGCTGCCTCGAGATCAGCCAGTCGCGCAGGCGAAAGCTGACGGCGGGGCGGCCTCGCCCCAGGTCGGCGAGACGCTCGACGATCACCGTCGCGCCGTCCGCGCTGGGCAGCCCGTCG
This sequence comes from Gaiellaceae bacterium, assembly GCA_046262415.1. Lineage (GTDB taxonomy): Bacteria > Actinomycetota > Thermoleophilia > Gaiellales > Gaiellaceae > JACDAS01. The sequence goes on along the minus strand of JBHEMU010000181.1, from coordinate 34,783 downwards.
AACTCGCCGGAGTTGGTCAGGCGCTCGCCGTCGGTGTGGGCCGAGAACGCGCCCTGCCCGGGATCCGCATCGCCCCCTGCCGGCACGACGACCGTGCGGACCGGCAGGTCGAACCGGCGCGCGAACTCGTAGTCGCGCTCGTCGTGCGCAGGGACGGCCATGATCGCGCCCGTGCCGTACTCCATGAGCACGTAGTCGGCCACCCAGATCGGGATCCGCTCGCCGTTGATCGGGTTGGTGGCGTACCGGCCGGTGTGGACGCCGCTCTTCTCGCGCTCGGGGTCGAGCCGCTCCGTCCCCGTCGCCGCGCTCGTCCGGCGCACGTAGTCGCGGACGCCGCCGGCCTGCTCGGTGCCCGCGGCCAGCCGCTCGACCAGTGGGTGCTCCGGCGCCAGGACGAAGAACGTGGCCCCGAAGAGCGTGTCCGGACGGGTCGTGAAGACCGGCAGGTCGAGGTCGAGGTCGTCGACGCGGAAGAGGATCTCGGCGCCCTCGGAGCGGCCGATCCAGTTGCGCTGGATCGCGATCGTCCGGTCGGGCCAGTCGAGCAGCGCGTGGTCTTCGAGCAAGGCGTCGGCGTAGGCGGTGATGCGCAGGAACCACTGCTCCAGGCTCTTGGCCTCGACCTCGGCGCCGCAGCGCTCGCAGCGACCGTCGATCACCTGCGACTCGGCCAGCACGGTCTGGTCGTTGGGGCACCACTTGACCGGTGCCTGCTTGCGGTAGGCGAGCCCCTCGCGCAGGAAGCGCAGGAAGAGCCACTGCGTCCAGCGGTAGAAGGCCGGGTCGTGCGCCGCGGTGACGCGGTCCCAGTCGATCGCCCACCCGAGTCCCCGCATCTGCCGCTCGATCGCGGCGATGTTCCGGTCGACGATCTCCCGCGGGTGCCCGCCCTCGCGGATCGCGGCGTTCTCGGCGGGCAGGCCGAAGGAGTCGAAGCCCATCGGCCGCAGCACGTGCGCGCCGTTCCGACGGCGGAAGTGCGTGACGACGTCGCCGAGGGTGTAGTTGAGGACGTGCCCCATGTGCAGGGTCCCCGACGGGTAGGGCAGCATTTCGAGCATGTAGAAGGCAGCCGGGTTCTCGGCTCCCGGGTCCGGATCGTCCACGTTGAAGGCCCGCTCGCCCGCCCACACCGCCTGCCACTTCGGCTCGATCTGCTTCGGCTCGTACCGGTCGTCCATACCGTCCTCCAGAAACGAAAAAGCCTCTCCGGGGAGAGGCCGTGGGAAGCTCGTCGCGGCGGTCGCCGCGCTCGCTTCCTGCCCTACGCGAGAAGCTCCGACATTGAGCCGCACTGTAGCAAGCGATAGCGTCGCGGTCACGTCGACGAGAGGAGCGAGATGAGCTACACGGTCCAGCAGCTGACCGAGGTCGAGAACCAGGGCGTCAAGTTCGGGCTGGACGAGAACGACATCCAGTTCCGGATGGGGAAGGATCCGCTCGGGTGCGAGCACTGCGGGATCTCGTACATCAAGCTCGGCCCTGGCTGGCGACTGCCGTTCGGCCACACCCACAAGACCCAGGAGGAGGTCTACGTGCTGGTCAACGGCAGCGCCCGCATCAAGGTGGCCGACGACGTGATCGAGATGAAGCCCTTCACCGCCGTGCGCGTGGCGCCGTCGACCATGCGGGGCTACGAGGGCGGCCCGGACGGCGCCGAGCTGATCGCGATCGGCGCTCCCCGCACCGGCTCTGGCGACGCGGACATGGTCCCGGGTTGGTGGACCGACTGAGCGAGCTCTTTCCTGATTCCGCGTCGTTCGATCGCGGCGAGCTCGAGGTCGGGGGTCTGCCCGCGACGGGACTCGCGGAGCAGTTCGGCACGCCGCTCGTCGTGTACTGCGAGGAGACGCTGCTCGCCCGCGCGCGGGCCTACCTGGGGGCGGCGCCCGACGCGCTCGTCCTCTACAGCGTCAAGGCCTTCCCGAACGTCGCGCTCCTGCGGCTCTTCGCGGGCGAGGGACTCGGCGCCGACGTCTCGACCCTCGGCGAGCTCTCCTACGCCCGGCGGGCCGGCATTCCGGGCGAGCGCATCGTCGTCCACGGCAACAACAAGAGCGACGCCGAGCTCGCGGCGGCGGCCGAGGCGGAAGCCGCCTTCGTGGTGCTCGACTCGCTCGACGAGGTCGAGCGGGCGGCCTCGGCGGGGGTCCGCCGCGTGCTCGTTCGCGTGACGCCCGGGATCGACGCCGAGACGCACGACGCGATCAAGACCGCCCACCACGGCTCCAAGTTCGGCCTGCCGCCGGACGAGACGATCGAGGCGGTCGCCCACGCGCTCCGGGCGGGACTGGAGGTCCAGGGCCTGCACGTCCACATCGGCTCGCAGCTCCTCGACCTCGGCGCCGAGCGGATGACCGTCGACTGGCTCGCCGGCTTCGCGACCGCCTGCCGGAAGGAACTCGGCTGGCTCCCCGAGGTGATCGACCTCGGCGGCGGCCTCGGCGTCCGCCACGTGGATGACGAGCCGTCGCTCGATGTCCGGACGTTCGTCGACGCGCTCCTGCGCAGGGTGGCGAGCGCCTGGGCGCTGCACGACCTCCCCCCGCCCCGCGTGGTGCTCGAGCCGGGCCGCTCGCTCGTCGGCGACGGCGCGCTGACGCTGTACCGGGTCGGCGTCGTCAAGCGCGCGAGCGAGACGACGACCTACGTCGCGATCGACGGCGGCATGTCCGACAACCCGCGACCCCAGCTCTACGGCGCCAGGTACACGGCGCTGCTCGCGAACCGCGCCGGCGAGGAACCGGAGGGGTGGTTCACCGTCTGCGGCAAGCACTGCGAGTCCGGCGACGTTCTCGTCGAGCGGCTGGCGCTGCCCCAGCCCAGGCGAGGCGACCTGCTGGCCGTGCCCGCCACCGGGGCCTACACGCTCGGCATGGGCTCGAACTACAACGGCGTGCCGCGGCCGGCGGCCGTGCTCGTCTCCGGTGGTGAGGCGAGGCTGATCCGGCGGCGGGAGACCGAGGACGATCTGCTCAGGCTGGAGGCCTGAAGCCCCCGCCGTGCCGGCGGATCAGATGGGCTTGAAGCGGTGGACGAGACGCAGCAGCCGCCCGTCGTCCGCGGCTCGTCTCAGCAGCGTCCCGCCGACGAGGACGGCGATCGCTCCACCCGGTTCGCCGCGGGCCAGCAGGACCGCGAACACGAGCGTGACGGCGGCAGCGTAGACGGCCCGAATCGCCAGGGTCATATCGGCATTATCGCTGCAGCCGCGCGCGCGTCCAAGCCTACGGGTCACGAGCAGAACTCGACCGCGGTCGCCAGGAGCACGTCGGCGCAGCGCTGCGCCTGCTCGAGGTCGACCCACTCGACGACCGCGTGCGCGCCCTCGCCGCCGGGCCCGTAGATCACGATGGGAATGCCGGCATCGGCGAGGAGGGCCGCGTCGGTCCAGTACGGCTCGCCGATCACCTGGGGATCGCCGGCGTGCCGGCGCAGAAGCTGCGCGATCGGCTCGTCCTCGGAGACCTCGAGGGGCGAGCGGGAGAAGACGATCCGCGCCGATCCGAGGAAGTCGGGATCGCCCGAAGCCGCGGCGTCCAGGACCGCCTGCAGCTCCGCGAGCACGAGCTCCGGAGTCTCGCCGGGGACGGTGCGCCGCTCGGCGCTCAGCAGGCAGCGCTCCGGGTAGCTGGAGAACTCCTGCCCGCCCTGGATCAGGGAGGCGTGCAGGGAGCCCGACCCCAGCAGCGGGTGCGTCGGCGAGGCGCGGAGGGTGCGGTCGAGCTGCTCGAGGCCGGTGAGGACGCGGCCCATCTTCGCGATCGCGTCGATGCCGAGGTCGGGCCGGGATCCGTGCGCGGCGCGCCCGATCGTCTCCGCCTCGAGCGCGACGAAGCCCTTGTGGGCCAGGCACAGCCGCAGGCCCGTCGGCTCCGTCACGATCGCGGCGTCGGCGTGCAGCCGCCCGGCGATCGACTCGGTGCCGAGGCTGCGGAACTCCTCGTCGGCGACGGCCGTGACGATCACGTCGCCGCGCAGGCCCCGCTCGGCGGCGGCGGCCGCGGCGATCATGATCGCCGCCAGTCCGGCCTTCATGTCGAAGGCGCCCCGCCCGTACAGCCGCCCGTCTTCGACCCGCGGCTCGTGCGGATGCGCCATGCCGGCGACGCCGACCGTGTCCATGTGCGCGTTCAGGAGCAGCGTGCGGCCGCCGCCGCTGCCGCGCGCGAGCGCGATCACGTTCGGCCGGCCCGGCGCGGGCTCGTACAGCTCCACCTGCAACCCGGCCCGATCGCACCAGCGCGCCACGAACGCGGCGATCTCGGCCTCGCCGGCTCCGCCGGCGACGACATCCGGGTTGACCGAGTCGATCGCCACGAGCCCGGCGAGCAGCTCGACGAGCGGCGTCACGCGGGGACGAGCCCGGGCCGCACCAGCCGCGGCGGGACGGGCAGATCCGCATCACGGACGCGGGGGTTGACGGGCTCGACGACCGGAGCCGCGCCGAAGGACAGCCGCGTGCGCTCGGGGTCCGGCGTGCCGTAGAGCGTCGTCCGCTGCCGCGGCGTCCGGCCGGCCGCGCGGATCGCCGCCTCCATCGCCTCGGGCCCGAGCTCCTGGCCGTGTGCGGCCCCGGCCGCCCGGGAGATCGACTCGTTCATGAGCGTCCCGCCAAGGTCGTTGCACCCCGCGCGCAGGGCGGCCTGCGCCCCCTCGACCCCGAGCTTGACCCAGGAGGCCTGCACGTTCGTGATCCACGGATGCAGTGCCAGCCGGGACACGGCGTGCATGAGCAGGGCCTCCCGGAACGTCGGGCCCGGCCGCGCCCGTCCCTTGAGGAAGATCGGGGCCTCCATGTGGACGAACGGCAGCGGGACGAACTCGGTCAGCCCGCCCGTCCGCCGCTGCAGGTCGCGCACCGCGAGCAGGTGACGGGCCCAGCTCCGCGGCCCCTCGACGTGGCCGAACATGATCGTGCTCGTCGAGCGCAGGCCGGCGCCGTGGGCGGTCTCGTGCACGTGGAGCCACTGCGCGGTCGAGACCTTGTCCGGGCAGATGACGCGGCGCACCTCGTCGTCCAGGATCTCCGCGGCGGTGCCGGGGAGCGACGCGAGGCCGGCGTCGCGGAGCCGGGCGAGGTACGCGGCCAGCGGCACGCCGAGCGTCGCGGCACCCTGCCACACCTCCAGCGCGGAGAAGGCGTGGACGTGCAGGCCCGGCACCTCGCGCTTCACCGCCTCGCAGACCTCGACGTAGTAGTCGCCCGTGAAGGCCGGGTGGATTCCGCCCTGCAGGCAGACCTCGACCGCGCCCCGCGCCCAGGCCTCGCGGCAGCGTCGGACGATCTCCTCCAGCGGGACGAGGTAGGCCGGCCCGCGCAGGTTCGCGGCCAGCTTGCCCTTCGAGAAGGCGCAGAACCCGCAGCGGAAGTAGCAGACGTTCGTGTAGTTGACGTTGCGGGTGACGACGTAGCTGACCGTGTCCCCGCAGGCCTCGCGGCGCACGGCGTCCGCCGCGCGCAGCACCGCCCCGAGGGAGGGGCCCCGGGCGCGGAAGAGCGCCTCCACGTCCGCCTCGTCGAGCTCCACCTCCTCGCGCACCTTCGCCAGCGCGGCCGCGACGGGCGGGGTCGCGCATCCCCGTGACGGGGCCAGGGGAGGCGCGGCCCGCGACGCGCCGGCGGTCCAGCCGTCCTCGCGCCCGAGCCCGTCCGCGTCGGCGCGGCGCAGCGCGAAGGGCAGAACGGCGGCGTCGAGCCACATCCCCGGCTGGGTCAGGTACTCCGGGTAGACCGCGAGCCGCGGCGCCAGCTCGAGTCCCCGGTCCTCGGTCGCTCGCCGCAGGAGCTCGACGTCGGGCCACGCGGCCTCGGGATTGACGTGGTCGACGGTCACCGGCGAGATCCCGCCCCAGTCGTTGATGCCGGCGTCGAGCAGCTCCGGGTAGCGGTCGTAGCTCAGGTTCGGCGGGGCCTGGATGTTCCAGGCCCGGCCGAGCAGGATCCGGGCCGCCGCGGCCGTCCACAGCAGCTCCTCGAACGAGGGCTCCGGATGGCCCGCCATCCGCGTCCCGGGCTTCGCCCGGAAGTTCTGGACGATCACCTCCTGGACGTGGCCGTATCGTTCGCCGGCGGCACGGATCGCGAGCAGGGCTTCGATCCGCTCCATCCGGGTCTCGCCGATCCCGATCAGGATCCCGGTGGTGAACGGGACCCGCTCGGCGCCCGCGGCCTCGAGCGTCTCCAGCCGGCGCCCCGGGAGCTTGTCCGGCGACCCGAAGTGCGGCCCGCCCCGCGCGGCGAGAGCCGGCGCCACCCCTTCGAGCATCAACCCCTGCGAGACGCTCACCGCCCTCAGGGCGCGCACGTCCGCCCGGGTCAGGACGCCCGGATTCAGGTGCGGCAGCAGGCCCGTCTCGTCGAGGACCAGCCTCGCCGTCCGCGCCAGGTACTCGAGGGTCGTCTCGCACCCGAGCGTTCGCAGCTCCTCCCGCGCGACCCGGTAGCGCAGCTCGGGCTTGTCGCCGAGCGTGAAGAGCGCCTCGTGACAGCCCGCCGAGGCCCCCGCCCGGGCGACGTCGAGGACCTCCTCCGGCGTGAGGTAGGCGCGCTCGCCGCGGCGCGGGGGGTGCGCGAACGTGCAGTAGCCGCAGACGTCGCGGCAGAGCTTCGTCAGCGGCACGAAGACTTTCGGCGAGTAGGTGACGAGCGACCCCTTCCCCCGCTCCCGCAACCGCCGCGCCTCCGCGCAGAGCTCGTCGACCGGCGCGTCGACGAGGTCCGAGGCGTCCATCGCCGCAGCTTACTCAGCCGCGATGAGCCCTCCGAACCGGACCCAGCGGGCGCCGTTCCAGCGCCGTAGCTGCAGCTGCTCGATCGGAAAGCGGTCGTTCGGGCCGGCCCTGACCACGATGCCGGGGAGGAGAAACGGGTTGTTCGCCTGGCGGAGGTTCGCCGTCGCCTTCAGCACGGATTGGCGGGTCAGGTTGCCGCCGGCGAGGTCGAGGGTCGTCACGAGCGTGAAGGCGGCGGCCATGCCCGCGACGTACCCCGCGTCCCGGGCGTTCGCGCCGGGCAGGTACCTGGCCATGACCTGCTCGTAGAGCTCGAGCCCCGGGTCGCCGGACCAGGAGGGATCGGCCGGGTCCTTCACGTACGCGGCCGAGATCGCCCCGGCCGCTCCGGCGCGCGCCGCGGCACCGGCGGAGGTGGCGTCCACGTAGACCTGCGGCCTCCAGCCGAGCCGCCGCGCCCGGCTCACAGCCTGGCCGGCGAGCCTGCCCGAAGCGAGGACGACCAGCGCGTCGGCGCCCGCCGCCCGCAGCTCCGCCACCTCGCGGCCGACGCTCGTCGCCGCCGGATCGTGGCCCACTGCCTCGACGATCCGGCCGGCGCTGCGGCCGAGCCCGCGCCTGAGGCCGTTCAGCAGGTCCTGGCCATCCTCGTCGTCGCGGTAGAGGACGGCGATCCTCGCGCCCGGGCTCGTGCGCGCGAGCCTCCGCCCGTAGACGGCCCCCTCGGCGAAGTGGCTCGGCCCGTAGCCGACGGTGTAGGGGTAGCGCCTCGACTGGCTGCCCCAGGCCGAGTGACCGCTCCCGACGAAGAGCTGCGGCACCTTCCGCTCGTTGAGGAAGGCGCGGACGGCGAGGTTGGCGGCGGTGCCCGGCAGGTTGAAGAGGGCGAAGACCCGATCGCGTTCCACGAGCCGCTCGACGGCCCGAACCGTCCCGAGCGGGCTGCCGCGGTCGTCGACCACGCGGTAGACGACCCTGCGCCCGTCGATGCCGCCGCGGGCATTCACCCACCTGAGATAGGCCGCCGCACCGCGGGCCCGCGCCGCGTCTGAGGCGGCGCCCGTGAGCGGAGCCGTGCCGCCGATCAGGATCGTGCTCGCCGTGACACCCGGGTCGGACGCCGCCCGGGCGCCCGCTCCGGCGGCGGCCGCGGCGGCGAGGACGAGCAGCGAAATCGTCGCGCGCCTCATCCGTTCTAGCGTAGAGTCGATCCTGCTGTCACCACTCGGGAGGGAAGCGATGATCGAGCACAACAAGGCGCAGATGCGGCGCTTCTACGAGGATGTCGTCAACGGCTGGAACGTCGACCTGATCGACGACCTGATCGCGCCCGACTTCGTCGAGCACGAGCAGTTCCCGGGCCTGTCGGGAGAGGGCCGGGAGGGCGTGAAGGAGTTCTTCGCCCTGCTCAGGCGGGCATTTCCCGACCTGCACATGGAGCCCGAGCAGCTGATCGCCGAGGGCGACACGGTCGTGGCGCGCGTGAGGATGACCGGCACGCAGCAGGGTGAGTTCATGGGCATGCCCGCGACCGGCAAGCAGGTGGACGTCCAGACGATCGACATCATCCGTTTCCGCAACGGGATGGCGACCGAGCACTGGGGCGTGACGGACTCGGTCGCACTGATGCAGCAGCTCGGCGCGATGCCGGCGCCCGCGGGCGCGCCCGCCTAGCCTAGAGCTCGCCCGGGTCGGTCGCAGGCCGGCGGCAGGCGAAGCGCTCGCACACGTACACCGCGGGTCGGCCGTCGACGAGGTCCTTGCCGGCGAGCAGCGGAATCCGCTGCGCCGCCTCGTCCTGTGCCCCGGCCGAGACGGCGACGACGGTGGTCGGATCGAAGCCGGCGAGCGCCGCCCGGGCCACCCGGCTCGTCGGCGGGCCCACGATCGCGAGCTCGCGCGGCGCGGAGAAGTGGAGGTCGAGCGCGCAGAGGGCGTGCCCGAAGGCGGATGGGGCGCTCGCAAGGCCCCGGTGGACGAGACGAAACACCGACACCGCGCGCCGCTCGAGCTCCTCGTCTCCGTGGATGCGGCCGAGCCGCAACAGCGCCGAGGCGAGCATCGAGTTGCCGGAGGGCGTCGGGTGGTCGTCGAAGTCCTTCTTCCGCGCGACGAGCTTCTCCGCGTCGGAGGCCGTCATGAAGAAACCGCCGCGGTCCTCGTCCGCGAAGAGCGTCACGGCGAGTTGCGCGAGCCGGTGCGCCTCCTCGAGCCAGCGCAGCTCGCCGGTGGCGACGTGGAGCTCGATCAGTCCGTTGGCGACGTCCGCGTAGTCCTCGAGGTACGCCGCCGTCTTGGCCCGGCCGGCGCGGAAGCTCCGGAGCAGGCGCCCCTCGGCGTCCGAGAGCGGCCCGAGCAGGAACTCGGCCAGCCGGCGCGCGGCCGCGAGCAGGTCGTCACGCTCGAGGCGGCGCCCCGCCTCGGCGAGAGCCGCCAGCAGCAGCCCGTTCCAGGCGGCGATCGCCTTGTCGTCGCGGGCGGGCTTCGGCCGGCGCTCGCGCGCCTCGAGCAAGCGGGAGCGCAGATCCTCGTCCAGCTCGCCGCGGACCACCGAGCGCCCGTGCTCGAACGGCTGCAGCAGGCTCTCGTGGCCCGGACCGGCGGCCGCCGCCAGCTCAGCGGCAGTCCACGTGAAGGTGAGCCCCTCGACCCCCTCCGTGTCGGCGTCCTGGGAGGAGGCGAATCCGCCCCCGGGCAGCGAGAGCTCGCGCAGCACGTACTCCAGCGTCCGCTCGGCGACCGTCCGGTAGCGCTCCTGCCCGGTCACCACCCAGGCGTGGAGGTACGTCGACGCCAGCTGCGCGTTGTCGTAGAGCATCTTCTCGAAGTGCGGCACGAGCCAGCGGTCGTCGACGGAGTACCGGTGGAACCCGCCGCCGACGAGGTCGTACATGCCGCCGGCGGCCATGCCGTCGAGCGTCTGCGTGACGAGTGCGAGGGCGTCCTCGTCGCCCCGGCGGTGCATCCGCAGCAGGAACTCGAGCGCCGACGCGGGCGGGAACTTGGGCGCCCGGCCGAAGCCGCCCCAGCGCGTGTCGAACTGCGTCCGCAGCGCCCGGACCGCGTCCCGCAGGATGCTCTCCGTCAGCGGGTCGCGTGAGGGGGCCGCCTCGCTGCCGCGGCGGACGGCCTCCACCAGCTCCCTCGCGGAACGGGCCACGTCCGCGCGCCGCTCCCGGTAGGCGCCGGCGACCGCCTCGAGCACCTGGCGGAAGCTGGGCAGCCCGTGCTTCGGCTCCGGCGGGTAGTAGGTGCCGCCGTAGAAGGGCTCTCCCTCGGGGGTGAGGAAGACGGTCATCGGCCAGCCCCCGTGACCGGTCAGCGCGACGACCGCGTCCATGTAGATCGAGTCGAGATCGGGCCGCTCCTCGCGGTCGACCTTGACGTTCACGAACAGCTCGTTCATCAGCGCGGCCGTCCCGGCGTCCTCGAACGACTCGTGCTCCATCACGTGGCACCAGTGGCAGGCCGCGTAGCCGATCGAGAGCAGGATCGGCCGGTCCTCCGCCCGTGCGCGCTCGAGCGCCTCCTCCCCCCACGGGTGCCAGTCGACCGGGTTGTCGGCGTGCTGGAGCAGGTACGGGCTCGTCTCGTTCCCGAGGCGATTCACCTAGTCGTCGAAGCCCGCCGAGTCGACCTGCTCCGGCGTGATCCGCACGGACACGCGCTGCTCCTCGGCCGAGCGCCACGGGTACGTGTCCTTGCCCAGGTACACCTTCGCCAGCCGGTCGATCTGCTCGTCGGATCCCTCGTCGACGAGCTCGCCGCGGCCCGAGACCGCCACCCACCGGTACGGGTTCTGCGGATCGACCACGAGCAGCGAGACGCGAGGATCCTTCTTCAGGTGGCGCTCCTTCGCCCGGCCCCGGGCCGTGTTGAAGCCGATGCCGCCCTCGTCGGGGACGTCCACCCAGACGACGGTGGAGTGCGGCGAGCCGTCGTCCCGCAGCGTCGTCGCCACGCCGACGTAGGGCTCCGTGAGAAACGCTCTCTGCTTGTCGGTCAGGGTCGCCATCGATCCTCCTTCGAGTCGTATCGTCCTAGGTCGCAACGCGGCGAACCGATAGGTTCTTCCCCGCGTGGGCGTGCTGCTACTCGTCGGCACCCGGAAGGGACTGTTCCTGCTGCGCGGGGACGAGGCGCGCCGGGACTGGCAGCTCGAGGGGCCTCTGCTGACCGGCTGGTCGGTCTACCACGCGATCCTCGATCCCCGCGACGGGACGATGTACGCCGCGGCGAACAACTGGGTCTACGGCGCCACCGTCCAGCGCTCGCGAGACGTCGGCAAGACCTGGGAACGCTCCGAGCAGCTCGGCCTGCCGGAGGAGAGCGGGCTGAAGCTCGAGGCCGCCTGGCACGTCGAGCCCGGCCACGAGAGCCAGCCGAACACGCTCTGGCTCGGCGGCGACCCGGGCGTGCTCTTCCGCTCCGACGACGGCGGGGCCGTCTGGGAGCCGGTGAAGGGAATCCTCGAGCATCCGACGCGCGACCGGTGGAATCCGGGCGCGGGCGGGCTCTGCTGCCACTCGATCCAGCTCGACCCCGAGGAGGCCCGGCGCATGTACGTCGCCATCTCCGCTGCGGGCGCCTTCCGGACGGACGACGGCGGCAAGACCTGGGCGCCGGCGAACAGGGGCGTCGCCGCCGACTTCCTCCCCGATCCCGAGGCCGAGCACGAGGTCGGGCAGTGCGTCCACAAGTTGCTCCTGCACCCGCAGCGACCGGAACGGCTGTGGCAGCAGAACCACTGCGGCGTCTACCGCTCCGACAATCGCGGCGACAGCTGGGAGCGACTGGACGGCAACGGCCTCCCGAGCGGCTTCGGCTTCGGCCTCGCGCTGCACCCACGCCGGCCGGACACCGCCTTCGTCATTCCCGAGGAGGGCGCCGAGAACCGCGTCACGTCCGACGGGCGCCTGGGCGTCTACCGCACGGACGACGGCGGCGCGAGCTGGTCGCTGGCCTCGAACGGCCTGCCGGAGCCGGCCTGGTCGGCGGTGCTCCGCGAGGGGATGTCCTCCGACGACCTCGACCCCACCGGCGTGTACTTCGGCACCCAGGGAGGATCGGTGTTCGCCTCCCCGAGCGAGGGCGCAGACTGGGTCGAGGCCGCCGCCAACCTGCCGCCGGTCCTCTCGGTCGAGGCCGGCGCCGCTTCCTAGTCTAGTGCCCACCGTCCTCCTGCCGTCGCTCCTCGCGACCGAGGCCGGCGGCCGGAACCGCTTCGACCTGGATGCCCCGACCGTCGGCGCTGCCCTCCGCGCCCTGCCGATCGCGAACCTGATCTTCGACGACCACGGCGAGCTCCGCCGCCTCGTCAACGTCTACGTCGAGGGCGTCGACATGCGCGAGCGCGGCGGCCTCGAGGGCGCCCTCGCCCCCGACGAGACGGTCCGGATCGTCGCGGCAGTCGCCGGCGGCTAGGCGGCGCTCGCGACGCCGCCCTCAGGAGCGCGGGCTTGCCCGTGCTCCGTCTCAGTCGACCGCACGAGCGGATCCGGGTGGAGACCACGCTCCCAGGCGGCGCTTGCGACGCCGACCTCAGGAGCGCGGGCTTGCCCGTGCTTCCGTCGGAATCGCCGGCCGGAAACGCTGGAAAGTGACCCGCGCTCCTAGCTCGTCAACGCCGTCTCGAGCAGCCGCTCGAGCGCCTCGCGCTCGTCGGCACGCAGCTGCCGGAGCGGCCGGCGGACGTCCTCGGAGACCGCCACGCCTCGCCGGGCGAGCACGAACTTGAGCGCCGCGTGGCGGGGGAACGCCTCGATCGAGGCGCGGAGTCCGCCGAGGCGGGCGGCACCGGCCGCCGAAGGCTCTCGCACGACCTCGGCGACGAGCTCGGGGAAGGCCGCGGCGAGGCCCGACACGGCTCCGACCGCCCCGTGCTGCAGGCCCTCGTGGATCAGGGCCTCGGGCCCGACGAGCACGTCGAGCCCCTCGATCAGGTACGGGGCAAGACGGTCGAAGGGCGCATCGGACACCTTCAGGCCGGCGAGGTTCGGAGCCTCGTCGCGGAGGCGCTCGACGACGGCGACCGGAACGGCATAGCCGCTCGCGCGCTCGAACTCGTAGACGTAGAAGGGCGCCGGCGCGCACGCGGCCGCGGCCACGGCGAAGTGGGCGAGGAGCGCCTCCTCGTCGAGCGGGAAGTACGGCGGACCGATCACCGCGATCGCGTCGGCGCCCGCCTCGGCCGCATGCGCCGAGAGCTCGACCGTGTCGCCGGTCGTCTGAGCCCCGCAGTGAGCGACGACCCGAAGCCGCCCGGCGGCGCCCTCGACGAACCGCTCGAGCGCCCGCCGCCGCTCGTGGGGCGAGAGCAGGATCCCCTCGCCGGTCGTCCCGAGCGCGAGCACGCCCGTGAGGCCGCCCGCGGCGAGAAAATCCGCGAGCGGCCCGAAGGCGTCCTCGTCCAGCTTCGCCCCGCCCGCCCGGAGCGGCGTCACCGACGCGGCGAGCGCGCCGCCTAGCAGGTGAAGGAGCCGGTCACGAGCTTGCCCGCGACCTTGATGCTGAAGAGCCCCTTCGTCCGGTTCTTCCTCAACGTCACCTTGCCGCGGCCCTCCGGCGCGATTTCGACGCCGCCGTGCACGACCGAGATCAGCGCTCCTCCGTACTTGCCGTCCTTGGTCACCGCCGCGTCGGGCGCTCCGGGGGTGCGGCCGATCGAGAGCCCGAAGTAGTTGGGCTTCGGCTGGGTCGTCGGGCCGAGCATGCGCATGCCGAGGTCGACGCGGAGGTACTGCTGGCGCCGCTCGCACCTGCCGTTCGAGTAGCGGTACGTCTTCCCCGCCGCCGAGACGGCCGCCTTCGCAGGCCCGCAGAACACGAGCGCCTTGTTGCCGCCGTACGCGATCACGCGCGGCGTGCACGCAGCCCGCTTCGTACCTTCACCCGCCGCAGCACCCGCCCAGACTGCGAGCAACGCGCATCCGGCGACCGCCACGAGAATCTTCCTCGACATCAATGCCCCTTTTCCTCGACCTGGTCGATTCCACCGTAGAGCGATCCGGCGCGCGTGTCTAGCTCGATCAGGCGAGCGCGCGGATCGCCCCGAGAGCTTCATCGACCTCGGCGGGCGTGTTCATGAGCCCCGGCCCCACCCGCGCGTACGAGGTCGCGTACGGGGTGACGGTTGCCACGATCCGGCGCCGCGCGAGCGCCGCGACGACCTCGGGCGGAGTCAGCCCGCGCACGTCGAAGCAGACGAGGCCCGCGGATAGCGCCGCCGGGCGGGGCGTGTAGAGGGTGACGTGGGCCATCGAGGCCAGACCCGCCTTGAAACGGCCCGCGAGCGCGTGGATCCTGGCCGCGGCCCGCGCTTTGCCGATCCGCCGCTGGAAGGCGAAGGCCTGCGCCAGGGCCCAGCGATGCTCGAAGGAGTGGAAGCCGCCGGGAGTGAACCGGGATCCACTGGAGCCGCCGCCGGAGAACGAGGGGATCGTCGGCTGCAGGCGGGGCCAGGCCTGGGACTGGCCCAGACGATCCCGGTGCCGCGCGGGCCGAGCAGCCACTTGTGGCAGCCGGCGACGAACACGTCGCACCCGAGCTCGCGCAGGCGGACGTTCTCGGCGGCGAGCCCGTGGACGGCGTCGACGCAGAGCAGCACGCGATCGTCCTCGGCTCGCCCTCGATTCACCTCCGCGAGCGCGTCGGCGATTCTCCGGAGCGGGAGCTTGACGCCGGTGCTCGAGTGCACCCAGGTGACCGCGAGCGCCCGGGTCCTGGGGCCGATCGCCCTCCGCACCGCGGCGACGATCGCCCCCTCGTCGGCGTCCTGGGGGCGGTCGTAGAGCGAGATCGTCCGCACCGAGGCGCCGGTCCGGGCCGCCGCCGTGGCGAGCGACTGGTGCGTCGCGAAGAAGTCGTGCCGGGTCGTGACCACCTCGTCGCCGCGGTTCAGGCGGAGACCGTTGTAGACGAGGCCGAGCCCCATCGTGGTGCTGTCTGTCAGGGCCAGGTCGAGCGGGCTGACGCCGAGGTAGGCGGCGCCATCGCGCAGGACCGCCGCCTCCAGCTCGGCCTCCCGCTCGTGGAGGTAGTCGACCGGATTGCGGTCGAGGCCGCGGCGATGGCGCTCGATCGCGGCCCGGACCGGCGCGGGGTGCGTGGCGAGCAGGAAGCCGCCGAGCTGGATCAGGGTCGGGTCGAGCGCGAGCTGCCGGCGCACCTCGGCCCACGTCGGCGGGGCGGCCGGCCGGGCCTCCGCCTCCGGCGACGCCCAGAGGCGCTCGCCGAGCCCCGCCGCCGCCAGCGCGAGCCCGGTGCGGGCGAGCAGCGTCCGCCGGTCGAGGGACACCGCCCGATTGTGCCTGGACGATCGACCGAGAGGCCGATCGATCGTCTAGGAGAGAACGAGCGGCCTCGTGTGCGGTACGCCACTCGGGCGTTGTTGGCGCCCGCCTACACCTCATCCAGGCAAGCTGACCGGGTGGGACGGCGGCTGCGACTCTGGCTCCTCGGCGCCGCGGTCGCGCTCGCCTTCGCGGACTCGTCGATCGTCGTCCTCGCCCTTCCCGACCTGATCGGCGAGTTCGAGACCTCGGTCACCGGCGTCTCGTTCGTCGTCACGGCGTACAACCTCGCCGTCGCCGTCGCGGCCCTGGCGCTGGTCCGGGGAGCCCGGCAGATCCGGCCGGCGAGACTCGCGGCCGGCGGGCTCGCGCTCTTCCTGGTCGCCTCGCTCGCGTGCGCCGCCGCGCCCGGACTCGAGGCGCTGATCGCCTTCCGCTCGCTGCAGGGGCTGGGCGGCGCGGCACTGCTCGCGGGCTCGCTCCCGCTCGCACGCGGCCTGGCGCGGACGCCCGAGCACGGCGTCTCGTTCTGGGCGCTCGCCGGCGCCGTCGGCGCGGCGGTCGGCCCGGCCGCCGGCGGCGCGCTGACCCAGGCGTTCGACTGGCGCGCGATCTTCCTCGCTCAGGCGCCGGTCGCCGCGGCGGCCCTGCTGGCGCTCGTCGGCACGCTGCCCGCGGAGGCGCCCGGCCCCCGCGGCCCGGCCTCCCGTCGAGCAGCCGCGAACACGGCGCTCGCCCTCGTCTCCGGCGCCCTCGTGGGCGCGCTCTTCCTCGTCGTCCTGCTGCTGATCGACGTCTGGCGGCTCTCGCCGCTCGCCGCGGCGGCGGTCGTGAGCGCCGTCCCGGCCGGGACGCTGGCGGCCCGCGTCCTGGCCGCGGGGCTGGCGGCGCTCGTCACCGGTGGCCTCGTGCTCGCCGCGGGTCTCGCCGCGCTGGCGCTCCTCCCCGGGAGCCACACGGCCTGGCCCGTCGCCGCGCTCGCCTGCTGCGGGCTCGGGCTGGGCCTGACGGTGCCGCCGCTGACCCGGGCGGCTCTGTCCGGCGGCGAGCCGGCTGCGAGCGGGACCTGGACGGTCGGCGCGCGCCACCTCGGGCTCGTCGCGGCCCTCGCCGTCGCGACGCCGCTGCTCGCGCACGACCTGGACAGGGGCGGCGTCCGCGCCGAGCGCGCCGGCGCCGCGCTCGTCCTCGACGCGCGGCTGGACGTGGCGACGAAGGTGCCGCTGGCGATCGACCTCGCCCGGGAGATCGAGCGCACCCCGCACGGCTCGCTGCCGGACTTCGACCGGCAGTTCGCCGAGCGCCGCGCGGGCGGCGCCGAGCGCACGGAGCTCGACCGGCTCCGCGCGGGCCTGGAGGAGACGATGCGCGCGGTCGTCACCCGCAGCTTCCGGCGCTCCTTCGCCTTCTGCGCCCTCCTCGCGCTGCTCGCGCTCGTCCCACTCGCGCTCCTGCGGCGGGCGGAGGCACCGTGAGCGGCAGGAACGGCCCCCTCCTCGGCGCGATCCTTCTCGCCGCCGCGGGGCTGCTCGCCGCGGAGCTCGCCGCGGGCGCCCTCGGCCACGGTGCCGGCACGCTGCACGACCCCTGCACCCCCCGCCGGGCCGCGACCGGGCCGGGCGGCGACCGGACCGCGCAGCGGTTCGTCCTGCGCGGCCTGGACGAGGTCGCCTGCCGGACGGGCCGGAGCCGCGAGCAGCTCGTGCTCGATCTCGCCGACCGGGGCATCGACGTCGTCGAGGCGATCGAGCGACTGCAGAGCCGGCTGGAAGACTGGCGGGAGCGCCTCGAGGAGATCCTGGGCGGGCTTGCCCGTGCTCCGTCTGAGCCGACCGCACGAGCGCGGCCGGGCAGCGACCACGCTCCTTGCCCCGCCGAGCGGCGAATCTAGCTCCCGCTTGCGGAGAAGTGCTGGTAGTCCTTCACGCTTTCCCAGTTTCCGCCCCAGCCCCAGTCGATCGAGCGAAAAGCCTCCACGAGCGCCCCGCCCACGTAGGCCATGCCCCGCCGGCGGCGGGACCGGTCGAGGTACGGGACGCTCGCCGGATGCGACGTCTGACCGCCGCTCACGTAGGGGTTCTCGATCGGGTTGACGTCGATCGCTCGGCCGTAGGCGTGCTCGGACCACCGGCTCGTGCCCGCCACCGTGCGGCAGTTGAAGGCGGACGTGTTGTCGGCCTCGATCGAGCGGAAGTCGCTGGCGCCGTAGGCGTCGACGAGGCGCATCCGCCGGATCGGGAAGCGCGCCGCGTAGAGCCGCCGCAGCACGGCGACGATCGCCTCGCCGACGTCCTCGTGGACGACGAGCACGCCCGTGCGTGGCTTCCGGTCGAACCCCCAGTGCCTCGCGTGGATGATCCGCAGGTCGCTGAGGTGGACGGGGCAACCGGCGCGCCACGAGACGCCCGTCATCCGGGCCGCGAGCTGAGGGCCGATCGGCGAGATGCTGGACCGGAACCGCTCTCCCGACCCGCCTGCCGGCGCCGAGAGCGCGGCCGCCGCGACGGCGATCGCCGCGATCGTCCCGCAGATGCTCCCTGCGCTCACCAGTCGGGGCGGCCGGATTCGAACCGGCGACTTCCGCGTCCCAAACGCGGCACTCTGACCAGGCTGAGCTACGCCCCGTAGCCTCACCCTCAGAGTGTAGGCACGGGGCAGGGCGAGCCCATGGGTCGCCTCGACGTCGCGCCCGTGACGCCAGGGCCCCTGCTCGGCTAGGCATGGTCGCGGCGGCGGCCCCTCCTGTTCCGGCGGGCGATTTTTCTCGCTCAGACCGCACGTTGGGATCGCGCGCCGCAGCCTCCGGCCGAAGGCTGCGCTACAGTGGCGCAACCCCGAGCTAACCCCCCTCCGCTTGCTCCTCCTACCGTCGAAAGTCCTACTTGTCTTCAGCTTGCTCGTGATCGGTCTCACCGGTCCGGGTGCAGCCGATGCTGCCGTCCAGACCTCGGCGGGCACGACGATGACGCGAGTCGAGCGAACGCTGCTCCAGGTCATGAACGAGGCGCGGACGGCGCGGGGACTCCCGCGGTTGCGGGTGGACTCGCGCCTTCAGAAGGCCGCGCGGGCCCACTCGCGCGACATGATCCGACGGGGCTACTTCGCCCACGGCGCGTTCGGGCGCCGGCTGGACCGCCACGGCGTTCGCGGGCGAGTCATGGGCGAGAACCTCGCTGCGGCCACGGGTAGAGGCGTGCGCGTCCGCCAGATCGTCCGCCAGTGGCTGCGGAGCCCGGGGCATCGCGCGAACCTGCTCGGGTCCAGCTTCAGCCGTGTCGGAATCGCCGCCGTCCCGGGACGCTTACCCGGCTTCGGCAAGGTCCGGGTGATCACCGCGGACTTCGCGGGCTGACGGGCCGCTCAGCCGGCGCGTCGCTCGCCCTGGAACAGGGCACGGAGCGTGGCGAGCTTCTCCAGCCTCGCCGCCGAAGGCATCGCCCGTTTGGCGCCGCCGTACAGCATCCGACGCACGAGCGGGGCCAGCTCCAGCGGGTTGAACGGCTTCGTCACGTACTCGACGCCGCCGAGGTCGAGGCCGCGCGCGCGGTCCCGCAACTCGGCCCGCGCGGTCAGGAAGACGATCGGGATGTGCTGCGTCTCACCGTCGCCGAGCAGCTGCTCGGCCACCTGCCAGCCGTCCAGGCACGGCATCATCACGTCGAGCAGGATCGCGTCCGGCAGCTCGGCGCGGGCGACGTCGAGCCCGACCAGACCGTTGGCCGCTTCGAGCACTTCCATCCCCTCGGCCTCGAGGTTGACGCGACAGAGAAGCCGGATCGGGGCTTCGTCGTCGATTACGAGTATGCGGGGCAAGCTCGCCTCCTTCGAATCGTTCCCCTATACCCAACCTCGGGGGAATCAGTCCTCCACCGTCACACTCGGCAGTTCGACGGCAAAGGTTGAGCCCAGGCCTTCCGTCGAATCGACCCAGATCCGACCGCCCATCGCGGCGACCAGGCCGTGGGCGATGAAGAGGCCGAGCCCGGTCCCCGGGAGCCTGCCCGCGGGGTCGCCGGCGCGGTAGAACTTCCGGAAGATCCGCTCCTGCTCGCTCTGCGGGATGCCGACCCCCTCGTCGGCGACCGCGAGTCGCACGGACTCGCCCTCGCGGCTCCCCTGAATCGTCACCGTGGCGCCACTCGGGGAGTACTTGATCGCGTTGTCGACGAGCTGGCCGAGGATCTGCCGCAGCTTCTCGCGGTCGGCATGGGCGTCGAGCGGCTCCGCCGGCAGGTCGACGACGAAGCGGTGGCCGTTGTCGCCGCTCGCTTCGCTGACGCCGGCGACGACCTCCGAGACGACGCCGCGGACGTCCATGGGGACGGCGTGCACGACGAGGTCGCCCGTATCGAGGCGCGCGACGTTCAGCAGGGCGTCGACGATCGCCGTCAGCCGCTCCGCCTCGGAGGCGATGTAGCCCAGGAACGTCCGCCGCTCTTCCTCCGAGAACGCGACGTCGCTCCGCAGCAGCGTCTCGGCGAAGCCGTAGATCGAGGTCAGAGGCGTCCGCAGCTCGTGGGAGACGGTGAGGACGAAGTCCGACTTCATCTGCTCGACCGCACGGTCGCTCGAGATGTCGCGGAAGGCGAAGATCCGCCCGGAGACCCCCCCGGCCGGATCCCGCATCACCGCCTCGGTCAGCGAGAGCCAGACCTCCTCGGTGCCGCGCGCGATCGAGACGAAGCGGTTGCCGACGGGCGCGTCTTCCGTCGACTCGAGCCGCCGCTGGAGCACCTGCGCCGGCTCACGGCCGAGGGCCTCGCTCACCGGGACACCCGTGATCCGCTCCGCCGCCGCGTTCCACAGCACGACCTCCCCCTCCCGGTCGACGGCGACGATGCCGTCGGCGATGTTGGCGAGGATGGCGACACTGCGCTCCTTCTCCTGCGCCACCCGCTGGTAGAGCTCGGCGTTGGCGAAGGCGGCCGAGGCATTCGCGGCGAGGGCCACCAGCGACTCGACCTCCTCCTGCCGCCAGGGTCGGACCTGCCGGGAGTACACCGCGAGGACGCCCTGCCCCTCCGGCAGCGTCAGGGGAACGCCGAGGAAGCCACTGAAGCCGAGGGCGAGGATCGGCTCGCGGTCCTGCAGCCGCGGCACCTCGGCGACCGAAGCCAGCACGACCGGCACCTGCGCCTGGGCCGCGTCCCCGACGGCCCTCAGCTCGGCCGGGACGCGCGCGCCGAGAACGCCCTCGAGGCCGTCGCCCGAGACGGCGACGACGACGAGGTCGTCCCCCTCGGTCACCCAGACGGCGCCCGCCTCCACGCCCAGGAGCGCTGGCGCCCGCTCGACGACCTCGTCGAGCACGGCCGCCGGGTCGAGCTCGGTCGCCACTTTGCTGCCGCTCCGCGCGAGCTGCTGCGACAGGGCGCGGGCATGCCGCTCCGTCTCGAAGAGGTCGCTGCGCTCGAGCGCCCCCCTCGCCGCCTGGGCGAGGTGCCCGGCGAGCTCGAGATCGTCGTCGGTGAAGGCGTGCTCCTCGACGAAGACGACGATCACCAGGCCGTACTGGGCCGAGCGGGGCACCTGCACGGGCACAGCCAGCAGCGACCGGTACGCGCCTCCGAGCACCTCCCGGAACCCGTCGCCGAACCGGTCGTCGCGGGCCAGCTCGGGGGACGCGAGGATGCGGCCCTCACCCGCCGCGAGCAGCAGCGCCGGTGCGGACCCGAATGCTCCCGCTCTCGCGGCCTCGAGGACGGGCACGTCGAGCGCGTGCGACCCCGCCACGGTCAGCCCCTCCCCGCCAGGGATCAGCACGCAGGCGCCCGCACCGCCGAGCGAGACGCAGGCCGCCTGCGCGACCGCGTCGAGCGTCTCGGGCAGCGAGAGCGGGTCGCCGAGCAGCGAGGCCACGCGGGAGAAGCCCCGCTCGATCCTGGCCTGGCGTGCGCTCAGCTCGTAGCTCTCGGCGTTGCGCAGGGCGAGCGCGGCGAGGCCGGCGAACCCCTCCAGCAGCTCCGCGTCCCCGGCGTCGAACCTCCGCCCGGGATCGCGGCTGCCGACGGCGAGCACGCCCCGAGTCTCGCCCGACCACGTCATCGGCGCCACGATCGCCCCGACCAGGCCCTCTCGCTCCCCGTCCGGCACCGGGAGCTCGATCGTGCCGTGGTCGTCCGACCGGACCGGACGCCCCTCGGCCACCGCCCGGGCGGCGAGTCCCCGGTCGAGCGGGAACTCGAAGCCGAGCACCGCCTGCGGGAGCCCGACCACGGCCGCGCAGCGGAACACGCGCGCCGTCGGATCGATCAGGCAGCAGTTGGCGATCTCGCATTCGAGCAGCTTCGCGAGCTCCTCGACGAGGCGATGCACCACCGTCTCGAGCCGCAGCTCGCCGGTCAGGACGCGCGCCGCCTCGAGCAGCGCGCGCTGCTGGGCGAGCTGCGTGCGGTTCTCCTCGAGGAGGCGGGCCGTGTGGACGGCGAGCCCGATCTCGTGGGACACGGCCTCCGCGAGCGCGACCTCGCCGCTCGACCATTCGCCCGCCTCCGCCCGGTGCAAGGCGAGCACGCCGCTCATCCGCTCGAACACGACGATCGGCGTCGCCAGGAGGGCGCGCGTGCCCAGCTCGAGCAGCGACGAGCGCTCCTCCAGCCTCGGGTCTGCCTCCAGGTCGCCGACGGCGACCGTCCGCCGCTCCCGGGCGGCGAGGCTCGAGTCCGGGAGCCCCTCGGCGGCCGGTCCGAGCGGGTCGCGGCCGGCCTCCGCCCACTCCGCCGCGATGCTCAGCGCGCCGCCGTCCTCCCCGAGCCGGATGAAGCAGCGGGTCGCCTCGAGCGCCCGGCCGGTGCGTGCGACCGCCGCCTGCAGCACGGAGTCGACGTCGAGCTCCGAACGGACGCGCCGGGCGACGTCTGCGAGCAGCCGCTCCCGCTCGAGCGCCTCCGCCAGCGCCGCCGACGCGCGCGTGCGCGCGAGCGAGAGCGCCGCCTCCGCCGCGAGCGCCTCGAGCAGCGCCAGCTCGCCCGGGGTGAACGCGCGCCGCTCACCCGTCGAGGCGGCCACGAGCACGCCCGCGACGCCGCCGCTCGCGACGAGGGGGACGAAGGCTGCGCTGCGCGCGCCCACCGCCTCCGCGATCCGCCGGTTGGCGATCGCGGACTCCTGGACGTCGAAGATGCCGATCGGCGCCCCCTCGAACGCGGCGCTGGCGATCGCAGAGGGCTCCTGGGCCAGGTCGAGCGTGAGGTCGCGCCACCAGGGCACCTCGCCCTCGTCGCCGACGGCCAGCAGGCCGGTCGCCAGGGTGCCGTCGTCGCTGACGAGCGCCAGCGAGGCGAACTCCACCCCGAGCACCTCCCGCACCTTGTCGAGCAGGATGCGCGCCACCTCGCGCGGCTCTTCGACGCGACCGAGGGCCGAGGAGATCGAGCTCACCGCCTCCAGCTCGCGGTCGAGCAGGGAGATCCGGGCCTGCGCCCCGCGCCCGCGGGGGCCGGCTGCCAGCGCCGCGAGCACCTCCCGCCTGCGCGCGAGCACGAGCGCGGGCGGCACCAGCGCGACCGCGATCGCCGCGAACGAGCTCCAGAGACGGCCGGCGAGCGGCGCGGGGTCCAGGAGGACGGCGATGCCGAGGGTCGCCGCCGCCACCGCGATTGCCGGGAGCACGGACGCGAGCGCGAGCTCGCCCAAGGTCAGGCGTCCGCGGTCGCGCCACCGGGGACCGAGGAGAGCCGCCGGAACCGCGAGGTACGCGCCGGCGAGCACGAGCAGCGGCAGCGCGTTGACGAGCACCGACTTGGTCTCGAGCCTCACTGGCCGCCGTGATGATAGAGAGCCGGGGCCCGGAAATCATGCCCGGCAGCGCGGTTTTCCTATTTACAAAGATGGGCCGTTCGGCCCATGGGCAGGCGTCCGGGAAGGCTGTACCTTCCGAGTACTGGGCGATGCGACCGCGGCACTCCGGCCCTGGTGACCAATTGGAGCCGCGGTTAGCAGCGAAAAGGCCCGCCGCACAACCCCCCCACGCGGCGGGCCTTTTCAGATCTCCGAGCGGTAGCTACCTCGGGCAGGCGAGCGCCAGGTCGAAGCCCCAGACCGGGTGGTGCAGGTAGCAGCCGACGCGGGCGGAGAGGAAGTCGCGTTGCGTCAGGACCAGGAAGGGAGCGATCGGCGCGTGCTCGCGCGTCACCTGGACGTCCAGGTCGGCCCAGCCCCGGAAGCGGGCCTTCCCGGTCAAGCGGGAGATCTGCTCGATCCGGCGGTTGACGCCCGGGTCGTCGAAGTAGGAGACGTTCGTGTTCTTCGTCTCCTGGATCCGCTTCCCGCTCAGGAGCGGCTCGACGAAGGTGACGCCGTCGGCGTAGTCGACGAGCCAGCTCCGCTCGCAGAGATCGAAGGGCTCACCCCGTATCTCGCAGGGCTCAAAGGAGTGAGCGCGCGTGACCCGGATCTGGAGCTCGATCCCGATCTGCTTCAGCTGGTACTGCAGCAGCTGCGCGCGCACGGACCTGGCGCCGCGGTTGTCCGTGTAGAGCACGAGCTTGTTCCCCGGCGGCATGTGGCCCTTCGCCAGCGCCCGCGCCTTTTCCAGGTCCGGCTGCTTCAGCGGGTAGATGTCGGCGTCTCGCCCCACCGCGGGCGGGAGCATCTGGTCGGTGCGGATGCCGCCCAGGTAGCCGTTCGCCCGGACGAGCGAGGGGCGGTCGAGCGCGTAGTTGATCGCCCTGGCGAGCGACGCGTTGTGCCTGAAGGCGATCCGGTCGTGGTTGAGCGCGAAGTAGCTGATTCCG
Source organism: Gaiellaceae bacterium (assembly GCA_046262415.1). Lineage (GTDB taxonomy): Bacteria > Actinomycetota > Thermoleophilia > Gaiellales > Gaiellaceae > JACDAS01. Next base: position 11,019 of record JBHEMU010000181.1, on the reverse strand, counting down.
AGCAGGGGGCTGAAGAAGAGCCGTCCGCCGCGGCGGTTGACGCCGTAGCGGTCGGCGAGCTCCTTGTAGGCGCTCGGCGGGAGCCCGTCGACGCAGTAGTCGGTCTCGTCGCGCTCGGTCAGCAGCCGGCAGGCGGCCAGGCTGGGGCCGATCGTCCAGATGATCCGAGTGAACCGCGCCGGCCGCGGGCCGCGGTAGAAGCGGTTTCGGGCGAGCACGATCTGCCGATTGACGGTGCGCTCGGCGACGTAGTAGGGGCCCGAGCCGGCCGGGTCGAGGATCCCGTCCGGCTCGATCGGGGTCCGCGGCAGGATCGGACAGAAGAAGGGCAGCGTCAGCCGCGACACCAGATCCGGCACCGGCTTCGTCGTGGAGATCCGCAGCGTCCAGCGGTCGAGCGCGCGCGCGCCCGAGATCCGCTTCGCCTTGCCCTCGATCACCGCGTCGGCGCCCTCGATCTCGTGCAGGTAGTCGATCGCCGGCGACTGCATCTTCGGATTCGCGTCGCGGTTGAAGGCCGCGACGAAGCTGTGTGCGGTCACCGGCGCGCCGGTGTGGAAGCGGTAGCTCCGGCGCAGGTCGATCGTGGAGGTGCGCCCGTCGCGCGACACGGTCGGAAACGCGGCTGCGACCTCGGGGATCGGCTGCGCTCCCTCGGGCGCGGGGCGGTCGGGGTAGTTGTACAGCCGGGCGCAGGTGGCGTAGCCGATCAGCCCGAACGAGCCCGGGAAGTAGGCGAGGGCGGGATCGACGTAGTCGACGTCGGTGCTCGCGGAAAGTCGGAGGGTGCCGTTTCTCTCCTTCGAGGCCTCCGCGAGGGCGGCGGCGGCGAACAACGCCGCCGCGGCGGCCAGCAAGACGAGCGAAGGCCACACTCTGCGGGCCACGCCTACTCTGACGCGGCGAGCGGCTCGATGTTGGGGGGCCTCGCCCTCAGGAGGCGCAGCGGGTGACGCCGAAGCGAAGCGTTCGCCGGAGGACGCCCTGGCGTCCGCGAGCGCGCACCTCCACGCCGACACACCCTCGCCCGGCGAGCAGGAAGTAGCCGGGAAACTGCGTGCCGCGGTTCCACCGCTCGCCGGAGTTCGCGTGCGCGCAGGCTCGGAAGCGAACGCTGGTCGAGCCCGCGGAGAGCGGATTCGGCGGGTCGGGCAGGCCGGGCCGTGCATAAGCGAGCGAGGCGAGCCGCTGCGAGCGTGCGGCAATCGACAGCGTGACGACCGCTCGTGGCTCGACGACGACCAGGACCTTGACCCGAGCGGCCGTCCGCGGCGAGGCTCGCGGCACCGACCTGTACCCCTGCCGCAGCCCCACGAACGCGACCGGCCCTGCCACGACCGCCCGTCGCTGCCAGCCCTGGCCGAGATCGCCGTACGCGCTCGTTCGGCAGTCGCGGACCGGCGGCGCCGGACCCTCGGCCGAGTAGGCGGCAAGGAGCGCGGCGACGGCCGCTGCTGCCACCATTGCCCCGTTACGCCTTCGCGATCGTCTGCTCGCCGCCGAGCTCGATCCGCACGGCGAGCACCTCGCGCTTGATCCAGTCCTCGTAAGGCAGGAGGTCGGCCTCGCCCTCGGGCAGCGTCAGCACGATCCGGTCGGTCAGCTCGAGGCCCGCCTCCTTGCGCATCGAGTTGACACGGTGGATCAGGTCGAGCACGCGACCCTCCAGCAGCAACTCGTCGTCCAGCTCGGTCGAGAGCGCCACGGTCAGCTCGTCCTCGCCGGCGAGCGCCCAGCCTTCGCGACCCGTCCGCTCGACCAGCACCTCGTCCGGTCCGAGAATGTGACCGTCGACCCGGAAGGCGCCGTCGGGCAGCTCGTCGAAGCGCCCCTCCGAGAGCGCCGCGCGCACGGCGCCCAGCTCCTTCCCCAGCTTCGGGCCCAGCACCGGCAGGTTCGGGCGGACGCGGAGCTCCGAAGCCTCGATCTCGCCGAACTCGACCTCCTTGACGCGCAGCTCGTCGGCGATCTCGTCCACGTGTGCGCGCGCGGCCGACCCGCCCTGGACGACGAGCCGGCGCAGCGGCTGCCGGAGCTTCAGGCCCGACGCGGAGCGAGCTTGGCGTCCCAGCTCGACGACGCGGCGGACCTCCGCGACCTCCGCCAGCAGGCCCGCGTCCGCCCCGCCCGCCTCGGGCCAGCCGGCGAGGAACACCGACTCCGGAGCCCCCTCGCACGCGCTGCCAACGAGGTTGTCCCAGAGGTGCTCGGCCAGGAAGGGCATCACCGGCGAGATCACGCGCACCGACTGCACGAGCGCGAACCAGAGCACGCGGAGCGCCGTCTCGTCCTCCTCCCAGAAACGGCGGCGCGAGCGGCGGATGTACCAGTTCGAGAGGTCGTTGACGAACGCGTCGAAGGCGCGGATCACGTCGACGGTCAGGTACGCCTCGTAGCCCGCGGTCGCCTCGGCGACGAGGCGCCGCGTGCGCTCGACGAGCCAGCGGTCGAGGGGACGGAGGTCGGCCGTCGGCGGCCCGGTCCCGAGCTCCGCGAACACGGGCCGGAAGCCGGCGACGTTTCCGTAGTCGACGAAGAAGCGCACCGAGTTCCAGAGCGTCAGCAGCCGCCGCTTGATCTCGTGCGCGGGCCCGAAGCCGAAGAGGAGGTTCCGGTCGGGCGGCTGCTCGCAGAACTGCCAGCGCATCACGTCTGCGCCCATCCGCGCGAACGCGTCCGGTGCGTCGATCGTGTTCCCCCACGAGCTGTGCATCTCGCGGCCGGTCTCGTCGAGCATCTTCTCGTAGCCGAGCACCTTGGTGAACGGCGCTCGCCCCGTGAGCACGACGGACATGAACAGCTGCGAGTAGAACCAGAGCCGGATCTGCTCGCGCATCTCCGAGACCCAGTCGGCCGGGAACCACTGCTCCCAGTACGCGTGATCCGGCAGGTCGGCGCGAGTCAGGCCCTTCGCCGCGCCCGTCGCGTAGCCCTCCGGCACGTACTCGGCGCTCTCCCAGCCGAGCGTCGAGAACGGGACGATGCCGGCGTCGAGCCACACGTCGCCGACCTCCGCGATTCGCGCGACCTCCTCGCCGCAGGCCGCGCAGCGGATCCGCACCTCGTCGACCCATGGGCGCCTGAGCTCCTCGAGGCCCTCGACGGGACCCGTCGCGCGATCGACGAGCTCCGCCTTCGAGCCGATGACGTTCAAATGCCCGCACGAGCAGGGGTAGAACGGCAGCGGGAGGCCGTAGTAGCGGCGGCGCGAGATGTTCCAGTCGCCCATGTTGCGCAGCCAGTCGTCCATCCGCTTGCCCATGTAGGCGGGCGTCCACTCGATCGTCGCGTTCGCGTCGAGCAGCGGCTGGCGGAGCTCCTCCACCGAGATCAGCCAGTCGTCGGTCACGCGCCAGATGAGCGGCGTGTCGCAGCGCCAGCAGTGGGGATAGCGGTGGAGGTACGTGCCGGCCTCGAGCAGGAACCCCTGCTCAGCGAGGCGACCGACGATCTGGTCCGCCGCCTCGCTCGTCGAGAGGCCGTGCAGCCAGCCGTACGAGTCGTAGAAACGTCCCGCCTCGTCGACCGGAGAGAGCACTGGGAGGTCGTGGAAGCGGCCGAGCTCGAAGTCCTCCTGGCCGGCGCCCGGCGCGATGTGCACGACGCCTGTTCCCTCCTCGAGCGAGACCTCGTCCCACGGGATGACGCGGTGGTCGACCTCGCCGCCGGGGCCGAGGTCGTCGAAGGGGCCGCGGTAGCGAAGACCCACGAGCTCCTCCCCGAGGGCTCGACGGTCGAACCGCTCGTCGGGATACCTGGCGACGGCGACCCACTCGCCGCTCGCGCGCCGTCCGTACTCCGCGTCCGGCTTCACCGCGGCGGCGACGTTCGCGGGCAGCGTCCAGGGCGTCGTCGTCCAGACGACGAGCGACTCGTCCGGTCGCTCGAGGAGCGGGAAGCGCACGTAGAGCGACGGATCGCTCCGCTCCTGATACACGCCTGCCTGGGTGAGCTCGTGCTGGGAGAGCGACGTGCCGCAGCGCGGGCACCACTCCGTCGAGCGGTGACCGAGGTAGAGCCAGCCGCGCTCGTGGACGAGCTGGAGGAATCGCCAGATGTACTCGATGTTCGTGTCGCTGAAGGTGAAGTAGTCGTTCCCCCAGTCCATCCATTGACCCAGCCGGATCGAGCCGTCGGTCAACGCCCGCGAGGACTGCACGACCACCTCCCGGCACCGTCTGGCGAACTCGGCGAGCCCGTACTCCTCGATCTCCCGTTTCGAGTTGAGACCGAGCGCGCGCTCGACCCCTACCTCGATCCAGAGACCCTGACAGTCGAAACCGTTCTGGTAGCGCTGGTGATGCCCGCGGAGCGCCTTGTAGCGCTGGAAGACGTCCTTCAGCGTCCGCCCCCAGGCGGTATGCACGCCGAGCGCCATCCGGTTCGCCGTCACCGGGCCGTCGACGAAGCTGAAGCGCGGCCCCTCCCGGTTCAGCTCGCGAAGCCGCTCGAACGTCCGCTCCCGCTCCCAGCGGTCGAGGACCGCCTCCTCGAGCGCGGGATGGTCGGGGAGCGGCGGCAGGCGGGCGAAGACGTCCGGCATGACGACGATTGTAAGGCGGGGTTTCGGGAACACCGCAGGCGCGCGGATCGTTGCAACCGGCAAGCAAGCGAAAGGACTCCTGAATGGCCACCGCAGTCACCGAGACGACCTTCGAGCAGGAAGTGCTCGCCAGCGAGACGCCCGTGATCGTCGACTTCTGGGCCGAGTGGTGCGGGCCCTGCCACGCGGTCGCGCCCGTCCTCGACCGGATCGCGGCCGAGCACGACGTCAAGATCGTGAAGGTGAACATCGACGAGGAGCAGGACCTCGCCCAGCGCTACGGCGTCGTCTCGATCCCGATGATGATCCTCTTCCGCGACGGCCAGCCCGAGGCGACCGCGGTCGGAGCGCAGCCGAAGGGGATGCTCGAGAAGAACCTCGGGCTCGCCGAGCAGGCCGCCTAGAGTCAGTCGTCGACACAGAGGGAGGCGATGATGCGAAAGGCACGCAGCACCGGCGTCCCCCGTCAACCGGGTCGCCGCAACCGCAGTCGACCTGCGCACGTCGTCCAGGCCGGTCAGAGCAAGAACGAAATGCGTCGCGTCTTCCTCGAGGGCTACTCGTTCTCGAGCGGGCTGCGCGAGAGCGTCCGGAGGCAGTACGAGCCGGAGCTCTCGCGGGAGCAGCTGACACTCGTCCTGGAGGGCCTTCGCAACTGGTTTCTCGCGTGTCTCTGCTCGGGCCGGCGGACGCTCGGCATGCCGTCGAGGGCAGTCGACGACGCGTGGCACGACTTCATCCTGATGAGCCGCGCCTACCACACCTTCTGCGACGAGGTCTTCGGTCGGTACCTCCACCACACGCCGGACTTCGAGATGGCCGAGCCGATGCCGGGCGCGCTCGCCAAGACACTCTCGGTGCTCGAGAAATACCGTCTCGACCACCCGCCACACGTTCCCTCGACCCCCGGCGTGCCGTTCCTGTTCGCGGTCGACTCGCTCGTCGGCGTCGAGGACGGCTACGAGTGGACGCCAGAGCGGATCGCCGAGCTCCGGCGCGGCGAGGGCGGGACGAGCGGCGGTGGCTCGTGCGGTAGTGGGGAGGGCTCCGGTTCTTCCTGCGGAGGGGGCAGCTGCGGCGGCGGAGGCTGCGGCGGCGGAGGCTGAGTCGCCGGGCGCGCCCTAGTAGAGCGAGCCGAACCCTCCCCCGCCCGGCGTCTCGATCGTGACGACGTCGCCTGCGGCGAGCGCTCGCGTCGTCTTTCCCGGCAACACTTCGCCATTCAAGAGGTTCCGCCCGACGGCTCCGTCCTGACCGCCCGCGGCGCCCTTCGGCGCGTGCAGCCGGCGGTCGCTCAGGATCGAGAGCCGGCACGGCTCGAGCGCCTCGAGCTCGCGAGTTACCCCTTCGCCGCCGCGGAACCGTCCGGCGCCGCCCGACCCCGGGCGCAGCGCGTGGCGCCGCACGCGTAGCGGATAGGCGAGCTCGATCGCCTCCGTGGGCGTCGAGAGCGTGTTCGACATGGCGACGTGCACGCCCGAGGGGCCGGGCCCGCCCGGACACGCACCCTGCCCGCCGCCGATCGTCTCGTAGTAGGTGAAGCGCTCGCTGCCGAGGGAGACGTTGTTCATCGTCCCCTGGCCGTGCGCGGGCACGTCCAGCGCCTGCCCGAAGGCGCTGAAGACGAGGTCGACGATCCGGCTCGAGGTCTCGACGTTCCCGGCCACGACCGCCGCCGGGGGCCGGGCGTTGAGGAGCGTCCCCTCCGGTGCGCGGACGGTGACGGGCTCGAAGGCACCGCCCGAGGCCGGCAAATCGGGCGCCGTCAGGCAGCGCACGACGAAGTAGCAGGCCGAGCGCGTGACCGGGAGCGGGCAGTTCAGGTTCCCCGCGTGCTGCGCGGCGGTGCCCGCGAAGTCGATCTCCACGCCGTCGCCCGCCACGGTCACCGCGGCGCGAAGCTCGAGCGGGCCCTCGATCGCCTCGACCACGTCGGCGGCCTCGTAGCGCCCGTCCGGGAGCCGCTCGATCGCGGCGCGGACGACCCGCTCGGAGTAGGCGTGCAGCCCGTCCATCGACGCCTCGACCGCCTCCCGCCCGCGGCGCGCGCAGAGCTCGGCGACGCGCCGCTCCGCCAGCCGCTGCGCCGCCAGCTGCGCGCGCAGGTCGCCGCGCCGCTCGTCCGGGTTCCGGACGTTCGCGAGCAGGATCCTGAGCACGTCGTCGCTCAGCCGGACGGGCGGCAGCACGAGCCCCTCCTGGAACAGCTCGCGGGACTCGGCGGGCAGGCTCCCCGGCTCGCTGCCGCCGACGTCGGCGTGGTGCGCCCGCGTGACCGCGAAGCCGACCTCGGTGCGGGAGACGAGCGTGACGTCCGGGAGGTGCGTGCCGCCGGTGAACGGGTCGTTGAGGACGTAGGTCTCTCCCGGCTCGGGATCGAGCTCGACCACCGCGGCGACCGCGTCGGGCATGGCGCCGAGGTGGACCGGGATGTGCTCGGCCTGCACGATCATCCGCCCGCGGGCGTCGAAGAGGGCCGTCGAGCAGTCCCGGCGTTCCTTGATGTTCGCAGAGAAGGCGGAGCGGACGAGCACGGCGCCCATCTCCTCAGCGATGCCGCGCAGCGCTCCGCCGACGATCTGGAGCTCGATCCTCACGATCTCGTCAGCAGGAGCGTCCCGTGCTCGTCCCTCTCGCCGCCCCAGCCCCCGGGCACCCAGGCCGTGGCGCCGTCCAGCTCGACCACGGCCGGGCCGGATACGTCCAGAGGGGCCGTGCGGCGAAGCTCGAGCTCGGGCGCCGGAGACGTCTCCCACGTTCGCACGGCCACGAGCTCGAGCGCCCGGCCGCGGTCCGCATAGCCGTAGCGCTCCTCGTGCAGTCGGTGGAATGCCTCGGCCGGGTCGCCGGCGCCGAGCGGCACGGTCAGCTCGAAGGACTGCCCCGCGTAGCGGAGGTCGGCCTCCCCCTCCTCCGGCAGCTCCCCCGCCTGCTCGAGCGGCCCGACGAACGAGCGCACTCGGTCGCGCCGCTCCTCGCCCGCGGCCAGACCGAGCGCGGAGAGCACGCCCGCCGCCTCCGGGATCAGCACGGCGGGGATCTCCAGCTCCTCGGCGAGCTCGCAGGCGTGGAGCGGCCCTGCGCCGCCGAACGCGACGAGGACGAACTCGCGCGGGTCGTGACCCCGCTCCACCGAGACGAGCCGGAGCGCGCGCAGCATCTCGCCGTTCACGACGGCGACGACGTCCTCCGGCCGCAGGTCGCCGAGCGCGCGCTCCGCCGCAGCGCGGTCGAGCTCCACCCCGCCCGCGAGATGCTCCGGCAGGCGGCCGAGGAGCAGATTCGCGTCCGTGATCGTCGGCTCGGCGCCGCCGCGCCCGTAGCAGGCGGGGCCCGGGTCGGCGCCGGCGCTCTCGGGCCCGGCCCGCAGTGCACCGCCCGCGTCCACGCGCGCGATCGAGCCGCCGCCGGCCCCGATCGTGTGCACGTCGACGCTCGGCAGGCGGATCGGCAGCCCGGCGATCGTACGCTCGCTCGTCCGCCCGACGGCGCCGCCCTCGATCAGGCACACGTCGGTCGAGGTGCCGCCCATGTCGAACGAGATCGCGTCGGGGTACCCGGCCAGGGCGGCGATCCGCGCAGCGCCGGCCGCGCCCGCCGCCGGCCCGGACAGGAGGACGATCGCCGGATGCGCGGCCGCCTCGGCGAGCGAGGTGACGCCGCCGGAGGAGCGCATCACGAACGGCTCCGGGAGCCCGCGCTCCGCGCAGAGGCGCCCGAGTCCCGCCAGGTACCGCGCAACAGCAGGCCCGAGGTAGGCGTCCGCCGCCGCCGTCGACGCCCGCTCGTACTCGCGGAACTCCGGGGAGATCTCGTGAGAGGCGACGACCCTCGCGCCGGGCAACCGCCGCCGCAACTCGTCCGCGACCGCCTGCTCGTGCGCCGGGTGGCAGAACGAGAAGAGCAGGCAGACCGCCACCGCCTCTGCGTCGATCTCCGGCAGCGAGCCGAGATCGAGCGGCTCGAGCACCCCGTCCGGCCCCATCCGCTCCCGGACGCCGAAGCAGCGCTCCAGCGGCACGAGCGGCTCGGGATGCTGCGCGCACGGCCGGTAGAGGTGCGCCCTGGCCTGCCGCCGCAGGTGGAGCAGGTGCTCGAAGCCGGCCGTGCCCACGAACGCCGTCCGCGCGCCCTTGCGCTCGAGCAGCGCGTTCGTCGCCGCGGTCGTGCCGTGCGCGAACCGGTCGACCCGCTCCGCGCCGACGGCGCCGGCCGCGGCGAGCACGGATTCCTCGGCCCGCGCCGCGGTCGGTACCTTGGCCGTCCGCAGGCGCCCGTCCTCGAGGAGCACGGCGTCGGTGAACGTCCCGCCGACGTCGACTCCGAGGATCGGCACCGCGTGAATCTACGGGACTAGGACTCCTCCGCGGCTTCCTTCTCGGGCTTCGGCGTCGGCGACACCGCGCGGTCGGCCGGCTCCTCGACCAGGTTCAGCACCCGCATCCCGTGCACGTACACGATCGTGCCGCCGAGCCAGCCGCCGAGGGTGAGCAGCCCGAAGCCGACGAGGGTCAGGATCAGCGCGCTGGCCGTGAGGTTGCCGGCGTGGAAGTCGTCACGCCCGGTGAGCAGGGCGATCAGGAAGAACACCGTCGCAGTCAGCATCGCCGCCATGTGCATGGTCGCCGTCTTCCAGAGCTCGGAGCCCCGCGTGATGTCGAGCCAGTCGACGAGGCCCGTCAGGGCCGTGGCGCCGGTGACGATCAGACCCGCGAAGAGCGCCAGCCACCAGCCCTGGCTCGCGGAGGTCTCGGAGATCCCGAGCACGTCGGCGAGGCCCGCGATCGTCGCGAAGGTGTAGATGCCGATCGTCGCGTCGGTCAGCGGTGGATGGAGCGGGTGACCAGGAAGCCCGCGGAGGAGATAGCTGAGCTTCACGCGCCCGGCTATTCCCGCGCACGGCGCGGGTAAACGAGACTAGCGGGACTCGAGGTACGCGACGAACGCCGCGTGCTTGGCGAGGTAGACCTCGAGCGTCCGGAGGCCGGACTCGATCGAATCCTCGAGCCAGCCGCCGAGGAGGTCCTCCTCGATCGAGTGCAGTGAGCGATTCCTGTTCACACTCGCATGATCGGGCCGCTCTACCCGGCGCGCATGAGCCGGACGGCCTAACTTGGCCGACGCCGGGACCTATAGCTTCCCGTGGTGCCGGCCCCCGGATTTCTCCTGATCAACCCTCGCTCGGGCCCCGAGTCCGGGGAGCTCGACGGCCTGCGGCGAGGCGCGGAGCAGCGCGGGATCGATGTGCGCGTCCTGCAAGCCGGCGACGACGCGAGCGAGCTTGCTCGGAGTGCCCCGGCCGGTCCGCTCGGCATCGCGGGAGGCGACGGCTCGCTGGCCCCCGTGGCCGACGTCGCGCTCGCCCGAAACCTTCCCTTCGTCTGCGTCCCGTACGGCACGCGGAACCACTTCGCCCGCGACATCGGACTCGACCGGGACGATCCGCTCGCCGCGCTGGCAGCGTTCGACGGGATCGAGCGGCGGATCGACGTCGCCCGCGCCGGCGACCGCCTCTTCCTCAACAACGTCTCGCTCGGTCTCTACGCGCAGCTCGTCCACCGGCGGGAGCACCACCGGCGGCGCCGCGACGCGCTCGCCCTGGCCCGCGCGCTCGCCCTCGCCGTCGCCAGGCGTGAGCCGCTGCGGGCCCGGGTCGACGGCACTCCGTTCCCCGCCCGGATCATCCTCGTCGCCAACAACCATTACCACCTCGACCTGCTCTCCCTCGGCGAGCGGGAGCGGCTCGACGACGGTCTCCTGCACCTCTACGCCGCCGGCGGGGTCCTGCCGACGACGTGGGAGGAGCGGACGGCGCCGCGGTTCACGATCGACGTGGACGCCCACCGCGTCACTGCCGCGGTCGACGGTGAGCCGGCGGAGCTCGAGACGCCGCTCGAGTTCAGGATCGAGCCGAAGGCGCTACGCGTCCTGGTGCCGGGCCACCCAGCTCGCTAGTACCCCGGCCACGGCATCCGCGAAGGCTAGCTCCTCGGGCGGCGGCAGCTCGCCGGGCGCGAACCAGCGCAGCTCGGCGACGTCGTCGGCCGGCTCGGGAGTGCCCGAGACGACGCGAGCCGTCCACGTCAGGTTCAGCGTCGCGGCCGCGCCGGGCCCGTGCCCGTAGACGTCCGTCGTCGCGCACAGGAACTCGAGCGGCTCGACCTCGAGGCCCGTCTCCTCCCGGAGCTCACGGCGGATCCCGTCCAGCGGGTGCTCTCCCTCCTCCAGGAAGCCGCCGGGGATGTCCCACAGACCCTGGTCCGGATCGACCGCCCGCCGCGCCAGCAGCACGCGGCCTCGTTCGTCGACACAGACGGCGTTCGCGGTGGGCGCCGGGTTCGCGTAGGCCACGAATCCGCAGCCGGGACACTCGGCGCGGCCGCCGTCGACCTTGATGCCGGCGCGGCAGGCGGGACAGAACCTCCACACGTCGAGCAGGCCCACGGCCAGCAACAATAGAGCGGTGAGCCCCCGCC
>JBHEMU010000180.1:0-10859 GCA_046262415.1 Gaiellaceae bacterium | reverse complement strand
CTTCCTAGGAGTGTGGCTCTCGACCCGGATGCGCTCGTGCGGTCGGCTCAGACGGAGCACGGGCAAGCCCGTGCTCCTGAGGTCGGCGTCGCAGGCGACGCCTAGGAGTGTGGCTCTCGACCCGGATGCGCTCGTGCGGTCGGCTCAGACGGAGCACGGGCAAGCCCGTGCTCCTGAGGTCGGCGTCGCAAGCGACGCCGGTGCCGCCCACGCCGCGCGCCCGACACGAGGGCCCGGGCGAGGACGGCCACGCGGCCGAGCTCGCCGCGGCCGGCGCGACGCAGCACGATGCCGCCCAGCCGTAGGGCGACCGCGGGGACGAGCAGGGGACCCGCGTGCTTGCCGAGGAAGACGCCGCTCGACTCGGCCTGAAGCTCGTCGGCACGCCGCGAGCGGCCCTCCTCGTCGCGGTTGATGCTGGCGCCCACGGCGTGCGCGACCCGGGCACCCGGCGCCACCGCTAGGCGCCACCCGGCCTCACGCGCGCGCCGGCAGAGGTCGGCGTCCTCGTAGTAGAAGAAGAACCCCTCGTCGAAGAGACCGACGGACTCGAAGACGCCCCGCCTGACCAGCATGCACGAGCCCTCGACGTAATCGGGCATCCGGCCGGGGCCGTCCAGCGGCGTCGTGATCGCGAGCGGGCTGACGATCCCGCCGCCCCAGGCGAGCACGGCCTCCGGGTCGGCCGGGTCGACCAGCACGCCCCCGACGATCCCGACTCGCCGGTCGCCCGTCTCGGCGAGCAGCGCGCCGAGCGTGCCGGCGCCGGGGATCGCGTCGTTGTTCAGCAGCCAGACGAAGTCGGCGCCGAGCGTGAGGGCCCGGCGGATCCCGAGGTTCGCCCCTCCGCCGAAGCCGAGGTTCCGGCGCGACCGGACGAGGTCGACGTCCGGGAACTCTGCCGCGATGCGTTCCGCCGAGCCGTCCGTGGAGCCGTTGTCGACCACGACCGGCCGGGGGCGGGGGGGATCGAGGGTGCCCAGCGACCGCAGGCAGGCGGCGGTGTCGTCCCCGCCGTTCCAGTTGACGACGACGACGGCGACGGCCGCCTCGGGGCCCTCGGCCACGGCTAGGCGTCGCTCGCGACGCCGACCTCAGGAGCGCGGGCTTGCCCGTGCTCCGTCTGAGCCGACCGCACGAGCGCATCGGGGTAGAGACCCACGTTACTAGGCGAGAGCTTCGCGGTAGCAGCGCACGTACTCGGTCGCCGTCCGTGCCCAGTCGAAGCGCGCGGCGCGGGCGAGTCCGAGCTTGCGAAGACGCGCGCGCTCGGACTCGTCGGCGGCGAGCCGCAGGAGGGCCTCGGCCCAGGCCTCCTCGTCCTTCGCGGGAACCTGCAGCGCCGCGCCGCCGACGGTCTCGTCGAGGGCGCTCCCCGTCGAGCACAGGACGGGAACGCCCCGCGCCATCGCCTCGAGCGGTGGAAAGCCGAAGCCCTCCGCGAACGAGGGCGTGGCCCCGAAGACGGCGCCGCGGTAGAGGCGCTCGAGCTGATCGGGCTCGGCCCAGCCGACGACGTCCACACCCTCCTCGGCCTCGAGCTCGCGGATGACCGGACGGGCGGCATACCCGGGGGCTCCGAGCACGACCCACCGCAGCGTCAGCCCTCGGCGCCGGGCGCGGCGGAACGCCCGCAGCAGGCCGAGGTGATTCTTCCGCGGCTCGATGTTCGAAACCGTCAGGAAGTACGGGTCGGGCAGCCCGTCACGCCCGGGAGGCGCCGCTCCGATCGGAGGGAGCCCCGGCGCGATCGCGTGGACTCGCTCCTCCGGGAGGCCGGGCGCGCGCTCGAGCAACCGGGACCGCGCGTAGGCCGAGCCGCAGGCGACCGCCGCCGGCCGCTTGGCCAGGGCGGCGCGGAACATCGCCTGCTTGTAGCGCGCGACGGGTGCCGGAAACCACTCCGGGTGGTCGAGGAAGAAGAGGTCGTACACGGTGAGGAGAAACGGCGTGCGGCTGCCGAGCACCGGCCGGTGGTCGGGGAGGTGCACGAGGTCGACGCCTCTCGCCGCGCGCGCGACGACGACCTGCTCCCGGAGCACGCGTCCGAGCTTCCCCCCGGGCCCCGGGCCGCGCCGCATCGCCGCGCCCGCGCCGAGCACGACGAGCTCGTCCTCGGGCCCGAGGGCTTCGGGGAGTGAGGCGCACAGGCCCCTGAGCGACGTTCCGAGACCCCCGCTTCGCGCCTGGTGGGCAGGGAGCAGGATGCGCACGGGCGGTCCCTCTAGGAGCCGAAGGGGTAATAGAAGCGGTCAGGCGGCCGTGTGAGCGAGAACGGCACGGACACGGCCTTGGGCAGGATCAGCCGGGCGCGGAGGAGCCCCTTGCCGGGGGCCCGCGGGTAGACGCCGCTGAAGATCCCGTTCTCATTCGCCGTCAGCGCGCCGAGCGACCGCCAGCCGCCCGGGAACGTCTGCTCGACGACGACGCGCCGGCGCTCGCCGAAGGGCGTCCGGCCCCAGACGACGACACCCTCCTCCTCGGCGAACGCGACGAACGGGAAGCGGAAGGCGTAGAACGAGGGCTTCGGCTTGTCGAGGCCGATCGTGGAGGCCCGGAAGAAGAGGCCGGACTGGTAGTAGCTCAGGCGGAGCGGGTCGTCCCTGATGCGCCACCAGGCGACGAGGCTGACGCCCGATCGCCACATCCGGTAGAGCGCCTCGGCCACCCACCGGCGGTGCAGCGCCATCGGCACGGCTCGAGGGTCGGGCGGGCGAGAATCCCACGCGAACTCGGTCACCCAGAAGCGCATCGGCCGGCTCGAGCGGATCTGTCCGGCGCGGACGGACGCATCCAGGAGCCGCTTCATCTGCGGCAGGTCGCCGAGCGAGACGTCGTCGCCGCCGTTGGCGGAGTGCTCGGGACCCCCCGAGGTGTACGGGTGGTGCGACCACACGTCGAAGCTCGTCTTCCGGCCGCAGACCGGGTGCGGCCGGGAGCCACCGGCCATGCAGAGGAGCTTCCGCATGAACTGGAGCGGCGCCATCGAGGTCTGCGTCGTGAACGGCGACGATCCCCCCGCGACGACCAGGTTGTCGGCGTGGACGGAGTGGACGGAGGCGGCGAACCGGTTCACGATCTGCCTGTACCAGTCGGGCGCTCCGGCCTTGAGCCGGGCTCTCCCGGTGTGGTTCGGCTCGTTCCAGGCCTGGTAGATCCGGATCCGCGGCAGCCGCTCCGGCGCCTCCGCGTCGGTGGGCTCCGGCCTGAAGACGCCGCCGTAGCGGCGGGCGGCCGCGAGCGTGAAGCGCCCGAACTCGACCGGGTCGGCGCGGCGCAGTCCGCCCGCCCGCGGATCCGGCTTCATTCCCCAGCGGGGAGCGTTCGTGATCGTGAGGATGGGCTCCAGTCCCTCGGCGACGGCCAGTCGCACCTGCCGGTCGATCTGTTCCCAGCGGTACGCAGTGTCGGCGGGGTCGGTGGGGTCGAACCGCCGCGGGCGCCGGACCGGGGCGACCTGACGCCAGTCGAGCGAGAGCCTGACGACGGTCGTACCGGCCGAGCGGGCACGTCGGAAGGCGATCGACGCCCCATCCTCCGAGAAGGTGATCGGGTCGACGATCCCCGTCTCGAGCGGGCGGCTCGCGGCGCGCGCGGGCGGGGCCGCCGCGGTTGCCGCCGCGAGGGCGATCACGCAGCCGAGCAGCCCGAGCCGCACCGTTCGCCGCTTGTCTACACTGATCATCCGATGGCTGGAAGTCTCGACGCAGCTCACACGGGTGCGGACCGCGCCCCCCGCGGGTGCCTCACCTTCGCCGTGGTGCTGGCGCTCCTGGCGCCTGCCGCAAACGCACTCGCGAAAGACCCTCCCAAGTCCGGACAGTACTCCTCGGTACAGCAGTACCGCGAGATGCTACCCGGGTCCGGGGGCCCGAGCGTCCTCGGGGACGAGCACCCGACGACGCGGCCCCTGCCGCGGCAGACCACCGAGCGCGTCCGGGAGGAGGGCGGGGAGGACGCGCGCGTGCTCGAGGAGATCGCGACCTCGTCCAGCTACGGCGCGCCCCAGCAGGCGCTGCCGAAGCCGAAGCCGGCGCCTCCGAAGACCACGACCGGGCCGAAGACGACGGTCCCTCACGACGAGGGCGGGCGCGAGCCCGATCTCGAGCCGGTGCGGCGCCGGGCCGACAGGGTCGTCTACGCGGCCGCCGGCGGGATCTTCTCGGACACCAGCGGCGGCCGGTTCGGCTTCCTCGCCGTCCTCCTCTTCGCGAGCACGGCCGCCTGCGTCGCGGGGGCGATCGTCCGCCGCCGCAGCCCGGGTCGCTGACCGAGCTCGACGCGGGGGCGCCGCCGGTCGGCGGGCGCCCCGCCATCGTCCACGATTGGTTCCAGGGCTTCCACGGCGCCGAGCGCACGGTCGAGGCGATGCGGACCGGCGTCTTCGCGCCGGGCAGCGAGCCCGACATCCTGACCTTTCACGCGGCGAGGGAGCTCCTGCCGCCCGGCCTCGCCCGCGCGATCGTGCGCGAGAGCCGGCTCGCGACGCTGCCGGGCGTGCGCCAGCGCGGTCACGACCCCGGCCGCTGGCGGTGGCTGCTGCCGGCGATGCCCTACTGGTTCCGGCGCCTCGACCTCTCCGCCTACGACGTGGTCGTCTCCTCCTCCCACGCCTTCGCGGTCCAGGCCCGGCCGAGGCCGGACGCCCTCCACGTGTGCTACTGCTACACGCCGCTCCGCTACGTCTGGCTGCCCGGGACGGATCCGAGGTCGTCGCGGCGGCTCCAGGACGTGCCCCTGCGCGCGCTCAGGGGCCGTCTGCGCCGGCTCGACCTCGAGGCCTCGGCCCGGCCGCACGGGTACGCGGCCATCTCGAGCGCGGTGGCCGAGCGGGTCCGCCGCTTCTACGGGCGCGAAGCCGCCGTGATCCATCCTCCCGTCGACGTCGAGGGCTTCGACCCGGTCGCCGAGAAGGAGGCCGGGCGGTTCCTGTGGGTGCACCGGCTGGTCGAGTACAAGCGGCCCGAGCTGGTCGCGGAGGCGTTCCGGGAGCTTCCCTACAACCTGACGATGGTGGGCGTCGGTCCGCTCGAGGCCCGGCTCCGGCGCAGCCTGCCGCCGAACGTCGAGCTGCTGGGCTGGGTCTCCCAGGCCGAGCTCGCGGCGTTGATGGCCCGCGCCTGCGGATTCATCCACGTCGGCGAGGAGGACTTCGGGATCACCATGGTCGAGGCCCTCGCCTCCGGCACGCCCGTCGTGGCGCTCGCGCGCGGGGGAGCCCGCGACGTCGTGCGGGACGGGGTCGACGGGGTCCTGCTCGAGCAGGCGGAGCTCGGCGCTCTGTGCGCCGCCGTCCGCCGCCTCGCCGAGGAGCGGTGGGACGCCGGGGAGCTCGCCGCGGGAGCGCAGCGGTTCTCGCGCGAGGTCTTCGTGCGGCGGATGCGGGAGTATCTCGCCTCCTTCTAGCACCGCCTTACGGGCGGCTTACCCCGGAGCCGTGGTCGTGCGCTACAACGTGTCGAATGACAGCTCCCGGCACGCCGTTCCGCCTCGTGGCCGTTGCTGCGCTCGGCGCCGCGCTCGTGCTCCCAAGCGCCGGAGCGAGGCCGCCGGCGCGCCTCCAGGTCGTCGCCGACGAGTTCAACCTGCGCCTGTCCCGGCTCTCGATCGTCGCGGGGCCGGCGATCGTCCAGCTCGCGAACTTCGGCGAGGACGCGCACGACCTGCGCTTCCGGCGGCGGGGCGGGACGCGCACGTACGCGATCGCGGCGATCGAGCCCGGCGAGACGCGCGACCTCTCGGCGCGCCTGCGCGCCGGCCGCTTCACGCTGTGGTGCTCGCTCGGCGATCATCGTGAGCGAGGGATGCTGGCGTCACTCGTGGTCAAGCGCTGAGGATGCCGTTCCGCGCATCCGTGCTACAACGGACCGGTCCGAACGGACCTACGAAGGGGAGGGACATGAGTTCGAAGCGAAGTTGGGCCGCGCTGGCGGCTGTACTCACGCTCACGGCCGCGATCGGTCTGGTCGCGGGTTCGGGGGCCTTCGGCGGGGCCGGCTCCGGCTGGCAGGCGAAGGTCGACCCGGCGGTGCTGAAGCAGGCGGCCTCTGGCCAGACGCAGTTCATCATCTACCTGAATCGCAAGGCCGACCTCAGCCGCGCCTACGAGCTCGGGCCCGACGCGAAGGGTCACTTCGTCTACGAAGAGCTGAGGGCGACCGCGGCGGCCTCGCAGGCCCCGGTGATCGCCGAGCTCCAGCGGCGCGGGCTCCCGCACCGGTCCTTCTGGGTCTCCAACTTCGTCCTGACCACGGGTGGCCCGGCGGACGTCGAAGCCTTCGCCTCCCGCTCAGACGTCAAGCGCATCTATCCGGTCGGGCGTGGCGGCGTGACGCTGCCGAAGGAGGTCGCCGTGAGCTCGCGGACCCGGGGGCCGCAGGCGGCGACAGCGGTCGGCAACAACATCGCCAAGGTGCAGGCCGACCGGGCCTGGAACGAGAAGGGCATCAACGGCAACGGAGCCGTCGTGGCCGGCGCAGACACGGGCGTCCGCTGGACGCACAACGCGCTCAAGAGCCACTACCGCGGGTGGGACGGAGCGACCGCCAACCACAACTACAACTGGCACGACGCGATCCACAACCCGAACGTCGCCGACTGCGCGCCCAGCTCGCCGACGCCGTGCGACGACGACACGCTCCTCGGCGGCGGCCACGGCACCCACACGATGGGCACGATCGTCGGCGACGACGGTGCCGAAAATCAGATCGGCATGGCACCCGGCGCGAAGTGGATCGCCTGCCGCAACATGTCGAACGGCATCGGCGTCGTCCCGACCTACATGGAGTGCATGGAGTGGTTCCTCGCCCCGACGAGGATCGACGGGACGATCCCGGACCCGTCCAAGCGTCCGCACGTGACCAACAACTCCTGGGGATGCGTCGAGGGCTGCCCGCCGCCGATGCTGCAGGACGTCCTGCAGGCCAGCCGCGCCTCGGGGATCGTCTATGCGGTCTCGGCCGGGAACGACGGGCCGATCTGCAGCACGATCTACCATCCCCTCGCGCGCTATCCCGAGGCGTTCACCGTCGGCTCGACGATCATCGCGACCGACGCGATCTCGGGCTTCTCCAGCCGGGGCCCGGTGCTCGGCGACCCGACCGCGCCGGCCGGGCTTCTGAAGCCGAACATCGTCGCCCCGGGCTCGGCCGTGTTCTCGAGCCTCCGGGCCACGGACAGCACGTACGGGAGCCTGAGCGGCACCAGCATGGCCGGTCCCCACGTGGCCGGCCTCGTGGCGCTCGTCGTCGACGCCCTGCTCGAGACCCAGCCCGCGAAGGCTCGGGACGTCGAGTTCATCGAGGGCATCATCGAGCAGACCACAGTCGAGCTGAAGACGACCCAGGGCTGCGGCGGCGACACGGCGACGGAAGTGCCGAACAACACGTTCGGCTGGGGCCGGATCGACGCCCTCGCGGCCGTCACGCTGGCGCTGGCCGGGCCGACCTCGGTCCACGTGGCCCGCTTCGGGGCCCGCCGGAGCGCCGGCGGCACGGTCGTCACGTGGCGGACGGCCGCGGAGTCGAAGACGCTCGGCTTCAACCTCTTCCGCAACGGGAAGCAGCTGAATCGCGCGTTGATCCCTGCGAAGCACTCCGGCAAGGCGGCGGGCGCCGCGTACCGCTTCGTCGACAGGACGGCGCGGCGCGGCGGCTCGTCGAGCTACCGGCTCCAGGTCGTCGACCTGCACGGGAAGCGGACCTGGTACGCGGGCCGGGCGAGCGTCGCCCGGTAGCGTCGCCAGCGTGAACTGGCCCGGGCCGGCGTCAAGGCCGGCCCGGGCTACTCCTCGGCGATCGGGCCGAGGTCGTACCCCTTGAACTTCATCTCCTCGGCCGCCTCGGCGATCCACGCGACCGCCTTGTTTCGCGGCAGCTTCTCGTTGAAGGCGTCGATCGCCGCTGATCCCGGTTCGCGGCCGCCACGCGGAGCTCCTCGACGTCGTCCGCGTACTCGCGGAGGCCCTTGACGATCTCCCGGTGCTGCTCGGAGACCTCGCCCGGCGGCTCGACCGAGTCGAGCTCGTCGGCGGCGGCCCGGAGCTGCCGCTGGGCGGCGGCGACGCGCTCCGCCAGGCGGGCGAGCGGCACGTCGGTCGCCCTGAAGGCCCGCTGGACGCCGGCGTAGACAGCCCGCACCCTCTGCTCGTAGTCGGTCTTGGACAGACCTCCGCCCCCGCACCCGGCGAGGGCGACGGCGACGGCGCCTCTGGCTAATCGCCTCGCGCCGCGCCCGCCTCGGGCAGCCCACGGCCTGGCTCGCGGTCGGGTTCGGTGGCTGCTCGGCGGCCGGACGACGCTCGCCCTGGCCGGCGGCATCCCGGTTCTGGCCGCAGATGTCCGCGTCGGCGGCTACCCCGCCCGCAGCATCGTCCTGAGGTACGCGAGGACGTCCCGGAGCTCCCGGCCCCGCACGAGGTTCGCCGGCATCGTGCCGCCGCCGTCCCGGATCCTCGCGCTTGCCTCGGCGAGGCTGATCGAGCTGCCCTTGAGCCTCGGGCCGATCCCGCCGCCCGTACCGCCGTCTCCGTGGCAGCCGGCGCACGTCTGCTCGAAGAGAAGCTGGCCGTTGTACGCGTCGCCGAGAACGATCTTCCCGCTCGTCTTGGGGGTCCCGGGCCTGGCCGGATGGAGTTGTGCGAGTCCGTAGGCGGCGCCGGAGACCGTGGCGAAGAGGATCAGCGGTACGACCAGCAGCCGCACGGGCCTGGACACACGCCGATCGTAACGAGTAGCGTCGGTGTCGAGAGGCCCGCGCCGATGCTCGCCAGCGTCAACTCGACCTACACGGACATGATGGAGTCCGTCTTCTCGTCCGCGATCGCCGGAAAGGCGTGGTTCGCGACGGCGGCGGGCGTTCTGGCGCTCGTGCAGGTGACAACGGCGGCGCGCATCTTCGGCAAGCTGAAGCCGGTCGTTCGCCTGCCGCAGCCCGTCGTGAAGGCGGCTCACCGCTGGTCCGGCCGGCTGGCGTTCGCCTGCACGCTTCCGGTCGCCTTCCACTGCATCTTCATCCTCGGCTTCCAGAGCACCGACGCGCGCGCCCTCGCGCATTCGATCTTCGGCACGCTCGTCTACGGCGTCTTCGCCGTCAAGGTGTTCTTCGTGCGGGACCACGACCACCCGCGCTGGACGCTGCCGGTCGTGGGAGGAACCCTCTTCGGGGTGCTCGCCGTCCTCTGGGGGACCTCCAGCCTCTGGTACTTCTGGAACGTCCAGTTCGGCTTCTGAGCGGGACCACGCTCGTGCGAACGCGGAACTCAAGCGCGATCGTGCGCGACGACACGCCTTTGGCGGTGAGGAAGAGAAGGCGATCCAGACGACTTCCCCGAGGCAACCAGAACAGCCGAGATGTGCGTGACGACTCCGGCCTGCTCTGGAGCCGTGCCCAGAACCTTGACGCGCTCACGGCGCCGCCGCACGAACACGCAACCAAAGATCCACGCAAGCAGGACTTTCAGAGCGGGAGCGACGGGACTCGAACCCGCGACCTCCGGCGTGACAGGCTTGTTCCACGAACACGACGATTGGCGACGATTGACGCGCAATCGCTCTATTGATGCGGCTCTGCGGGCTTCTGGCGCCTAATTTGTGCATGGATTGCGTGGGTTCGATTTCGAGCGTTTGCTGCCCTTCTGCTGCCCCAGGAACCGGCGTCTTCGAAGGACTACTACGAGGTCGTGCTCGGGGTCGTCCAAACTCACCTGGCTTCAATCGCCGGAACACCCGCATCGCACGAGTCCGGTAGACGGAGGTCCCGGCCCCGCGGGGATGACTCCTGCGCTTCCACCCGTAACCGACGGCATACTCCGGTCGTGTGAGTGCGACTGTCGCCCAGGCGGAAGACCATCTGGCCAGGGGTTATGAGGCGCTGGCGACTGGAGACTGGCCTGGGGCGCGCGAGGCGTTTGCGAGTGCCCTGACCGCAGTCGAATCCCCGGAGGCGCTCGATGGGCTCGGCCGCGCTCTCTGGTGGCTCCGCGAGCAGCGCGATGCCGTGGTCTATCGCGAACGGGCGTATGCAGGGTTCCGTCGAGACGGCGAGCTTGCACGGGCCGCGCGCATTGCTCTTTGGCTTTCGCGGGAGTACGCAGTCTCCTTCGGGAACGACGCGGCTGCGAGGGGCTGGCTGGCGCGGGCGGAGCGGCTGCTTCGGGATGTGGCGCCCGGCGCCGAGCAGGGATGGCTCGACCTCGCGCGCTCCGAGCGCGCCCGCGACAGCGAGGAGTCGGCTCGGCTCGCTTCTTTGGCGCTCGAGGTCGCGCTCGCCGCGGCCGACACGGATCTCGAGCTTCGCGCGCTCGCCCAGCTCGGCTTCGCCGAAGTCGCGGTCGGGAAGATCGACGAGGGCCTCGCGCACCTCGACGAGGCGATGGCGGCGGCGACGAGTGGCGAGCCGGCAAGTCTCGACACGTTCGCCGATGTCTGCTGCACGCTGATGCTCGCGTGCGAGCGGGCCGGGGATGCCGAACGGCCACAGCAGTGGAGCCGCGTCCTGGAGGAGTTCGTGCGGCGCTACGACCACGTGACGCTGCTCGCGTTTTGCCGCACCTGTTGCGCCGACGTCTTCGCTGCGAACGGGCGAGTCGACGCCGCCGAGGAGGAACTCGTCGCCGCGATCCGCGAGCTGACCGAGGCCGGGCAGCGATCGCGCTGTGTGCCCCCGGCCACGCGCCTGGCGGGGATCCGCGTCCTGCAGGCTCGCTTCGACGAGGCAGAGCAACTCCTCGTTGGGTTCGAGGATGATCCCGACGCGATCCGTGTGGTCGTTGCAATGCGCCTCGCCCGCGGCGAGGCGCAAACAGCGGAAGCCCTTCTCGTCCGCCGCCTCGAAGACATCGGATGGACGAACCTGCTCGC
>JBHEMU010000179.1:0-9816 GCA_046262415.1 Gaiellaceae bacterium | reverse complement strand
GCTGACGCTCCTGGCCGAGCACGCGTCGTTCGAGCTCGCGCTCGAGGTGGCCCCCGGAGGCGCCGAGGCCGAGGTGACGGCCGCCGGGCAGGCGCTCGGCGAGGCCCTGGCCGAGCAGCTCCGGGCCGAGGGCGTCCGGGGGCACGGCTCCGGCGTCGTGCCGGCGGACGAGGCGCTGGCTCACGTCGCGATCGAGGCCTCGGGGCGCCCGCTCGTCGTCGCCAACGTCGATCTCACGGACGAGCGCGTCGGCGGGCTCGACACCGACCTCGTCGCGCACTTCCTCCGCGAGCTGACGAACGGGGCAGGCCTGACCCTGCACGTGCGCCTGCTCGCGGGCTCCGACCCCCAGCACGTGCTCGAGGCGATCTTCAAGTCGCTCGGCGTCGCGCTCGCCCAGGCCTGCCGTCCCCGCACCCGGAGGGAGACGTAAATGGAGAAGAGTGTCGTCCGCACCGAGGCTGCGCCCGCGCCCTTCCAGGGAGCGCCCTACTCGCAGGCGATCCGGGCCGGCGAGCTCGTGTTCGTCTCCGGCCAGCTGGCGCTGCGGCCCGGCGGCAAGGAGCTCGAGGGAGGGACGATCTCCGAACAGACGGAGCAGGTCCTCGCGAACCTGCGCGCGATCCTCGAGGCGGCCGGGTCCGACCTCGACCGGCTGGTCAAGACGACCGTCTTCCTGACGAACCTGGACGATTTCCAGGGCATGAACGAGGTCTATGCGCGGCACGTGGGCGAGAGCCCGCCCGCGCGCTCGACGGTCGAGGTCTCGCGGCTGCCCTCCGGGGCGCTCGTGGAGATCGAGGCGATCGCGCTCCTGTAGATCAAGCCGTAGGAGCGTGGGGTCTCTACCCGGATGCGCTCGTGCGCTCGGCTCAGACGGAGCACGGGCAAGCCCGCGCTCCTGAGGTCGGCGTCGCAAGCGCCGCCTAGCGCACAATGGATCCATGCGCGCCGACGACGTCATCGTCACGCACGGCAACACCGACTTCGACGCGTTCGGGGCGATGCTGGCCGCCCGGCTGCTCTACCCGAACGCCGCTGTCTGCCTCTCCGGCTCGCTGAACCGCAACGTCCGCGAGTTCTGCCGGCTGCACGCTGACGAGCTCGCCGTCGTCGAGGCGGGCCGGCTCGAGCTCGACCGGATCAGGCGCCTGATCGTCGTCGAGACGACCAGCGCGGACCGCCTCGGCGAGCTGGAGCAGGTCGCGCTCGACCCCGCCGTCGAGAAGGTCGTCTTCGACCACCACGGCGGCGAGCTGCCCGACTGGGTCTCGCCGACGAACGCCGTCCTCTCCACCGACGGCGCCCTGACGACGACGCTCGTCGGCATCCTCGCCGAGCGGGAGATCGCGGTCACGCCCGCCGAGGCCACGGCCTTCGCGCTCGGCATCCACGAGGACACGGGCTCGCTCACGTACCCGAGCGCGACGCAGCGGGACGCCGACGCGCTGTCCTGGTGCCTGCGCCACGGCGCCCGGCAGGAGCTCGTCGCGCGCTACCTGCACCTGCCGCTCGCCGACACGGAACGGAAGCTGCTGAACGCGCTGCTCGACTCGCTCGAGCAGGTCGAGGTCGGCGGCGTCGAGGTGCTCGTCGCCGCGGTGACCTGGCCGTCCTACGTCGAGGGGATCTCGACGCTCGCGCACAAGGTCGTCGACCTGACCGACTGCCGCGCGCTCGCCCTGCTCGTCGAGATGGACGGCCGCGTCTTCGCGGTCGTCCGGAGCCGGATCCCGGAGCTCGACGCGGCCGCCGCCGCGGAGGCCGTGGGCGGCGGCGGCCATGCACAGGCCTCCTCCGCGATCCTCCGCGTCCCGCTCGGCGAGGCGAGGCGGCTGCTCGAGGCCGGCCTGGCCTCGGCCCTGCGGCCGCCGGCGACGGCCCGCGAGGTGATGTCCCGGCCGGCGCGCTCGGTCTCCCCGGACGAGACGGTCGCGCGCGCGATGGTTGCCTGCCAGCGGCACGGCCAGAGCGGCATCCTCGTGCTCGAGGAGGGGCGGCTCGCCGGCGTCGTCGGCCGGGAGGATCTGGACAAGGCGGTCGCGCACGAGCTCTCGCACGCGCCCGTCCGCGGGATCATGGCCTCCCGCGTGCCGACCTGCGACGAGGAGACGACGGTTCCCGAGCTCCAGCGCCTGCTCTCGGCCACGGGCGAGGGCCGGGTCGCCGTCCTGCGCGACGACCGGGTCGTCGGCGTGGTGACGCGGAGCGACCTGCTGCGCGCCCTCGGGACGAGCGCGGCGGACGAGGATGCCGGCGCACCGACGATCGCGGCCGAGCTCGAACGCCTGGAGCGCCTCGCGCCCGTGTTCGAGGCGGTCGCCGCGGCGAGCGAGCCCTATGCGGGCATCTACCTCGTCGGGGGGACGGTGCGGGACATCCTGCTCGGCGAGGAGAGCTTCGACGTCGACATCGCCGTGGAGGGCGATGCGATCGAGCTCGCCGAGACCCTCGCCCGGGCCCTCGACGGTCGGCTCCGGCCGCACCGGAAGTTCGGCACCGCCGTCGTGCTCTACGGCGAGGACGAGCGCGTCGACGTCGTCACCGCCCGGACGGAGTTCTACGACGCGCCCGCAGCCCTGCCGGCGGTCGAGCACGCGACGATCCGCGAGGACCTGTTCCGCCGGGACTTCACGATCAACGCGATGGCGGCGTCGCTGAAGGGCGACGACTTCGGCCGGCTCGTCGATCCCTTCCACGGCCGCCGCCACCTCGCCGCCGGGACGCTCCGCGTGCTGCACAACCTCTCCTTCATCGACGACCCGACCCGCATCTTCCGCGCCGTGCGCTACGAGAGCCGCTACGGGTTCCGGATGGACGAGCACACGCTGCGCCTCGCGCGCGGCTGCATCGAGATGGGGCTCGTCGGCCACCTCTCCTCGGCCCGGCTGCGCGACGAGCTGATCCTCCAGTTCGCGGAGGTCCGGGTCGGGGCCTCGATCCTCCGGCTCGGCGAGCTGGGCGCGGACCGGGCCGTGCACCCGCACCTGGCAGCCGACGAGGAGGCGGTGGCCCTGCTCGAGCGGCTGCACGCCCTGAGCGACGAGTTCGGCCTGGGCATCCCCGCCTGGCGGCTCGGGCTCGCGGCCCTCGCGCGGCGGCTGTCGCCGGACGAGGTCTACGACTGGCTCGAGCAGCTGCGGCTGAAGGTCCGGGACGTCGAGCGGATCGCCGCCGCCGTCACGGTCGGGCCCCGGCTGGTCGAGGCGCTCGAGGGGCGGACGCCCGAGGCGGCCGAGGTGGTGGCGCTGGCCGAGCCCTACGCGCCGGACGCCCCGCTCTTCGCCCTGGCGCTGCGCGAGCTCGCGCCCCTCCGCGAGTACTTCCGCACCCTGCACGGGATCCGTCTGGAGATCGGCGGCGCCGACCTGGCGCAGCTGGGTCTCGAGGAGTCGCCGCGTGTCGGCGAGGTTCTGGCCGAGCTGCGGCGCCGGAAGCTGAACGGCCAGCTGGACGGCCGCGACTCCGAGCTCGCGGCGGCGCGCGAGCTGATCGCGGGCGCGTGACCGAGCCCGCACCGCCGCTTCTGCGCTGGGAGGCGCCCGGCCCGTACGCGGTGGCCTTCTCGACTCGCGCCGGCGGCGTCAGCGAGGGGCCGTTCGCGAGCCTCAACCTGGGGCTGCTGACGGACGACGCGCTCGGGCGCGTGGAGGAGAACCGGCGCCGGCTCTGCGCCGCGGTCGGAGCGGACGCGGGCGCGATCGCGATGAACCGTCAGGTGCACGGGGCGACCGTCCGGCGGGCGCGGGCGGGCGACCGCGGCCGGCCGGGCGACGGCCTCTGGACGGACGAGCCCGGCGTGTCGGTCCTGGCCCTCGGCGCCGACTGTCTGCCCGTGGTGCTCGCCCGCACGAACGGCCGTCCGGCACTCGCGGTCCTGCACGTGGGCCGCGCGGGGGTCCTGGCGGGCATCGTCGAGGCGGGCGTGGCGGCGCTCGGCCGGGGCAGGCTCGCGGCCGCCGTCGGGCCCGGCATCGGCCCCTGCTGCTACGAGGTGGGAGAGGAGGTCGCCGGGCCGCTGCGCGCAGCCTACGGCGCGGACGTTGCCGCCAACGGCACCGCCGACCTGTGGACGGCGACCGCGCGGGCGCTCGAGCGTGCCGGCGTCGAGCGGGTCGAGCGCCTGGATCTCTGCACGGCCTGCCGCCCGGACCTCTTCTTCTCGCACCGCCGGGACGCCGGCGAGACGGGACGCCAGGGGGTGATCGGCCTTGTCGTCTGACCCCGACGCGATCCGGGCCCGGTACGAGCGGATCCGCGCGGAGGTGGGTCCCGGCGTCACCGTCGTCGCCGCGACCAAGTACGTGCCCGTGGAGGAGCTGGCCGCGCTGGCCGGGGCCGGGATCGAGGTCGTGGGGGAGAACCGGGCCCAGGATCTCGAGGCGAAGCACGCGGCCTACGGCGACGCCTTCCGCTGGCACTTCATCGGGCACCTGCAGAGTCGCAAGGCGCCGATCGTCAACCGGATCTGCGAGCTGGTGCACTCGCTCGACTCGGAGTCCGCGGCCCGCCGCGTCGAGCGCCCCGCGCTCGTCCAGGTCAATCTGGCGGGGGAGGGGACGAAGTCCGGGATCGACCCGGACGCGCTCGAGCGCTTCCTCGGCCTTGGTCCCGAGATCCGCGGCCTCTCGACGATGCCGCCGCTCGCGGACGACCCAGAGGCCTCCCGGCCCTACTTTCGCCGGCTCCGCGAGCTGGCCGAGCGGCACGGCCTGACCGAGCTCTCGATGGGCACGAGCCAGGACTACAGGGTCGCCGCCGAGGAGGGCGCGACGTACGTCCGGGTCGGCTCCGTGTTGTGGCAGGGTTAACATTCCCGGCGACGTGGGCCTCGGCGACCTCTGGAATCGGACGCTCGTCTACTTCGGCATCGCCGAGGAGGACGAGGACTGGGACGAGGACGGCTACGTCACGAACGAGGAGCTCGAGCGCACCTACAGCGACCGTCCGAACGTTCGCCGCCTCGCGCCGCGGCGGCGTGGGGGCGAGTTCGACGACTGGACGGAGTCGGCCGAGCGGACGCCCCGCGCCACGCCCCTGCGGCCGGCCCGCGGGCCGCGGTCGCTCGAGGCCGCCGCGAGTCCGCCCGTCCAGGTCCACCTCGTCGTGCCGCGGAGCTTCAACGACGCGCAGCAGATCGCGGACAAGTTCAAGGACCACGTACCGGTGATCCTGAACCTCCAGAGCTCCGACTCAGAGCTGTCCAAGCGCCTGATCGACTTCACGAGCGGCCTCACCTACGCCCTCGACGGCGGCATGCAGCGGGTTGCCGACAAGGTGTTCCTGCTCACGCCGCGGAACGTCGAGGTGTCGGCGGAGGAGCGCGCGCGCATGCTCGAGCGCGGCTTCTTCAACCAGGCGTAGATCGACACGTGGCTCGCAAGGAACGTCCGTGACGGACGCGAACCTAGGCTCATGGGCGTGACCGTCGCCGGCCTCGGCCTACTCGCCGACGTCGTCTCCTCGGTGCGGAGCTTCGTGCACGTGTTCATCCTCGTGTACCTCCTCCTGGTCTTCGCGCACATCCTCCTCTCCTGGTTCCAGCTTCCGTACCGACCCTGGCTCTACCGCATCAGGCAGTTCCTGACCGACGTCTGCGAGCCGTACCTGCGCCTGTTCCGGCGCGTGCTGCCGCCGCTCGGGCCGCTCGACCTCTCACCGGTCGTGGCTGTGTTCGTGCTCGTGATCCTCGACCAGTTGCTGCTCAACCTGCTCGACCGGCTCCACTAGCCAAGGAGGACACATGTCCTACACACCCGTCGAGATCCGTCACCTCCGGCTCCGTCGCGGCCTGCTACTCGGGTACCGCCGCTCGTCGGTCGACGCCGTGCTCGAGGAGATCGCGGACAGCTTCGAGGCCGTCTGGCGTGAGCGCGCCGACCTGCAGGACCGGGTCGAGCACCTGGACGCGGAGCTCGCCCGGCACCGCGATCTCGAGACCCTGCTCCGCACGACGCTCGTCTCCGCCGAGCGCGCCGCTCACGACCTCCGCGACCAGGCCAAGCAGGACTCCGACCGCATCCTGGGCGAGGCTCGCGCCGAGGCCCGGGCGATCGTGCGGGAGGCGGGCGCCGAGGCCGAGCGGCTACGCGCCGAGGCGGCGCGGGTCCGCGCCCTGCTCGGCTCCGCGCTCGCGATCGTGGACGAGTCGGGCGGGCCGGCACCGGAAGCGCGGGCTGCCTGAGGTCGGCTCGACCTCTCCCTATACTTGGATCGTGGCTCCCTCGCCCACCCGACTCCGGGTACGCGTCGCTCCGGGCTCCCGCCGCACGGAGATCGTCGGGCGGCACGGTGACGCCTGCCGGCTGGAAGGCGTCGCGTGAGCCCGGTCGACACGGCTCCCTTCCGGCAGGCCCTGCAGGAGGAGCGGCAGCGGATCGTGAACGCGCTCGAGAACCTGCACCGGGAGAACCCGGGCTCGCTGGAGGACGAGTCGCAGGAGATGCCGATCGACAATCACATGGCCGAGATGGCCACCGTGACGGTCGACCGCGAGATCGACTACACGCTCGAGGAGAACGAGGAGCACCTGCTCGAGGAGATCGACGGGGCGCTCGCGCGGATCGAGGCGGGAACCTACGGCACCTGCGTCACCTGCGGCCGGGAGATCGCCGAGGAACGCCTGCAGGCGCGCCCGTACACGACCCAGTGCATCGACTGCAGGCGAAGGGAAGAGCGGGGCTGACGGAGCGGACCGTGGACGTGCGGGTGGGGTCGACGACGAACGGGCTCGCGCCCATCTCCGCGGCGGAGCGCTCGCTCGCGGCGCAGTCCGGCCAGTGGCTGGGGCTCGCCGCCGTCGCCGGCGCGGCGCTGGTTGCCGACCAGCTGACGAAGCAGCTCGTCTCGAGCACGCTCGGGCTGGACGGGGAGGTGCACGTCGCGGGGCCGTTCTCGATCCACCACGTCCAGAACTCGGGCATCGCGTTCGGATTCTTCGCGGGCGCGACGCCGGTCGTGACGGTGCTGACGGCGCTCGCCGTCGGCTGGATGCTGCTCTTCTTCGCCCGCGCGGGGGCGAGGCACCCGGTCCTGCCGACGGCGCTCGGGCTGCTGATCGGCGGCAGCCTCGCCAACCTCGTCGACCGCATCCGGCTCGGGCACGTGACCGACTTCCTCGACTTCCGCTACTGGCCCGCGTTCAACCTCGCCGACAGCTTCATCGTCGTCGGCGTCGCGATCCTGCTGATCGGGCTCGTGGCCGCGGATCGACCCGCGCGCACGACCGAGGGGTCGGGTCCGCTCTTCCTCGGCAGTCCCCGGTAGGCGAGCCAATTGCGGCGGCGAGTGCCGCCCCAGGCGGCCGGGGAGCGACTCGACCGCTTCCTCGCAGCGCAGCCCGAGATCGGATCGCGGGCGGCGGCCGAGCGGCTGGTCGCGGCCGGCGTGCTCGTCGAGGGGACGGCCCGCTCGAAGGGCCACCGGCTGGCCGCCGGCGAGGTGGTCGAGTTCGAGCCCGCAGAGGAACCCGTTCTCCAGGCCGAAGCGATGGACGTGCAGATCGCGTACGAGGACGTCCACCTGCTCGTCGTCGACAAGCCCGCGGGTCTCGCCGTCCATCCGGGCGCCGGCCGGGCGACGGGCACGCTCGTCCACGGACTGCTCGCCCACTCCGCGGCGGGAGGACCGGAGCCGGACCGCCCGGGGATCGTCCACCGCCTCGACCGTGACACCTCCGGGCTGCTCGTCGTCGCCCGCGGCGAGGAGGCGCATCGCCTCCTGTCGAAGCTCGTGCGCCGGCGTGCGCTGGAGCGGCGATACCTCGCGCTCGTGCGGGGCCGCCCGCGCTCGCGCCGGGGCAGGATCGAGGCGCCGATCGGGCGCGATCGCTCCGAGCCGACCCGCCGCTCGCTGGACAGCGATCAGCCCCGCGCGGCCGTGACTCATTTCGAGGTGGCCGAGCTCCTGCCCGCGCACGCGCTCCTCGACGTCGGCCTCGAGACCGGCCGCACGCACCAGATCCGCGTCCACCTCGCAGCCATCGACCTGCCCGTGGCCGGGGACGCGGTCTACGGGGTGCCGTTCCCGGGCCTTCGCCGCCAGTTCCTGCACGCGTCGAGGCTGGCGTTCGAGCACCCGTTCACCGGCGAGCAGATCGACGTCGCGTCCCCGCTGCCGCCCGACCTGGCCGCCGCGCTCGAGCGGGCGCGCCGGTAAGCGTCCCGCTCGCTTTCCGCGGACGCACCAGTCCTCGCCGGCGTCCCAGGTGTCCGTCCAGACGTTGTCGTCGCCGATCGGCGTACCCCACTGCGGTCGCGCAGCCCGCCGGGGAGCCGCTGGTACCATCCGCTGCGACCGGAACCCGACCCGGCGATCCGCCCTGGTGGCGGTGCCGGCGCCCTGACGGAGCGCCGGTTCCACCCGAGCCCGCCGGATGTAGCGCCCATCAAACCGAAGAGAGGGGCTGAGCCCATGTCCGTCGTCTCCATGCGGGAGCTGCTCGAGGCCGGTGTGCACTTCGGCCACCAGACCCGGCGCTGGAATCCGAAGATGAAGCGGTTCATCTTCACCGAGCGCGGGGGCATCTACATCATCGACCTCCAGCAGACGCTCCAGCTGCTCGAGGACGCCTACGCGTTCGCCCGGACCGTCGCCGAGCGCGGCGGCTCGATCCTGTTCGTCGGTACCAAGAAGCAGGCGCAGGACGCGGTCTCCGAGCAGGCCAAGCGCGTCGGCATGCCCTACGTCAACCATCGCTGGCTCGGGGGGCTGCTGGCGAACTGGCGCACGATCTCCGACCGGATCGAGCGCCTGCACGAGCTGCGCCGGCTCAAGGAGGAGAGCCAGCTCGAGCTGCTGCCTGCCAAGGAGCGGATGGCGATGCAGAGCGAGCTGGAGAAGCTGGAGGCCAACCTCGGCGGCGTCGCCGACATGCGCCGGCAGCCCGAGGCGATCTTCATCGTCGACCTGCGCAAGGAGCAGCTCGCCGTCCGCGAGGCGCGGCGGCTCGGCCTGCCCGTCGTCGCTCTCGTCGACACGAACTGCGACCCGGACGAGGCGGACTACGTCATTCCCGGCAACGACGACGCGATCCGGTCGTGCACCCTGATCGCCCGTGTCCTCGCCGACGGCATCGCGGCGGGCACGACCAAGGTGACCGTGGAAGAGCTGGTCACCCCGGCCGAGGAGGCGGCGCCGGCCGACGAGGAGGCGCGGCCTCCCGAGGAGATCGCGGCCGACCCCGCCTACGAGGTGCTGAGCCAGGGCGAGAGCCAGGTCGAGGCACCGCCCGAGGAGCCCTCAGAGGAGCCGCCCGCCGCCGCGGCCGCCGCCGCCCCGCCGGAGCGCCAGCCCGAGCCGGAGCCCGCCCCGCTGGAGGAGGCGCGAGCCGATGCCTGAGGTCACGGCGGCGCTCGTGAAGGAGCTACGCGACCGGACGGGGGCCGGGATGATGGACTGCAAGCGCGCCCTCGTCGACACGGACGGCGACATGGGTCAGGCAGAGAGGCTCCTGCGCGAGCGCGGCATCTCGCTCGCGCAGAAGCGGGCCGGGCGCGGGACGACGGAGGGGAAGGTGCTCGAGCGTGTCGGCGAGAGCCGGGGCACGCTGGTCGCAGTCGGCGCGGAGACCGAACCGGTCTCGAACAACGAGCAGTTCCTGGCCTTCGCGAGGGGGGTGCTCGACGCGGTCGACCGCGAGGGGCCAGGTGCCGTCGAGGCCCTCGAGGACGAGCGTGTCGACGTGGCCGCGCGCCTCCGCGAGAACATCACCGTGCGGGGGGCGGCCAGGTTCGAGGCCTCGGACGGCGAGCTGGTCGCCGCCTACGTCCACCCGCCCGCGCGGAAGCTCGGCGTGCTGGTCAAGGTGCGCGGGGA